>DDKQ01000098.1:709-9363 GCA_002339355.1 Candidatus Subteraquimicrobium carltonvillense | reverse complement strand
GGGGTCATCGTATTCCGCTTGGCACTTGGGGCACATCTTGAATTTCTTCATGGTGGTCTTTGGTCTGTCATAGGGGATGTCTTCAATTATGGTAAAGCGAGGACCACAATTTGTGCAGTTGATGAAGGGATATCGGTATCGTCTATCATTTGGATCGAACAATTCCCGGAGGCAATCATGGCAGATGCAGATGTCCGGAGAGATCAGTAAGAATTGCTCTTGCTCCTCTACGCTGTGTTTGATGATGAAAGAAGAGTAACCCATGGGGGGGAGAAATTCCACATCGATGCTCTCTATCTTGGCCAGGGGTGGGGCTTTGGTCCCAATATCCTCGACGAAGGCTTCTAAATCTTTCTTTTCGCCTTCTACCTCTATGATTACTCCTTTAGAGGAATTAAGAACCCACCCGGTCAACTTATGTGAGTGAGCTAGCTGATAGATGAAAGGCCTAAAGCCCACCCCCTGAACTACTCCCTTAACTATGATGTGAAATCTGTTCTTTGGCATCTTCCCAACTTCCAGTGGATTTTCTACATGTTAATTAGCACTATTCTAAATCACTTTTTTCTTCATTCCAAGTCTACTTGGAAATTTCTGGAAAAGACTACTTGCTGTATTGGAGGAAAGTTTTAATTTACATGGGATTATGGGGTGGCTTTTATCTCAGTTGCTGAAAAAAGCGATTTGAAACATCCTTTTAACACAGCTTTTGCTATTTCTCAAAAATTGCATCAAGGGGACTTGTTATCCTTGATAGATTTTTCCGCGATACGTGCGTATAAATTTGAGTGGTTTTTGGGCTCGAATGTCCAAGTAGCTCTTGGATGTACCGTATGTCGATGCCAGATTCTAGCAAATGAGTAGCAAAGGAATGGCGGAGGGTATGAACGGTAGCTGGCTTGATAATCCCAGTCTTATGAAGTGCCTGTTCAAAAACATGCTGTACGGAACGCTCTGAGAGGTGGCTTCCTTCCTTGGCACCAGGAAATAGCCATTTTTTAGGGTGATATTCCCTGTAATAGTTACGAAGTTCTTTCAAGGCGACCTCAGAGAGAAGTGAATATCGATCCCTTTTGCCTTTGCCTTGTCTTATTCTTATGAGCATCCTGTTACTGTCAATATCACTCACTTTGAGCCTAACAACCTCACTTACTCTTAGGCCGGAAGAATAAGTCAGAAGAAGAATGCATCGATGTTTGATATTTTTGACTGCATCAAATATTTTCCTTACTTCTTCAGGACTTAAAATTCCGGGAAGCCTTCTTTCTTTTCTGGGGCGCTTAATTGATTTTGTAAACCATTTTTGATTCAGCACCTCAACGAAGAGAAACCGGATTGCGCTGTGCGCAAGATCGAGAGAAGAACGGGACACTTTTTCATTTTCAACCAAATGCAAGAAGTAGTTCTTGATTTGGGCATCCTTGAGGTGTGTAATATCGTTATTAAAAAACTGAATGAACTTTTTAATATGGCTTAAATATGCTTTCACAGTCTTTGGGCTATACCTTTGTATTTTTAGTTCTCTTGCAACATCCTGCAGATAATTCATAGGGAAAACTCACACTAAGAGATTCTTATTGACATAAGATTCCATTTAGGTAGAATAAATGAAGCAATACACATTGTCAACGTGAAAATTAAACGAAATTCGCTTATTCTGTAGTTAAGTGAAATTACCCTTCGCCCGGCTTCGAAACTAAACATTTAAAACTAATCATAAATTATAAACAAGGTGTAAGTATGGATAAAAAGACTGCCGCAAAAATAGCTTCTGTTGTTCTTTTCGTTCATGGTTTTATTGAAATATTAGCGGTAACTGCACTTTTTGTGCCAGCAGATTTCGCTCCACCATGGTTTCAAGAAAGACCGATTTTTTGGGCAACACTTAGCGCTATTTATGGCATGTCTAGGTTATTTGCAGGTTACGCAATATGGTCGATGAGAAAATGGGGAATTGTTTTCGGCATGGCATTAAGTATAACATCAATGATTGTAGCGCCCTCAATCTACCCGTTTGGTGTTATGGATCTACTATTGGCAGTTATAGTTTTAGTATCTTTGTTGTATGTGTGGTTTGGTGATGAAAAGTTATAAAAGATGGATACTTGTAGGGCTTCGGACAACTCTGCGGCACTTCGTGCCTTGCCTCGCTTCGCTCGGTCACTTAACAGCGGATAAAAGGCTATACTTCGCTCCGCCAAAATTGCCTTCGGCAACTTTTTTATCCGCAAAACGTTATGTGAAATCGCGTCTTGGAAGGAGGTAGAGTGATGGTATTAAAAAAACAACTTGAAGATTTACTGGAGTTCATTAAAAACAATCCACAGAAAGGTGTTTGGTACGCTGATGAATGGGAAACTGAACTCACAAGCTCGATTCCTGGTTGGCTGGATATTGTCAGAGACCCTGCTAATTGGCCTGCGATTGAGCAGGTGCAACCTCGTGGTAGTTATCACTACCTTTGTGAACTGCTATTAGATACAGTTGGATTCGAGCTGGCCAGGCGTTGGTTGGGGTCAGGTGTTCAAAAGCAAGCAGATGCATCTCGGAGGTGGTTGGAGGAAGTAGAAAATTTGAACGCTGGTATCTGGAATGAACTCACCGATCAGATGAAGCAGTATGTTGTCAACGCCACTTTTAAAGATCACCCTGGAGAACCTTTTGAAAGTCTTCACCGTTTAGGCCCTGATCTTCACCGTTTAGACCGTGAACAGTATTTTAGATTGCCGGGCGGAGTTACGCCATTTGTCTTCCCCATCACTGGATATGTGCCTTCAGTGGAGATTTCACAACTGCGTTTAATCGTTAAGAGTGCAGGCGATGCAGAATATCTGAAGCACATTGATGATATGATTGCCCAGCGAGAAAAGGCATGTCAGCTACCCTTTTCTCAGCAATTCGCCTGGCGCATACCTTATGCGCTAACCCGCGATGAACGAGAACTTATCGCGCGCTTAATGGACAAAGCACGACAAAGTGGATTTATTCCAGCGGCTCTACCACAAATCTTTTTGTCCTTTGAAGCACCACCTCTTTTTGTTGCCTATCCGGAGTTGGAAGACGAAGAAGATCAAGAAGAGGAAGGAGTCATAGAACCTCAGGTTCCTCGGAATAGACGGCGTGGAAGACCTGAAACTATTTCCATCGAAGAAGTTTTGGGCTGTTACATACCTAACCCGCAAATCATCCTCTATGCGAGAGGGTTGAGATGGTATACAAGAAGGAAAGGACTTGATGAGGAGTTGTTGCGTACAGTGGTAATTGTCCACGAGATAGGGCACTGGGTTATCCATCTTCTTCCCAAGCGTGGTGTTCCAGAATGGCCTTTGGAGCTCTATAAGCTAACAGAGGAAGATGTCCACGAAGGATGGGCTCAGCTGATAACGTGGTGGGTTGCTAAAGAAGCAGGTGGTGAGATAGAGCAAACTTTTGAAAAGTTGAATGAATCGCAATCTGCACCCTACTACGTTTATGAAAGATTCAAAGATAAGGGAGTTCGTTCAGTAATGGCTTCGCTTGAAAGGCTTAGACAACTGAGATGGCCTGCAAGGATTGAAGATTGGGAGCGATTTATAGGATGATTTATGCGCAACTTCACATAACAGCGTGTTTGCGATTCGCTTTGCTCACCCAAATGCCTTCAGCACTTCGCAAACACGCAAATCTATGAAAAGGCAACTGTCAAGAGGACGTGCTAATTTTGTTCACCCATTTTCAGGCCACCGATTTTAAAGTGTCAATTCTTTAGCGTTACTGCTCTTTGAAAATATGTTTGACCGTGTTACACACCAGTGTTTATCATTACCGAGTTTCGCGGTATGACCTGTAATCTATTCAACCTAACTGAATGGTTATGGTGTTTATACGGTGGGCATGAATCCGATAATAAACGTTTAAGCCTAACTTAATGGCTATTCGCGCGCAGTTTCGTGATTCATGCCGCTTTAATATTCCTATATCGGTATGGCTGCTGTTTGAGCAGCATGAAATAGACCGACCGGGCCAACTTACGGGCTGTAGCCACAATGGCTTTCCCATGTCCCTTGTGCTCTTTTTTGTATTCGTAGAACGCTTTGAGACCTGTATCTTTCTTTATGGTGATGAGTGCTGCTTCGATAAAGGCGGTTCTTAGGTGTTTGTTAGCTTGTTTGTTAAGATGACCCTGGTGAATTTTATCTGCAGAGGCTCTGGTACTGACAGCAAGACCAGCATACCGGATGAAGGATTCCACCCTTTTGAACCTGTTGATGTCCACAATCTCAGAGATGATGGTGGCTGCATGGACAACTCCGATACCTGGAACGGTTGAAAGGATTCTGTAGTCAGGGTGTTTTATGATTCGATCCTTGATGGTCCCATAGAGGGAGTCGATAACTTCTGAGAAGATTTCTATAAGTTGCAATTGGTGGGTGATGAGAAGCTGGATAACTTTTGGGAAGTTCTGTTTTTGGATCCATTTGATGCCATTATGTCCAAAGACATAATTGTAAGGGGCCTTAAAGTTATACTTGTCCAAGTAGGTATGGACAGAATTTTTCAACATGGTACGATGTTTCACGAGTCGATAGCGATATCGGGATAACTCCCTTAAGTAGCGGTATTTAGCAGGTGGGACATAACATGGCGCCACCATATTTGAGTGAGTTAATTGGGCTATGACCGTTGAGTCATACTTATCGTTTTTTGCATGAACAGTAGCAATAGCTCTGTTAAGAAAAGGATTGGCCATAATGAAAGGGATACCTTTTTCACTCAGATAGTCGGCCAGCCAATAGTAATTCCGGGAGGCTTCAAAGGTGACCCGGATAGGTTCAGAGAATGAATCAAAGAAGACATCAAATTCTTCCGGATAGTTATTTACACGGTGATGACTTAGTTTTTTGCCGTTGGAATCAACGACGGAGAGCACTGAACATTTTTTGTGTAAGTCTAATCCAATCTCATACTTAAACATGGCAACCTCCTTAGGTTAGGTTTTTAACAAATATATAACCTACGGTTGCCTTTTCATAACATAAACGTTATACGCAATGCCAATTGGTTGTTTGGTGTAGTGAAAAAGATGAATAAGAACGAAAATCTTAGAGTTGCTGCCGAAGAGTTTGCTGAAAAAGCACAAAAGCTATTGAGTGCTCTCGAAATTGCCATAGTAGGTTCAGTCGCTGGCGATGATCCCCATCCCAATGATCTTGATTTGGTCATCATCGTTCGTAACCTTGATGAGATTGCGATTATAGCGAAGTATGCACGACAGATGAGCAAGCACTACCATGGCTGGGAAGTTTTTCTCTTTGATGAAGGTCTGATGCCATTAGGTAGAGTCTGCCACCGTAGGGAGTGTCCTGGGCAATCCATTGACTGCTCTGTTCCAGGGTGTGGTCAGCCACCCTACTTAAGGGTAGATCCTGAGTTTGAATATGATGAGAAGATGTTTTTCAAGTCGCCTATTGACGTGCTCTGGACATCTTTCAGTATGAGCCGTTTACTTGCACGCAAAGACGAGTTAGGTATTGTTGAATCGCGAAGATATCCTGTGCTAGATATTGAGATAGAGTGCATACTTTGCGGCAAAACATTTGTGTTCACAGGTAGCGAACAAAAATGGTATCAAAAACGGGGACTTAGCCGACCCAAACGATGTCATGATTGCAGAGAACGGACGTGTATGGAGGGTTTGAGCAATGGATAGCTTGGCACTTCGTATAGCTAGCTATGGCAGATAACGGGTTTCGGTGTATGTGAAGTTGCGGAGCGAAGCGGAGCAATTTGGGCAGCAGAATAGGAAAGAGTAAGCATGGAGATACAAATTGATTCACATACATTAGAGCGAGCAGAAGAACGAGGCACGAACAAAAAAGAGGTTATAGATGTTATCAATACTGGTTTTTCTATTCCAGCTAAATATGGGCGCATTGGTAAAGCCAAAATATATGATTTCAGGCAGCAAAGGCATAAGAAATACTATGAGCAGAAAAGGGTTGAAGTATTTTATACTATTGAAGAAAATGTAATAGTAACTGTGACCGTTTATGTATTTTATGGAAAATGGGAGGTGTAGAAAATGAACATTCATTATAATGACAAAACAGATCTTCTCTACATCCGTTTGGATGACAGAAAACAGAAAGTTGTGAACAGAAGAGTCTCTGAGGATATTGTACTGGATATAGGGGAAAATGAGAAAGTCGTCGGTATAGAGATTCTCGATGCTTCAAAACATGTGAATCTAGAGAAACTTTTCCCAGTGAAATATGAAGTTTCAAAAAGGTCTACGTAAGTTCGCTGGCTACAGGCAGATAACACAGTGTTTGTGGGAAACTTCGCTTCCCCAAATTTTGCTTCGCAAAACTTCACAAACACCGAAGACGTTATATGAAATAATGTCTCATCACATTTTCAGTTTGGTGAATTATTATGCCATACGTACCTTTTCATGAAAAGTTCCCGGAAATAGCAGAAAAAGAAACCAGATTAATAGCCGCAATTAACGATCCAGAATTACCTAAAGGAAACTATATCTTGCTTGAATCCTATTGTGACGAAGTGGACTGCGATTGTCGGAGGGTATTCTTCAATATATTTTCCGAAAGAAGAAACGAAATCGTGGCTGTAATTGCGTATGGGTGGGAAAATCCCAAATTTTACGCGGATTGGTTTGGTGATAACGACCCCCGGATCATAGAGGATTTAAAAGGACCTATATTAAATTCAGCTAGTCCTCAATCAGAACTTGCCCCTATATTATTGGATAGAATTAAGTATGTTCTAAAGGATGGGTATTACATTGAAAGAATAAAAAGGCATTATCGCATGTTTAAGGATTTGATTGAAAAAGAACAAGCGGGTATCCATGAGTAATCCCATGTGCATTGATGGATGCCTCAAATTAGCGTTTTGAAGCTGTGGAAAGAGAGGGTAGTTCTAGGCCATGTTTGACTAGGAGAGGCTCATTCGTCAATATTTTCTCCCTTGATCCATCGGCTGCAATCTTTCCATCGTTTAGGATAACAGCTCGCTCACAAAGTTCCCAGGCCAGATTCATATCATGGGTGGCGACGATCTTGGTTTGCTTTAATCCCTTGAGCAAATCGATGATGTGTCTCCTTGCCCTGGGATCGAGATTACTTGTGGGTTCATCGAGGGCCAAAATCTTGGGGTTCGTGGACAGAATGGTGGCGATGGAAACCTTCTTTTTCTCCCCAAAGCTTAGGTGATGGGCTGAGCGATGTCCAAAACCAGTGAGCTCCACTTCTTCGAGTGCCTCTTTTACTTTCCTTCTCACTTCTTCCTGGGATAAGCCCATATTCATGGGGCCAAAGGCAACATCATCGAAGACCGTTGGGGAAAAGAGCTGATCATCGGGATCTTGGAAGACCATCCCCACCAGACTCCGAATCCGCCTCAAATTTTTTTCTTCTAGAAGGAGACTCCGAATCCTGATGGTCCCTTCTCCCCTTAAGATACCATTCAATTGAAGAAGGAGCGTCGATTTTCCAGATCCATTGGGACCGACTATGGCCACCGATTCCCCTTCTTCGATATCCAGGTTGATTCCCTTCAATGCCACTGTCCCATCGGGATAGGTGAACTTAAGATTGGCGATTTCTATTATTTTCATGGAACCACCCATAATCGAGTAAAAATAAGATACAAAATAATCAGGGAGAGGAAGCAGAAATCCCTTATAGTTAAGTGTAAATCATCGATGGTTTTTATTTCCCCACTGAAACCTCGGGAAACCATGGCCACGTACACCCGCTCCGCACGTTCATAGGTGCGCATAAACAGGGTACCGATCATGTTGCCTATGGTTTTAATCTGCCAAAATTTACTGCCTCCAAAATTTCGAGAATCCCGAGCTCGTTTCATGCGCATGACCTCATCGACAAGGACAAAAATATAGCGATACATAAATGACAGGATTAATATCATGACCTTCGGTATTTTGAGTTTTTCCAATCCCTTAAGGAGATCGGGAAATTTGGTTGTGGATGAGAGCATGATCATGCTCAATACCGAGAGCCAAGATTTGATGAGTACGTTCCAGAAAATTACGAGTCCACTATAGGTGAGGGTCAAGCGAAAGGAGCCGAAACTATATCCCCCTGCCACCTCACCGGGTTTAAAGAAAGGGATGAAGATGGCAATCATCAGAACGAATGGAGCGATAACCAAGGAGCGTTTAAGGATGAAGGAAAGGGGGACCTTTGAGAGGATGGCGATGAATAGGATTAAAGCAAAGTAAAGCCCGAAGGAGCTCCAGGAAGTTGGTGGGGTAAGGACGACAAAAAGGATGAAGGAGAAAAAGGAAATGATTTTAATGCGAGGATCGAGCTTGTGAATGAAACTCTCTAGATAGCTATATCTATCAATAAAGCTATGTTCCACTTCCTCTCCTCCTTCCTTGGGGAGTTAAGTCCTTTTAGACCACGAGAAGTTTCAAAGGCTTTGTGAGTATCCGCTTAAAAATCCTAAAATCTAATTGTAATGTTTACGCACATTGGTAACACTTCTCTGACATAAAATATTGATTTCTTCTCTGGCGTGGAGTAAGACCCCCGATGCCGAGATGGATTCTTTTCTCATTGTATTGCTTTAAATATCGTTTAAGAGCAAATTTTCGCTCTTTAGCATCTTGAAAACGGATAATATGG
>DDKQ01000098.1:0-370 GCA_002339355.1 Candidatus Subteraquimicrobium carltonvillense | reverse complement strand
GAGCTCCTCATCAACTGTTCTGTGAAATCTTTCCACCTTGCCATTGGTCTCTGGTCTTTTAGGTCGGGTGAGCTTATGTTTGATCTGGTATTTCTTTAAGGTCTTAGCAAACTTGGTTTCACCTTTGCGGTTGTAAGCTCTCTTCATCGTAAAGGCTAGACTGTTATCAGTCAAAACAGCTCTTACTGGGTAGGAGAAGGTCATTAACGCTTTTTCTAAGAAAAGAGTAGCATTTGAGGTTGTCTCTTTCTCAAAGATCATACAAAATGCCTCCCGGCTGTTACTCCGTTTCTCTTTAAGACCTTGTATACGGTGGAGGAGCTTAAATTGAGCTTGACAGCTATCCTTTTGAGGACCAATCTTTTTTCTC
>DDKQ01000099.1 GCA_002339355.1 Candidatus Subteraquimicrobium carltonvillense | reverse complement strand
AAAGTTATACTCCGGCCGCCGCCCCGTACGGGCAGGTTTTCTTAAGCACTTACCCCTCCCTCGAATGTCTAAGATGTAAACCTGACTCGTTAATAGTTCAATAATGCAAGGGGTTAGATTTTCGCCAAGGATGTGGAATGTTTTGTGGGAGAATTTTAATTGGCTTTTCTTATGTTCACTATCTCGTATTTAATGTAACCTTGAGGGGCATGTACTTTGACAACTTGACCAGCCTTCTTGCCCATAATTGCTCTGCCCACTGGTGATTCATTGGAAATTTTATGGTTATCCGGATCGGCTTCAATCGATCCCACCATCAAATATTCGACTTCCTCGCCCGATTCCAAATCTCGCAGGGTTACGACGGAACCCAAGGTGACTCTATCCGTCTTTATGTGCTTATCCTCAATGACCCTAGCACGCGAGAGAATTTCATTGATTTGCATTATGCGACCTTCGATGAATGCCTGTTCATTTTTGGCATCATCATATTCAGAGTTCTCGTTAAGATCACCGAAGGTGATGGCATCTCTGATCCTCTTTGCCACTTCCTTTCGTCTCTTGGTCACCAAGAAGCGCAACTCTTCCACCAATTTTCTATAACCACCCGGAGTTAAGATTATCTCTCTCTTCAACAATCCCTTCACCTCTTTTTAACCGATGAGCGATTTTCGACAGCGCAAAAATTTTTGAACGCTCATCGCTCATCGGAAATCGACTATATTTGATAAAAGTGGCACTCCGTGCCTGCCAGCGGGCAGGTCAAGCAGTGCCACAAGTAAAAGCTATTATAGGAAAATATTTCTCAATTGTCAAAACTTAAACTAGACTATTTTACAAAATGGGTTAACACCCTGGTCGGGAAGTACCTCGAATGTCTAAGATGTAAACCTAACTCGTTAATAATACACCTAAGTTTGGCTTAGTTTAAATCCAGTTTTGCCCCCTTGTGCGGGACCGAGCCTTTTTCTTCACCTCTTCAATCTGTGCAGGGGTCATGGCCTTGTCAAAACTCCTTAAGCCCGCGAGTTCAAAACCATGTTTCTTTGCCAGCTCTTGCATCTCCCCTATCTTCTCCACGCTTATATCCTTGCCCAAAGTATAATCCTCGTATCTCCCCTCCAAGGCTAAAATCATGGTTTCCGCCATGCACGCAAGAGCCATTCCCTTAGGCAAACCGAAGTCGAAATTTAAATCGGCATCGCCCGGGACATTGACTATCCCGCCTTCGATGACGAGGACATCGCCTCTCGCTTCAGCCACTCTTTGAGAGACATCCCGTGGTCTGGCAACATCACAAATTACGGCCCCGGGTTTGATATCCTCTGGAAGAATAACATCACCAACGGCTCCGGTTACCGAAATTATTACATCCGCCTCGCGCACACACGCGGAAATATCCGTGGAGATTATGGCATCCTTTTTTGAAATCCTTTTGACCTCTCCAACAAGGTATTCGAGCCTTTCCATATTGCGCCCGACTAGTCGGAGTTCCCCTACCTCCGGAGCCAGACATTGGGCGCAAGCGCTACCAATTGAACCAGTGGCTCCAACCACAGTCAGGCAAGCTTCACTCAAATTGATGTCCATTACTGCAGCAGCCCTTTTGATTCCCTCAATGGCGGTGACAATGGTGTAAGTGTTACCCGTGGTTACTGCGATATCAATTCGATCTGCAATCCTTCGACCGCCATTACCCACCAAGGCGGTGAAAGCACCCAACCCCACGATTCGCGCCCCCCTCTTTCTAGCGATCTTGCATGCTTTCACAATTTTCTTGATCACAAACTCCTCATCCAACTCCAACATCTGATGAGGCAAAAGTGGAACGGCTATAAACCATCCCTTGGCTTCCGCTCCCGTTGAAGATCTAATTCCTGTGGCTTCAGAAATTACGAAGGGGCGCCTTCTCTTCAACACACCCGCCACCAATTTGGGTGAAACCTTTCGAGCGATTTTGTACTTCTTTGCTACATCCTCAATGCTCAATGGATGTACTAAGAAGCCAAACTTTCCCATTCCTCACCCCTTAAATGGTTCACCGTTCACGGTTCACAGTAATTTTTGGAGGACCAATGTGCATAAACATTACAACTTGAACGAGTAACTAATTGAGCTTCTCCACCCTGGGCTCAAAATTGAGTCTCCTTAAGATTGAGAGATACTCAGCCGATCTTATATGCTCCCAGGGCTTGCCGATGAGAGCCACGAGGGTTGCCTCTATCACATTTGTTCCAAAGGATCTGCCTCGAAACTCTGGGGTAGTGGTGATCAGATATTCTACACCCCGGCTCCTTAATTCCTCTACATCCGAAGGAGTCACCGTGTTGGTTAAAACCCATTTCCCTCTCATATCCAAGGGCATGTATTTCCTTATAAAGAGGTAGTCTCCAGCAACAACATCGGCTTCCTCATAATATTTGCCATACTTTGCCCTTGATTCTTTTTCCTGTTCACTTCCCGTTGGATAAAGCATTTTGAAGGGCATCTTGGTCACGATGGGAAGGAGTATCTGCGCCAAAATTAGAAAGCTCGTATAGGATCTTATGGGAATGGGGATGTGCAAGCCAAAAATCAAATCTCCGAAGATCATATTACAGCCCGCGGCAGCCAGGGCTTCGGCCAATCCAAACCTATCCACGGCACTCACCATGAGCACGGTCTTCCCTTTAAAATTTAATCCTTTCTCCCTCTGCAGATACTGGACCACTTCTCTCTCCCACACATTCTTCAATCCACTCCCGTCAACTACCGGAGTTCTACTCACCGCTCCCTTCAATTTAGCAGCGTCCCTTATTAGATATCTCTTTTCACCAGCATAAAGATAAAGATCGATTCCGCCCAATCCAATGGCATCGACCTTTCCGTCCATCTCCCTCAAAAGTCGGATAGCTTTATTGAAATCTCCATCCGTTCCTATCCTGCGGATACTGAATTTTTCTCCCAAAAGCTCAACTTCTACTTCGTGGTCTCTTTTTGAGGAGCCAAGACTTATACTTACGACCTCTTTCACGCCACTTACCTCCCTTCCCTTTGATGATTAATTTGGATAGTAGGGATTTCAATTCTTGGGGATTTAAATATCCCCCACCTGGCTTGCAAAGGGAAATGCTCACGACCTCCTTACCAAGTACCTTCTCTAAAAGGGAAAGCCCTTTATCCGGGGTTAATAAGATCACTAAATCAAACTCCTTGAGTTTGGTCAAAATCTCCAAGACCTGATTGAAAAGTTCTATGGGATTCTCACCCGATAAGGTGAAATGTCCATGATCTTCGTCTGGAAGGAAAATGAAATCCACAGCATATTCCCTGGCTATCTCCTCAATCTGGGTCCTATTCTCTGCGGAGAGACCAATTAGAGCTATCCGCCTTCCTCTTCTTATCTCACCCAAACCCTCGAGATGAGAAACAAAAGAGCGCTCTACACCCAGTACCGAAGCGACTTCTTGTTGAGTAGCACCACGAGAGCGCCTGTGGAGTATCTCGCTCACAAGCTTTAGTAATCTGTCTCGGCTGATTATTTTCTCCCCAATACGAATTAGTTCCATAATTATATTTTCCGTGCACAATTTTGTGTACATTTTAACATAAAATTGAAAAATTTGAAGCAAATTTGCTTGAGAATGGATTTTAACATTTGAATGTAAATATGCTATCCTTCTAGCAAAGCTTCGCTTTCCTGCCTGCCGGCAGGTCCGCCTTCCGGACGGGCAGGCGCGGTCGAGGAGGTTAAAAATGTTAAAAATAGCTCTTCCCAAGGGAAGTCTAGAGGAACAAACCCTGTTGCTCTTCAAGGAAGCGGATCTCGAGGTGAAAAAGGAATTTCGGGGGTATAATCCAGTTATTTATGATCCCAGGATCTCGCAGGTAAAAATCTTAAGACCTCAGGAGATACCGAAATATGTGGAAGAAGGTTACTTTGACCTTGGGATTACCGGTCTTGATTGCGTTTTGGAGTCAAGAGCGGATATCGTTGAGGTGGCAGATCTTCCCTACAGTAAAGTAACCACCGAACCAGTCAAGATGGTCTTAGCAGTCTTCGAGGAATCAGAAATAGAATCCCCCGAACAAATCCTCCCCGGAAGTAGAATATCAACGGAATTTCCCAATATAACCCGAGATTATTTTGAAAAGCTGGGAATACCGGTGAAGATTTTCTATTCCTATGGAGCGACGGAGGCTAAAATTCCCGAACTCATGGATGTAATCGTGGACTTAACTGAAACAGGTGAGACCCTGCGGAAAAACAGATTGAAGATTATTGGAACGATAATGGAATCCACGACAAAGCTCATAGCGAACAAGGAATCATGGAAAAATTCGAAGAAGAGAGAGGCAATTGAGGAGATTAAGACATTACTGCTGGGAGTCATAGAAGCAAGGGGTCGGGTTCTGCTCTGTATGAACGTGCCCGAAGAAAAATTGGATGCAGTGGTCAGGGCGTTACCAGCAATGAAAAAACCCACAGTCTCCAAATTATATCACGCAAATTATTACGAGGTAATTACGGTTGTAAATAAAAGTGAGGTCAATACCTTAATCCCGAAGCTCAAGGCAAAGGGAGCTGAAGACATCCTGGAGTTAAATATCTCCAAAATAGTGAAATAGTTAGATATTTTTATCATAAATCTTCTTGAGCCCAATTAGGGTTAGAAGTGGGTTAACCTCATCAATGGTTTCACACTCTGGAGCCATGAGTTCGGCAAGGCCTCCGGTGGCAACCACCTTTGGATTATCCCCCATCTCCTTCTTAATCCTTCTCACCAGGGTGTCCACCAATCCAGCGGAGCCAAATATGATACCCGATTGCAGGCTTGCCTGAGTATTCTTGCCGATGGGAGAAGGAGGTCTTACCAACTCCACTCCCGAAAGCTTGGCTGCAGCACTGAACAGAGCCTGAGCAGCGACTTCAACTCCCGGGGCAATGGCGCCCCCTAGGTACTCACCCTTTTCTGAGATGGCATCAAAGGTGGTCGCGGTTCCAAAGTCCACCACTATTACCGGGCCCTCATAAAGTTCGTAAGCGGCAACCGCATTCGCTATTCTATCCGCCCCAACCTCATGGGGATTGTCATAAAGGATTGGTATCCCCGTTCTCACACCAGGACCAACGATTAACGGCTCTAACCTCAAATTCTTATGAGCCATTTCCGCTAAGGAAATCGTGCAGTGAGGAACGACGGAGGAAATGATGATGGCATTAATATCGGATAAGTTCAGATTCTCCAGACCAAGCAGATTCGCTAAGGTAATGGCGAGTTCATCGGCTGTTTCCTCCTTATTTGTGGAGATGCGCCAGTGACAGCAAAGTTCGTCTCCCTTGAAGATGCCAACGGCTGTTTGGGTATTACCCACATCTATGGCGAGTAACATTCCCTGCTCTACCTCCCAAAATCTTGCTCTTTCCAATAACTCCAAGACCTTCTGCCACCCATTTGTTCGCTCATTCCTCTTTAATTTCCTCTTGGCTATTCATGTTCGAGCTCCATCTTTCGTTCCTCAAGTAAAGCCGTCGTGAGAGAGGTTTTGCCCGCATATTTCCCTAAGGTCGTATGGATGGGATCATCCATAACCGGAACCATCCTGAGATGATCCTTCTCTGGCACAATTTGGACTTCCGATCCTGGTTTTATACCATACCGTTTTCTCAACTCAGCAGGAATAACCACCCAGCCCTTTTTAGATATCTTTCCTTTAATTATTAAAGCCATGATTTCACTCCTTTGTTATACTTTTTAAAAATAGTATAACCAATCTCATTAATGGATTCAGTAGTGTGGCAAATTTTTAGTAAGACAGAATATCAGTCCGCGATATACTCACTGAATCCAAGTACCCTTCGGGCTACTAATGCCGCCAATAGAGCTTTTACGAGATCAACGCCGATAAAAGGAATTACCCCCACGAGAAAAGCCTTTTGAACACTCATCTTGGCAACGATAGTCAGTTGAATCACACCAAATAGATAAATGACGGCTACACCGAGTAACATGGATGCCAAAAACCAAAGATATCCGGGATTTTGTCTTATTCCAACCATCCCACCAATGAGATATGCTCCGATGACGAATCCGAAAAGATAGCCCCCGGTTGGACCAAACAGCACACCCAAACCCGATGAACCTCCAGCGAAGACCGGCAATCCTATACACCCCAGTAAAATGTAGATGAGCTGGCTTAAAGCACCCAGCCACGCACCAAGGATTGCCCCGGCCAGCAAAGCAAAGAACACCTGAAAAGTAATGGGAACGGGTTGAATGGGAATCCGAATCCAAGCTCCTATAGCCGTCAAAGCTGCGAAGAGGGCAACCAAAATCATGCCTCGAATCCCGATCCTCAATTAAATCACCTCTAAATAAAATGTTAACTAATTTAAAAATTTGGTTGACAATTTATCTTAAATTAGATCCTTTGTCAAGCGGATTAAAAAACACTTGAGTAACGAGGGTCAAGCGGCGAGAGACCATGGGACGGATTTTATGCCTCTCGCAAAATGGTGACATCGCCCGCATAGATGGTCTTGGTTTTTCCCGAGGCAAGCTTCAAGATGAGCGCACCGTGTTCATCGACACCAGTTGCCTTTCCCTGAATTTCGCCATCCACAGTGGAGATTTTGACTTGGCTACCCAAAGTGGTACATAGACCCTTCCACTCATTTAAAATCCCTTTAAATTTCCCCTCTTGTAATCGAATATACTTCCGTTCCAACCGTTCAAGAAGACATCTGAGCAATTTTAAGCGGTCTACATTCTCCCCCAAAGCCCTTTTAACCGATGTGGCATGGGGTTCAATATCTGGAGGAAAAATGTCAATGTCCACATTGGCATTAATGCCGATGCCCACGACCACGAAATTCAATCGATCGGCCTCCGCCCCCATCTCCGTCAGGATACCGGCCACTTTTTTACCATCGAGTAGAATATCATTAGGCCATTTAATTTTAACCCCGAGTCCAGTGACCTCGCTGATGGCCTTGGCGACGGCCACCGATGTCATGAGCGTAATCTTTGGGATATCAGCCGGACTCATCGAAGGTCTCAGTATAAGGGAGATCCAAATTCCACCAGGTGGAGAGAACCATCCCCTATCCAACCTCCCCCGTCCTCTCATTTGCACTTCGGCAACCACGATGGTTCCCTCAGGAGCACCTCTGATTGCAAGATCCTTGGCCACGTCATTCGTCGATTCCACTTCTTTAAAATGATGGATTTCCTTTCCCAAAATTTTCGTGGACAACTTGTACCTTATCTCCGCGGGCAAGAGAAGATCAGGGACGAAACATAACCGATATCCCAAGCGTGGAGAGGCATCAATCTTGTATCCTTGGCTTTTTAGGGTTTGAATTTGCTTCCAGATGGCCGTTCTCGAAAGGGAAAGACGTTTTGAAAGGTATTCCCCGGAAATATATTCTCCCTTTTTATCCTTAAGGAAATATAAGATTTCTTCGATGGGCATTCTCATCACTCACGTTTTCGCTCCCGTTTCCTGCGGCGTAGGTAATAGGAAAGAAAGAAAAGACCGACTATTATCACCAATAAAATTCGACTCGCCCGCTTAAGAAACCTCAATAGAAGCTCCCAGTGCTCACCGAAAGTATACCCCAGAGTAGAAATCAAAAGAGTCCACACGATCACGCTGAGCACGGTGTAAAGAAAGAATTTTAAATAATTCATGCGTGAAGCTCCAGCTAAAGGAGCTAGAAAAACCCTGATCCCGATGGCAAAGCGTCCAATGAATATGGTTTTGCCACCATGATTGTCGAAATACTCCTCCGCTTCCTTGATCCTTTCCTTTGATATGAAAAAATGCTCACCAAATCTCTCGATGAAGGGACGTCCTCCCCTTCTACCAAGGAAATAGCCGATATTATTGCCGAGAAACGCCCCAGCGATGGCCGTGAGGATGACATAGGTTAAATTGAAATGATCCTGTGAAGCGAAAAAACTTGCTGCGAGCAAAATGGTCTCGCCGGGCATGAATAAACCGATAACGACTATGTTTTCCAGCAATAGTGCCAAGAAGATTAAATAATATCCATAGAGCTTGAAGTAGTGCAGGAGAATATTCAAAAATCCAAGGGCATCCAATAATTCCAACCCTTTCTATATGTAGCGTTTAAATAGTTGCGCACATCCAAACAAGGATTAAATCCTAAAAAAATGTACTAATCGCAGACATTG
>DDKQ01000047.1:3100-5551 GCA_002339355.1 Candidatus Subteraquimicrobium carltonvillense | reverse complement strand
TATCTTTATCCCTTTTTTCTTGATGTTGTCCACCATCGAATTCTACTACAATCTGTTTCTCAAAACAGACAAAATCTACGATATACTTACCAATTGGCTGTTGTCGCCTGAACTTTAAACCATTCAATTGCCTTCTACGTAAGTGCTTCCACAAGAATCTTTCTGTATCGGTGTATTCTTTTCTAAGGCTTCTAGCCGCCTTTATAAGATTTTTACTCAGGTTTAACACCCCCACCTAATCCTCCCCCGTCAAGGGGGAGGAAATTGTAATGCCTCTCCTATCAAAGAGGAGGAAGCTGTAGCTTTCCCTAACCATGTCTTTGAGTCTCAAAGTTTTTTAGCCTTGGCGATGATTTTTTCTTCATGCTGCATCCTTGAAAACATCTTTTTTAACAGGTTTAAAAAACCTGTTTCTACGAATATGTAGACAGAATAAGTAGAAACAGACCTTTAGGTCTGTTAATCTTTTAACAGGTCTAAAGACCTGTTGCTACTTATCGATTTAATTTCTACTGTCATCTGTAGGATGGGTCGATTCTTTTGATTTCACTGAGTTTATCGAAAACTTTATCGGTGCTTACTATGCCCTCGAGTTGATGAGTAATAACAACAGCGGCATGAACTGCGTCTCTTGCGCTCAATTCTGGATAGCTCCTCATTAGCTCCTTAGTTCTTTCAACCTCTCGCTTTGTTATCGAAATGGGGTTGGGGAAAAGAATAAAGAGCTTTTCAAGGGTTAAAATTGCTCGCTCTCGTTCATTACGACTGCTGTAAACATGGAGGATTTCCTGCAGGGTTTCAACATCGATATTGAGATCGGTCCTTCCCGCTCCAATATCTTTAATGATGCTTACACAATGCTTTTTGTATGGATGCTCTTTACCCTCGGCATAAAGAATGATATTAGTATCAAGTAACTTCATTTTAAGTCCCGGTTTACTCCTTAATATGTCCCTTTATGATCTCTTCTTTTGCTTCCTCCCACGTTCCCCAATCTATCTCTTGAGAAACAATCCATTCAGCAGCTGATCTCTTTGCCTTTAATGAGGGAGCGAGATATTTGTCACGGATTGCTTCCCTTATCAGGGTTGCCACCGACTTTTTTTCCTTGGCAGCCTGCTCCTTAAGCCGGGCATATTCTCTAGGATCAAATAAGATTTCGACTCTCTTAGTCAGCACAGTTTTCACCTCCGTATTAATCCGTATATTATCAATGTTTGTTTCTTCAGTCAAGACCTGCTTTGAGCTTGGGGCTTGGAGCTTAACTGAGCCAGATTATGAAGACTCCCACAAGCACCAGGATTGATCCCACAATCACCGGGGTCATGACCATCGGGCAGATGCCCCATAAGCCGATTCTCTTCTCGATTTCTATGAGGAAGGTGAGAAATACGGGTGTTACGAATAGGAAAGAGCCAGCTTTAGAAGCCTCAACTAAACTTAAAGCTTGATACCACAACAGATAAGAAATAGCCGAGCAAACTACACCGAGAATCAAAATGAGCATCCAACCGCCCGTGGGGATCCTCAAAAAAGCCGTTCCCTCCCTGTACAAGGCAAAAGGAACCAAGGGAATTGTCCCCAAGACGATGGTCACAGTGGTCGCGGTCAAAGGGTCGTATTTGGTGATAATCTTCTTCCCCATGACGGTAAATATCGCCCAAAGGATTGCTGCAAGAAGGATCCAAATCTCCAGATTAGAAAACCTCGTGAACGGGGAAAAGGTACTCGGTCTTTCCCAATTTGCCACGATGCAAATCATGCCTAAAAGGGATGCAGAGGCACCAACTATCTTCCTGAAATTGATTCTCTCGTAGAGGAGAAAGAAGGAAAAAATGAAGATAAAAATGGGAGCGGTATTGAGCAGAAAGCAAACATCGGAAGCCGGTGGAGCGTATGAGTACCTCTCGATGACTTGAAAAAGCTGAGCAAGGGTTACTCCAGCGAAACTGGCACTTAAAAAGTTGATCAGCGATGAGCGATCAACCATGAGCGATCGGATATTTTTGATAAATTCGCGTTGAGATAGGCGACTGCTACCCATTAGTGCCAGGAGAAAGACTGTAGCTATGAAGAATCGTGAGGTAATGAAGGTTGCCTTGGGGATGGAATCGAGTCCGATGATGGTTAATAGGAAGGAAAGCGCCCAAGTGAAGATGAAGGCTGTTAGCAAGGCAATGGCTTTTGCGAGGTCTCTGGTTTTCAGACGAATCCCTCCTCAAATGTAGAAACAGACCTTTAGGTCTGTTAGCTCCAAGCTTCGAGCTTCAAAAAAAGAGGATACAGGATGCATGATACATGATGCATGATACAGGATATGGAATGTGGGATGCAAGGTCATTGAAATGTAGAATCAGACCTTCAGGTCTGTTATCTTTTAAACAGGTCTAAAGGTGGGGCTTATACCCGCCCAAAGAACGGCGGATGAACTGCCACTTTTGCTCACGATTT
>DDKQ01000047.1:0-2746 GCA_002339355.1 Candidatus Subteraquimicrobium carltonvillense | reverse complement strand
TAAAAATAAGGAAATGAATCAGCAGGTAAAAGTATGTGGGGAGGTCTGACCCCTTATTCTTGTGTTGTCTTTATAGATAGGGTATAATGTCATTAGGTCATTAAGCCAAGAGGTGATTTAGGTGGCAGTTAAGGTTTCAGTGGCTGAAGCTAAAAGTCGATTTTCTGATCTCATCGCTCGTATCCGTTTTGCTAGAGAGCATTTTATTGTTGAGCGCCGAGGAAAGCCAGTTGTAGCTATTATTGGCTACGAAGAATATAAGGCGATTGAGAGCATTCTTGAGGACTTGGAAGATATTCAAGATGCCAAAGAGGCAATGGCTGAATACCGAGCCGGAAAAGGCCGACCCGTTGAGGAAGTCTTCGACGAGATTGAGAGCTAAATGTACCGGGTGGATATAGCAAGTAGGCGAGTTGAGCGTCAACTCCGAAGGCTTCCTCCAAATGTTTACTCCAAGATTAAACAGGCTATCTTAAATTTAGCTAAAGAGCCTCGACCAAGAAAATCCTTAAAACTTGAGGATGACATTTATGGAATTCGAATCGGCGATTATCGAGTCATCTATGTGGTTGAAGATAAAAGTAAGTTAGTGATAATAACTAAAGTAGCAAAAAGAGACGAAGGCACCTACAAAAGACTTTAGAACAGGTGTTGAACTCCTCGCTACAGAACCAATTGCCCAGCATCTAAAGAGTTTTTCCAGAATTTTTAATTGACAAGTCCCATTTATTGTTTAAAATATTATTTAACATATTTGTGTGTATAATTTAAACAGGAGGATATCAATGACCATAAAAAGAACCCATGTTCTAATCCCCGAAGAACTTTCGAAAGCTATAGACAAACTGGTTGGACAAAGAAAAAGAAGCAAATTCATAACTGAGGCCGTCAAAGAAAGGCTCCATAGGATAAGACTCCTTCAGGCTTTGGAGAAAACAGCGGGCATAATCAAAACTGAAGAACACCCCGAGTGGAAAAGCTCAAAAGATGTGGCTAAATGGGTTAAACACCTGCGAAAAGAGGATGAAAACCGTTTCAAAAAAATAATGAAAAAAGATTAGCCATGAGATACTTCTTGGATACCACGGTCTTAATCGATTACCTTAATGGAAGAGAACATGTTGTCTTGCTTGTCCAAAACCTAGCCCGTGAAGGTCACTCTTTGGGTTGTTGCTGCATCAATGTTGCCGAAGTCTACGCGGGTTTAAAAGAGCACGAAAGAGAACTGGCAAAGGAGCTAATTGAAAGTTTGGAGTACTTTGAAGTAACAAGGGACATCGCAATTTCCGCCGGCAAGTATCGCTACGAGCATGCACGTCAAGGACGAACTTTAGCCATCACTGATGCTATTATTGGAGCTTGTGCTTTAGCCTATGAGGCAACCCTGCTTACAGCGAATGTTAACCACTATCCCATGGAGAAACTCAAAATCAAGAAAATCCCCACCCAAATTTAATCGGGCTTAGGGAGATGTAAGTCAGTAGACACAGATGAATCCAAGCATACTTGACTTGCATATAAAATTAGCATATAATTTATCCATAAGATACTATGAGGTGAGGGTAATGCGAACCACTTTGGATCTTTCGGATGAGCTGATTAAGGAATTAATGAGGATCACCAGGTCCAAAACGAAGACCGATGCCATTGAGCAAGCGATTAAAGATTTCATACGAAGAAAAAAGATAGAGGATTTAAAATCCCTCAGTGGCAAGATTGAGATAACAAGTAATTGGCGAAGTTTGAGGGAGCTCGAACTCGATGAAAGCTAAGATCATCGTTGACACTTCAATTTGGATTGAATATCTACTAAGACCCCATTCAAGGGAGAAAAAAGAAATTGATTCCCTTCTCGATAATAATCAGGTTGCCCTGATGGGGATCGTTTTGGCTGAACTTCTGCAGGGAACCAAAGATCAAAAAGAATTCCAGCTTTTAAAGTCCACACTTGAAGCCCTCCCATTCTATGAAACATCCCTGAATATTTGGGTTAAGACCGGTGAAATCGCATACTCTTTGAGAAAAAAGGGGATCACAATACCACTCTCAGATTGTCTCATCGCCGCTTTAGCTCTGCAGAATGGATGTGAAATTTATACTCTGGACCCCTACTTTAAGCAGATAGAGAAGGTAAAACTTTATCAACCTCAGTTTTGATCAGCAACTGGCGATGAGCCCGCCTATAAATGTAGGGGCGGGACTCCGTGCCCGCCCATATAAGGCGGGAGACCCATACGGGCAAGTTGAGCCCCCACGCTACAATTATTTACAGATTTTTTTCAGCTATATCTTCAAGTTTCTTAGCTAAATCGATTATCTTCTGTGCATCCTCTTCCCTTATCTGCACTTGATACTTGTATCTAGCACTATTGCGCAGTTCTAAAGCCCTATTCAATTCTCTTCCAAGAAGCTTATCCACCTGACCCGTTTTTATATAAAGTTCGCCAAACTTTCCCACAATTCCACCATGAGAGCTGGGGATATCGTCATCCATTTTTAAAATAAGAGACTCTTTCTTTCCTCTCCCTTGATTTTCTCTTTTTCCACTGAATATACCTCCCTGCCATAGCTCATAACATTGTAAAGAAAATAAGATTTTAAGGGAAACAGGTCATCAACTGAGCATATAATCGGTTCTAATCCAACTCCATATGAGGTCTGGATGTCAAATACGACATCGAAAATTCCTTCCCAAACTTTATTTCCATTGTTGGTTAAAATCAAGACATCAATGTCGCTTTCTCTT
>DDKQ01000069.1:15219-16786 GCA_002339355.1 Candidatus Subteraquimicrobium carltonvillense | reverse complement strand
ATGAGCGATATTGACTTGCTCATCATAAAAAACAAATAAAAATTTCTACGAAAGAGACGCTGTTTAAAAAGGAGACAGGATGAGGGTGGTTAGGTTTTGATTGTGTTAAAAAAACCTAACCAATTGAAAACTCTAGATTTTTATTGGTTAGTAAAGACCAAATTTTGAAATGTACCTTGAAAATTCCATAGCGATCCCATCTTTCCTAGATAGCTTTGTGTAGTTCAGTATCCTTTGGTTAATTCAAGTGGCAGCATATTCTAACTCTGGTAATCCTTCTGAGAAAGCTCTGCCAATACGCTTAAGTACTTGAGCTGTTGAAGAAAAGTAAGTATGAATCTTTACATTTTTGAGACCTCTTACTCTTAAGTTATCTAGCTTGTGTTCTCCTTTGAGTTCGGAGTTTGCTCTTTCAGCTGCGCTGCGATTGTTGTAGTTAAGTTTCCACTCAACTGTTCCTCTAGGTACAGGCCCAACTAGTCTAAGTTCTTTATCAGGATAGACATAAAAAGTTCTTCCATAAGAGGAAGAAGAGCAGAGATCTCTAAAAAGACAGTTTGCTTTTCCTAGAGCAGCAGGACATCTAAGCTTTAGACGATTGTTGCGAGACTCATCTTTTCCCCAGTTGATGGTTTGGTGACCTGCTATACACAAGTATTTGCCATCAGGAGTTAGAGTAAGCTCACCAAAGGGAATGCTTTCATCTACTCCTCTGGTGTTAAGAGCAATGAAGGGATTTATCTTATAATCTCTTGTCAGGAAACGATAATTCTCATAAGAATCATAAGCAGCATCAGCTGAGACATTCTTAATTTCAAGATGGGGATGGTTTTCTTTGGTTTGTTCAACGAGGGGCTTAAGGTAAGGGCCGTCTCCTTTCTCACCAGAGGTCACGATAACTTCTAAGGGAAGTCCGGATTTTCTATCCACTAGCATGTGTACCTTGTATCCAAAAAAGTAGTGCTCTTCCGATTTAGCTCCCCACTTAGCATCAGGATCAGAATATACTCTTTTGTGTTGGCACTTGCCTTTGCAATTACAAGTCTTCTTGCCATAGGAGTTGGAATAAGCCGTGATGTGGGTAGAGTCAATAGCAACGCTTTCCCCTTTGATAATGTTAAGCACTATTGCTTGGGCAATTATTTTGCGGAAAATATGGTAGAAAGTTTCCTCACCCAATCTTTTTCTAAACTGGGAGAATACTCCATGAGTGGGGGTATCTAAAAAGTTATTGAAGCCGCATAGAAGACAATGTCTGGTGTTGAAGTTTAAAGAAGAAGCAAGAGACCTATCTGATTTTACTTCACCTAGATAGATTAGAAGTTGAGCTTTGAACAAAGATACCGGATCAAAACCTGCTCTTCCAGTATCAGAATATTTGTCTTTAACCAAGGGATAGATAAAAGACCAATCAATAGAGTCAAAGATTTGCTTTATGGGATCGTTAGAGGAAAGTTTTAAAGAAGCTTCGTAAGTGGCAAAAGAGAGTTGATTATCTTTTTTCAATAGAGCCACCTCCACTAGTAGAACAGATTACTTATGCTGCTATTATATGCCAAAAGTGGGG
>DDKQ01000069.1:0-14844 GCA_002339355.1 Candidatus Subteraquimicrobium carltonvillense | reverse complement strand
GGGTTTAAAAAATTAAACAGCCTTCAAACCAGAGGGGGGTGAAAAGGAAATGAGGGGCTACGTCCTTATTCAAACTTATCCAGGCAAGGCAGCTGAAGTTTGTAGGAAGGCTTCGAACTTAACTGGAGTCAAGATGGCTGATTTGATCACTGGTCCTTTCGATGTAATCGTTCACGTCGATACCACCGACTTCAGTGCCTGTGGTCACTTGGTAATGGATCAGATCCAGAAGATCGATGGTGTTTGGCGCACGCTCACCTGTCTTACGGTTGAATTGTAACCAAATGACTTATCAATCCACAGAACGTGTCACCAGCAGCCCCGATGGGGCTGCTATTTTTTTGTTTGCATTAAACATTATTTAAAGATCGTTATTCCCAAACGCTTTGCGATTCTCTTGAACCTATCACTGTGCCCGATCAAAACCGAAGAAGAATCGCTTATATTGAAAAAGTAGAGAAAGTAATGGATCATCTCGTGCAGGATGATTTGACGTATTTCTTCTTCGGTTGATGTCTTCAAAAAGTGTTTGGAGAGCAGAATGTGAGGATACGGTCTATAGAATATGAGTGCCTTATACTCTTGTTTTTGAGCCAGAAGTATGGGGATGGGTTTGAGTTTACCCTTGAAGTATTTGGCATTGAGCTCATCGAAGATTCTTTCCGCCTTTTTCCCTGGGCGGGTCTCCGTAATTGAATTTTTATCCCATTTATCTGAGTTGTGGTCTTGGCTTTTTCTTGACATTTAAGCTCCGATCTTGAGAAAGGGCATCACCTCTCTTATCGGCAAAAGGTCAGCCTTTCTAAAACAACAGCGCAATTGCAACACGCTAAAGGCGTGTTATGCTAATAAAGGGTGAAATTTATAAGCAAAAAATTTATAAGCAAATGCTCGGATCACATTGCAAAAGACAACGAGGAGTGATATTTTAGCTGCACGTGTGGTTGGAAGATTTCTCCTAGAGGTTAATTTTCGATGAAAAAGACAAGATCACGGGATTATTATGAGATTTTGGAAGTGCATCCCAGCGCTTCTCCCGAGGTAATAGAGAAGGTTTATAAGGCTCTGAGCATGAAGTACCATCCGGATAAAAAACCATCAGAAAAGAAGCGGTGGGCAACGAGAAAGATGCAGGAGTTAAATGAGGCTTATCGAGTTCTCTCGAATCCTCTTAAGCGGAGGGTTTACGATAGCAAACTCGCCAGGAGCCAGAAGACCCAGGAGATGCTCAGGATTTTTTGGGAAAATGGTCTCATTGGTCTGGTCAAATATTGGCTGGAGAGCAAGAAATTTCTGGATTAGAGGTGGATGTGGGAGCAGATGGGAAAAAGAAATTGGGCCATTTTGATCTGCCTTTTGCTTTTTATTGGGGGAATGGGAACTTGGTATTTAGTTCGGGCGAGGAGCGCTATTATCGAGGTAAAGGCAGTGAAGGTCAAGAAGGGGGACATCTTAAAATCGATTTCCGCCCCGGGTAAATTGGGAGCTGATGAAATCGATGTTTGCTCGAAGGTTAGCGGAACCGTGAGCAAGCTCCCAGTTAGGGATGGAGAGGAGGTTCAAGAAGGTCAAGTATTGTTGGAGCTCGATAGGGAACAGCTTCAGCTTGCGGTTGATCAAGCCTGGGCTACTTATCTCAATGCTAAGGCACAGAAAGATAATCTTTTAAAGAGCATTCCCTCCTCCACGGAGATGGAGGCAGCACAGGCTCAGGTTAATCAGGCATGGCAGGCTTATCTCATCGCCGAGAATAACTACGATAATGCCCCCTCCGACTCCACGAGACTTGCAAGGGATGAAGCTTGGGCTGCTTACCTTTCCGCGAAGGCAAATCTTGAGAAACTTAAGAAGCAGGCGAGTAGGGGTCAGGATTTAGAAGCGGCGGATGCTCAAATCAATGGGGCTCACGCTTCCTATCTCCAGGCCAAATCAAATTTGGAGAATGCCATCATAAAGGCAGCCGTGGGAGGGATATTGAACTTCAAATTGATCGGTGCGATGGGTACGGATGGCAGCAAGGTTGCCGTGAGCTTTAGCGTTACCCAGGGACAATCCATATTCACAATTTACGATTTGAGCAAGATCTATTTTGCTGCGGATGTGGATGAGACGGATATCGCCCTAGCTGAGGTCGGTCAATTGGCCCAGGTTGCATTGGATGCTTATCCGGGAATGACTTTTAAAGGAAGAGTTTCGGAGATAAGTTCGACCTCAAAGATCACTCAAACCGGAGGAACCGCATTCTCAGTTAAAATCGAGCTAGAACCCACCAGTATTCCCTTACGAATTGGAATGAATGGGAGCGTGGATATCATTGAATCCCGTAAGAAAAATGTACTCATCGTTCCCTACGAAGCCGTGGTGAAAAGGAAGGGGGAAAGAGTAGTATTCGTCGTTGAGGATTCCATAGTCAGGATGCGTGATGTGACAACTGGTATTTCCACGGAAACCTCCTATGAAATCATCAGTGGATTGAGGGAAGGGGAGCGTGTGGTCACAAGCGGTCTTAAGAAACTTCGGGATGGAAGTCGCGTCTCTCTTCGATGAGAAGGGGAAACTGTGCTGGTAGAATTGAAGGACGTAGTCAAGATTTATAAGCTCGATGGAGTTGAAGTGCCCGCTCTTAGGGGGATTTCCCTCTTGATAAAAGAGGGGGGATTCGTTTCCATCATGGGACCATCGGGTTCTGGAAAATCCACTCTGATGCATATAATCGGTTGCCTTGACAGACCAACTTCGGGTTCAGTGATCATTCATGATCTCGATACCAGGAACCTAAGCGATAACGAGCTCGCGAAGATCAGAAACGAAGCGGTCGGTTTCGTCTTCCAAATCTTTAATCTCCTTCCCCGTGCCACCGCTCTAAAGAATGTGGAACTACCCCTTATTTATGCGGGGATAAGCACAGGGGAGAGGATAAGACGCGCTAAAGAAGCACTAAAAGCTGTTGGTTTAGGTGATAGATTAGACCACAGACCATCACAGCTTTCCGGTGGGCAGCAACAGCGGGTGGCCATTGCCAGAGCACTTGTCAATAACCCCTCGCTCATCTTGGCCGATGAACCCACGGGAAATCTCGATTCTAAATCGGGATCGGAGATCATGTCCATACTGCAACGGCTGCACGAAGAGGGCAGAACAATAATTTTGGTCACCCACGAGCATTACGTAGCCGAACATGCCCAGCGCATCATTCAAATCTTGGATGGGAAGATAATCGCTGACGAAAAATAGGGGTCAAGCTTGACAAACTTGAATAATTCTTATGAAGAAATACCATTAAAGGCAAGAGGTTGTGATCATGGACATCCTTAGACGGGTCTCCGTTTTGGAAAGCTTCCGAGTGGCTTTGGATGCTCTTAAGGCAAATAGAATGCGCTCCGGTTTGACAATGCTCGGGGTGATCATAGGGGTAAGTGCGGTGATTTTATTGGTCTCCATTGGAATCGGTGTTCAGTCCGATATCTCCCGGGAAATCATGGGACTGGGTTCAAACATATTGATGATTTTACCTGGCAAAATAGAGATGCGCCCCGGAGGTGGGCATGCCATAAGTAGTTTAATTGGCAAACTCACCTACGAGGATGCACAGATCCTTCCTCGGAGGGCTCCTCATGTGAAGAAAGCGGTTCCCCTTTTGCAGGAGGCGGGCATGGTAAAGTTTGGAAATCGCTCGAGATCCACTCAGATATTGGGCACCACCCACGACTATGTTCCGGTGAGAAATTTCCCCACAGCTCAAGGCCGTTTCTTTGAACGTTTGGAGGTCGATAGGGCAAGAAAGGTATGTACCTTAGGGGCAACTGTGGCTGAGGATATCTTTGAGGGGACGAATCCCATTGGAAAGCAAGTTCGTTTGGCCGGGCAAAAATTCACCGTACTGGGAGTGATGACTCGCAAAGGTGGTATGATGGGGATCAACCTCGATGACCAGGTTTGGATTCCCATAACAGTTGCTCAGAGGCTCTTCGGGGTGAAGAATGTGGGGCTAATTCTCGTGGAAGCAACCCACCCCGATGATCTCGATGAAGCTATGATTGAAATCAAGAAAATTTTATCCGAAAGACTCAGTCCCGACGAATTTTCCGTTCTAGCTCAAGAGGAGATTCTAGGGACCTTTCAGAGCATGATGGGAACCCTCACCTTAGCGCTGGGAGGCATCGCGGGTATATCCCTTCTCGTGGGTGGAATTGGCATTATGAACATCATGCTCGTCTCGGTGACAGAAAGAACGAGGGAGGTTGGAATTCGCAAGGCTGTTGGAGCCAGAACTTTTGATATAATGATCCAATTTATAATCGAGGCGGTGACCTTGAGCATGATTGGGGGCATAATTGGAATTGCATTGGGCGCTGGTGGCTCCCTTTTACTCAATAGATTTGTACCCAGTCAAGTTACCCTCTGGTCTGTTCTCATCGCCTTCGGCTTTTCCGCGATGGTGGGGATATTTTTTGGCGTCTATCCCGCCTACAAAGCCTCTCGATTGGACCCCATTGAAGCCCTCAGATACGAGTGAAGTCCCACATCTATGAATATTCCATTGAAATATCCCTCCATCAAGAAGTGCATTACCTCACAATTCAATTTCATCGAACCACTTAAGTTTCTGTTTTGAGCGGATTTTCTGGGAGGAGGTGAGGTAAAGTGTAACAAAACTGTAGCTCTTTGCTAAAGTCGGCGATTTCTTTGCCCGATAAAGATAATGGAATCTTTCAAGTTTAGGTGAAAAAATGAAGAATTTTTCAAAAAAGAACCCACTTAAGATAGGAGTTATTGGTGGAGGAATAATTTTATGTGCCGTTGTAGAATACTATTTCCATTTTATCCTGAGGATGGAGATCATTTACACTCATATCTTTTATGTTCCCATCATTTTGGGAGCTTATTGGTGGGGTCTCAAGGGAGGACTGGGCACAAGTTTAATTTTAGGCTTTATTCACTTATTCCCGCACATTTTGACGGCCAATTTAATGAGTCAAAACATTGCCGGGAGCCTCCTCTTTGTAGTTGTAGGATTAATGGTAGGGGTGATATCTGACCAGAGAAATCGCACCATAGCGCATTTACAGAGAGTTACGAGAAAGCTGAAGCGAACTCAAGCTAATTTAATTAAATCTCAAAAGCACCTCGAAGCCTGGAGCAAATCTCTGGAGCAAACGGTACAGGAGAGAATCAACGAATTGACCACGTTGTTCGAAGTGAGCAAGGTCTTGGGTTCGACCTTCAACATCCATGAAGTATTGGAATTCATCTTAAAATCCTCTTTGCATATCCTGCATGCCAATACGGGTTCCGTGATGCTTCTCGATGAGGAAACGAAGGAGCTCAGGATCAGAGCGGCCAAGGGCTTGAGCCAGGAAGCCGTGGAGAAAACCCGCTTGAAACTGGGCGAGGGGATAGCGGGTTGGGTAGCAAAGATGGAAAAACCCCTGCTCATATCGAACATTTCGAAAGATACCAGATTCAAGAAGTTTAAGTCCAAGGAGGAACTCTATTCCGCATTATGCGTTCCTTTAAAAGTCGAAGATAAAATAATCGGGGTGCTCAATGTGGGTGCCACTTACCTCCATGAATTCACCAAAGATGATTTGAGGACATTATCCATCTTGGCTGGTGAGGCAGCTGTAGCCATAAGGAATGCCCAGTTGTTCACTCAGCTTGAGGAGTTATATATGGAGACGGTGAAGGCTTTCGTTAAAGCCATCGAGGCTAAAGATACCTATACCAGTGGGCATTCTGAGCACGTGACAAGCTACGCCGTAACCATCGCTCGCGAATTGGGCTTAACAAAAGAGGAGATAGACACGATAAGGACCGCTTCGCTTCTGCACGACATCGGGAAGATAGGAGTCGATGAGGATATCCTCAACAAACCCGCGAAATTAACTAGGGAAGAATATGACAAGGTGAAAAAACACCCCTTGATAGCAACTCAGATAATTGGACACATTCCATTGTTTAAGAAGGTGATACCCATCATTTTCCATCATCATGAGCACTACGATGGAAATGGTTATGTATCTGGACTCAGGGGCGAAGAAATCCCCCTGGGATCGAGGATATTGGGAGTTGCGGATGCCTTTGATGCCATGACCTCCGAACGACCCTATCGTCCCGCTTACACCCTGGAGGGTGCGGTGAAGGAGTTAAAGAAAAATGCCGGCTCACAATTCGATCCAAAGATAGTTGAGGTTTTATGTACTCTCATTGAGAAATCGAAACTGCCGAAGATTGAAGAGAGATGAAGAAGGAAAAATTGAAGATTGTGGGGTAAGGATTTGTCTTGAAAGGGGAGGGGACTCGTATTATACTTGTCCCTAGATTAGTATGTCAGCCTAAATTGGGCACCCAGCTAATCGGTTGGGTGCCCAATTTTTTAGGTCTGGTGGGGATTGTGAAAAATCTCCTATCGAGAGAATTGGTAGTACCCTTGGTGAAAGAAATCTCCATTCCCATCTCCTCTTTCGAAGCCTTTGGGCGCTTGAAGGATGAACCCCATAGCTTCTTTTTGGATAGTCAGATGGACCCTCAAAAATTGGGACGGTTCTCTTTTATGGGAAGTGACCCCTTCCTCATCTTCAGAAGCAAAGGTAGTAAAATCGAGATCACAGAGGAGTCTCATCACCGAATGCTTGAGGGTAACCCCTTCGATATCCTCAGGAGTTTGCTGAATCGCTACCGACTAGATGCACCACCTGGTGTATTCCCTTTCCTAGGGGGAGCGGTGGGGTATTTTGCTTATGATCTTTGCCACTTCATCGAGGAACTTCCGTCCCAAGCCATCGACGATTTAGACCTGCCCCATTGTTACCTCTGTTTTTACGACCGAGGGGTGGTCTTTGATCATCTCAATGGCGAGATTTATCTGGTCTCCACCGGTTTTCCCGAGGAGCATCGGACTAAAGCTGAGATTAGAGCCGAAGCCAGGCTGAGAGAGCTTGAAGATAAGTTGCGGAAGGAAACGAATTTGGTGCGTCAATCCTTACAACACGGCAAGGTTTCGCTCCGCTCCAATTTCACCAAGGAGGGATATCTGGAAGCGGTGCAGGCGGCGAGGGAATACATCATCGCTGGTGATATCTTTCAGGTGAACCTCTCCCAGAGGTTTGAGACCGCTTTACCTATATCTCCCTTCGAATTGTACCACAGGCTCAGGGGCATAAATCCAGCACCCTTTGCTGCCTTTTTGAATTTCGATGGAATCACTGTGGTCAGCGCATCTCCGGAGAGGTTTCTAAGACTCAATGGAGGAAGGGTGGAAACGAGACCGATCAAGGGGACTCGACCAAGGGGCAAAGGTCCAGTGCAAGATGGGGTACTGGCCCAGGAGCTCATGGATAGTGGGAAGGATAAAGCCGAGCACATAATGATAGTTGATCTTGAGAGGAACGACCTGGGGCGGGTTTGCGAGTACGGATCGGTCAGGGTATCCGAGTGCATGGTCCTGGAGACTTACGCCACCGTCTTTCATCTGGTCTCAACGATTGAGGGAAGAATCTGTGAGGATAAAGACCGCTTTGACCTCCTGAAGGCTTGTTTCCCGGGAGGTTCAATAACGGGAGCTCCAAAGGTAAGAGCCATGGAAATAATAGATGAGCTCGAACCGACCAGAAGAAACATTTATACTGGCTCCATAGGCTACTTGAGTTTCGCGGGCGATATGGACCTGAGTATAGTCATCCGAACCTTTTTGATAACCGAAGGCAGGGCTTATTTCCAGGTGGGTGGGGGCATAGTTTTTGATTCGGATCCAGAGGCTGAATATGTGGAGACCTTGGATAAGGCAAAAGCTCTGATTAAAGCATTGAATCTGTAGTGCGAGGCTTTCAGCCTCGCTTAGGCTTTCAGCCTCGCTTAAGAGGTTTAGCAAACTGAAAAGCGATCCTCAAAGGATCGCTCTACGGGGGCTAAGAAGAAGCTTTATGGAAGAGATAGTGTATTTAAACGGTCGTCTCGTCCCGAAAAGGGAGGCTAAGATTTCCATCTTTGACCACGGTTTTCTCTACGGCGATGGTCTCTTTGAGACCATGCGGTCATACAATGGTCGGGTATTTAGATTGACCGAGCATATAAAACGTTTATTCAAATCGGTCACGGTTTTAAGGTTGAAACTCGGTGTCACAGAGGAAGAACTCGAGACCGCAGTTCAAAAGACCATTAGGGCGAATGATTTATCCGATGCCTATGTGAGATTGACCATCTCGCGGGGAGAGGGAGAAACCGGTCCCGATCCTTCAACTTGCCCCAAGTCCACCGTGGTCATCATCACCCGACCTTTCCAACCCTATCCCCATGAGTTATATGAGAAGGGAGCAAGGGCGATCATAACGAATACACGCCAAAATGATCTCTCGCCATTGGCGAGGGTAAAATCGATGAATTTTTTGAATAATATTTTGGCTCTGATGGAGGCAAAGACCGCTGGGGTAGATCAGGCGATTCTCCTGAACACCAAGGGTTTCGTAGCTGAGGGGGCGGTTAGCAATATTTTCATCTTTCGAGATAATACTTTAATCACTCCTCCCATGGATGCTGGTATCCTTCCTGGCATAACCAGGCGGTTGGTTTTGGAACTAGCAAAAGGGCTTCAGATACCGATTCGTGAGGGGAATTTTCCACCCGATGCGTTGATGCAAGCCCAGGAATGCTTTTTGACCAATTCTTTGATGGAGATTCTGCCCATTGTTCAGGTAGCCGTTCATCCCATCGGAACCGGTCTACCTGGACCGGTTACTCAGCGGCTCATTCTGGCTTATCGAGAATTGGTTCGGATTGAGACCAGATACTAAAAATTTAATTGATTTCAAAACAATGAGACAGTATACTGTACAACAGAGGTGATAATAATGGGCGTGAAGATTTTGCCGAGTAGCAAAGTCAGGGATAAAATTGCCTTGGTGCTTCAAGAATTAAGGAAGAATAAAGAACCGATATATATCACCCAACGTGGGAAGGCCGCGGCTGTACTCGTGGACATTGATTGGTTTAATGCCCTCGTGGACTTACTCGAAGATCTGGAAGATATAGCCGACTTCAGAGCTGCTGAAGGTGAAGCTGTTCGAGATTTCGAGGAATTCATGGCAGAACTTGAGCAAAAAAGGGATGTACCAACTCAAGATTAAAACACGAGCGCAAAAAGATGTGAAGAAGCTTACACCGAGTCATCGCACTCGATTGGCGGAACTGATTCGATCATTAGCCCAAGGTCCACGACCTGTGAATTCCAAAAAGCTTACTAATCGAGAGGAATGGCGACTGTGTTACGGGAATTATCGGATTTTATATACGATTGATGACGAGAACAAGACTATCACAATTGTAAGAGTAAAGCATAGAAGGGAAGCTTATAGATTAGGGCGTTAAATTCGATTTTTTATTTCGTTAGAGGAAATATCGATCATGTGTCAAATAACTAGACCAATCATTTGTAGAAACGCGTTTTCAAAGCAGTAGAAACAGGCCTTTAGACCTGTTAGAGGAACGCAGGATAAATGGTCGTCGAAAAGGTAGAAGAGGAAGAGTTAGTGAGTAATGCCGTAGCAACGGTCAAGAATTATGTCGAGGTGATGAAACCAAAGGAAACCATCCTTCTCGCCTTCATCGGTATCTGCGCCGCCATAGTGGCTGGAAAGGGATTTCCTCCGTCCAACCTTCTTCTGATAACCGCCGTTGCTGTTATTCTGGGAAGCGCTGGTTGCAATGGTCTCACCAACTACCTCGATCGCGAAGTCGATGCTCTCATGAGAAGAACCAAGCACCGCGCCCTCCCTTCCAAGCGAATCGATCCACCTGAGAAAGTGTTGCCCTATGCCATCGGTCTGTTGATCATCGCTCTTGCTCTTGCCTGGTATTTACATCCTCTTTGCTTTCTTTCTGGAGCCTTGGGCATTACAACGGCGGTGGTCGGTCGCAAGCGGTCCATAACCCACATTCTGGGAGGAATATCGGGTTCTGCACCCGTCTTGGTGGGATATACTGCCATAAGCCATAAACTCGATTTGACCATCGGATTGCTCTGTCTACTCATCTTATCCTGGACTCCCATTCACGTCTGGAGTTTGATGACCGCTTATCGAGACGATTTCTTCCAAGCCGGTGTGGTGATTTTTCCCATCAATCGGGGAATCGAAACCACAATAAGAACTTTGCTGGCTTTATCCATCCTTCTTTATGCAACGACCATTGGTCTCTATTTTGTGGGCAAATTCTCCATGCTTTATTTAATCATTGCCAATGTATTGGGAATCCTGATGTTTTTGAGCAATGTTTATCTTTCCAGAAGACGAGGAGAGAGGGATGCCTGGAGGGTTTATAAGATATCCGCTTATCCCTACCTTGGATTGATCTTCTTAGGCATGTGTGTCGACCTCTGGCTTCAAGTCCTTTTGTAGCATCCTCACCTTAGTAGCGCGGGAGCTTGTCTCCCGCTTCTCTGCGATAGTCTCTGCGACAGGCAGGCAAAATATTTGGGCGGGCACCTGCCGGACGGGCAGGCAAAACCCGCCTCTACATTTAATCCACTGTAGCGTGGCCTGCCTGTCGCTTGCCTGTTGGCAGACAGGGGCATCGTCTTCAAAAATGTAGGATATATTTTTTGGTTGACTCTTAATTCAAAATGTTGTACTTTTTTCATAAGTTATAACATAAAGGAGATGTTAAACATGGCAATCGTAAAGGCTACTGCAAAAGGACAGATTGTGATTCCAGCAAACTTGAGAAAAAAATACCACATCATTAAGGGCACGAAAGTAAAGGTCGAAGAAAAGAACGGCGAAATAGTGATAAAACCACTTTTGACGAATCCCATCAAAGATGCTCGTGGGATGTTTCAGAGAGGTAAATCGGCTCTGAAGGTTCTTCTCTCGGATCGGAAAGAGGAGGCTTCAAAGTGAAAAAGAAGTTGGTGCTGGATAGCTATGCCTTAATAGCCTATTTGGAAGGCGAGGAAGGAGCTGATATTGTTCAACAAGCTCTAGAGGATTCTGAAAAAGGGAAGTGCCAGCTTTTAATGAGCATCGTAAATTGGGGTGAGGTTTATTATTCTATGCATCGTGCCAAGGGAGAAAAAGAAGCCGAAGAATGCGTAAGCGTTATCGACCAGCTTCCCATCGTTTTGGTTGAAGCAGATAGAGAAATCACTCATGAAGCCTCCAAGTTTAAAGCGAAGCATTCAATTGCTTTTGGCGATTGTTTTGCCGCCGCTCTCGCTATTCAAAATGAATGCGAGGTTATAACGGGTGATAAAGAATTTAAGAAGCTGGAGAAGGAAGCAAAGATTTTGTGGTTGTAGCGCTGCGGCTTGGCTCGCAAAAACAAAAGAGTTTGACAGCAAAGGTTCTAGCGAAAGTTGTTGGGATTGACATCATCAAAATGTGCTGATATTATATGCTTATTAGAGGTGATAAGATGAGGTTCACAATTGCGGTTGATCCAAACCTAATTGAAGAGGCAAAACGAGTAAGCGGGGTAAAAACCAAACGCGAAGCAATTGAGATAGCACTTAAGGAGATGATTCGCCGGCGTCGCTTAAAGGAAGCGGCTGCCCATGCCGGCAAGGTTAAAATGGCAATAACCCTCAAGGACCTGGAAAAACAAAGAGCTGAGAGGTAAATGCCAATGGTTCTAATAGATAGCTCGGTTTGGATTGATTATTACCAGCCGGGAACCTCAGAAAGTCTTAAATCAGCCGTCAAGAAACTCATTGAAGCCGACGAGGTTGCCATTAATGGCATCATTGCGGTAGAAGTACTTCAAGGAACAGCCAGTGATGGAGACTATCAAAGAGTTTTAAATGATATGACCACTTTTAAGGAGTTCGCTCTCGACTGGAATGTTTTCAAGCGGGCTGCTAAGCTCGGTTTTGACCTGAAACGTCAGGGGATCACCATCCCCACCATCGACATCCTGATTGCCGCAACTGCCCTGGAGAATAACTGTTCTCTGTGGCATCAAGACGATCACTACGAACTCATTGCCCAAAGGGCTGGTCTAAAAACTGAAAATTGGCTCAACCCGTAATTCTGACATTTTTGTGTCAAAACCCCGTCCCAAAAAATCCCCCCAAAATCGTAGAAACAGACCTTTAGGTCTGTTATTCCAGGTAGGGTGGGGGCTCATCCTCCGCCTGTCTGCCGAAACAGGCAGGCAAAATATTTTGAATGAGGACTTTTTACCGATAGACTTCGCGGCGATGGCGGATTTTGTCCTTCCCCTTCTGAGTGAGGTAATCCTGGAGAGAAACACCCTCGCCAGCCTGGTAATTAGCGCGAGCTTCGGCTAGTCTATATTTAGGTTTTAATTAACGTTAACATAAAGCAAATTGAGGTCAAGAGCATTATGCGCTACCTGCAGAACTGAAAATTTGAAATAATGATTTAAAGTCGCAGATGAAAAGATTGTGTGGGGACTGCCCCCAAATTTCAAAGTTTGCTTGACTTTTAAAGCAAGAAATGTAATTATTCAAATGGTGAGAAGGGAAGTTTAGTATGACCCTTGGGAGCGAGTTAAAACTCTTAAGAAAAATGAAGGGACTTACGCTGCGTCAAGTAGAAGTGATAAGTGGAGTCTCAAACGGTTACCTGAATTTGCTAGAGAATGATAAGGTAAAAGAGCCTTCGCCAAGAATTTTGTCTAAGCTGTCCCAAGCCTATGAGGTGCCGTACACGCAGTTAATGATCTTAGCTGGCTATTTAACACCAGGTGAGGGCAAACAATTGACACGCATGCCTGCTCGTCCGGCAGGCGGGACTGCTGGTAAGCCTGATCTAGCAGGGATTGTCGTGAGAACCATAAACGACTTGACAGATGAGGAACTGCAACAGATAAAAGACTACATCAAATATCTTAAGTTTAAGCGAGCGGGAAAGAAGAAGGGTTGAAAAGGCTCCTGAAAGGGTGAGAACATGAACAAGCAAATTGCTGTTACCAGAAAAGACAAAAAAGATATAAATCAATTCAAGCGTGATACCCTCTTTCTAGAGAAACACCGAGATGAACTGGTAAGCAAGCATCCAAATAGGTGGGTTGCGGTGTATAAGAGACAGGTACAAGCCGTAGATAGCGACCTTAAAAATCTCTTGAAAACCTTGGACCAAAAAGGTCTTCCAAGAGGACAGACCGTAGTCGAGTTCTTATCGACCGAAAGGAAGCTCCTAATCGTCCCCCACGGACTGATGAGTGGGGTCATTAAATGGTCCGCGGCTACTTCAAATCAGAGCAGAATATCTCCCGACCTTATGTCTTCGCAAAACTATACTTTCCCGACTTTGATTTGGAACAAAGCATCGAACTATTGGTAGATTCAGGCGCAGATGCAACCACAATCTCTGCAAAGGATGCACTGCGTATCGGTTTGGACTATGCAGAATTTGACGAGTTTGCTTGGGCTACTGGTATCGGAGGACGAATAAAAGCCTTTCCAGTTAAGACCATCCTAAAGATGGACTCTTACGTCAAAGAGATACTGGTAGATGTCTTAGCCTTCTGGGTTGGATATGAACCATCTGAGGAGAGCCTTCGAAGAGAACTACTGGAATTACCATCTCTACTTGGTCGAGATGTACTTGAGGAGTTTGCACTGGTCTTACATCAGCGAATTGGGCAGCTCCTTCTCTGCACGCCTGAGGAAACTTCACGGATATTGGGTGCTCTTAATATAGAACTCGACTCTCCAGACTAATGGAAGTTGCTTGCCATTGCTCCCGCTAAGTGCTTTCTCGATTCCCGTCTTGTCCTCACTGGTTTTCATGTATTCAGTGGAAAGTGCCCGAAGAGAAAACAGGAGTAATCCAAAATTCCGCCTTTCTAACTAAGGGCTCATGCAAACCTGCTTCAGCGGCAGCGGTTGCCACAAATTTACCAAAAACTGGTATTTCCCTCCAGGCGCTGGTTAGTGTTTCCGTTTTACCTGGCAAAATCCTCTTCTTGATTGGTTTCAAAGTCGCCACCACTTCACCATTTTTATCTCGAATTTCGATATTTTGCTCCACATCCAAATGGATATTGCCTGTGTTCTTAAACTTCGTTTTGAAGGTATGAAGTCCATTGTGGATGCCTCAATGATTAGCTTCGTATTGCTCAGGTTGGTTATTTTTATTTTCGTTGATCCTTCTTCACCGGACTCAAGCGACAGAGTTACGCGGAAGAGGGAAACGGCAAATTTGACGGCTTTTGCAGAATTGCAAAGATAAAGCGGAAAGATCAAACAAAGGACAAAAAATAAGAGGTTAAAGGCAGACCAAGTTAAATAATCCCAAATTCAATAATTTATTGAGACATATACCTCGTTGGAAGCCTCCGATTCTTTGCCTATTCTGTCTACGGCTTTGACTACGTAATAGTAAGTAACCCTTTGGGTAGCCTTGACATCGGTGAAAGTCGTTGTGGTTACCAGCTCCTCATTTATCTTCTCGTAATCACCTTCAGAAGAGGTAGCCCGATAAACGTTATAACCTATTGCATCCGGTTCGGAGCTGGCTGTCCAACTGAGGTCTATTCCTTCTCCCGTCATAGTCGCGGTAAGATACATGGGAGGAGCAGGAGGTGCATCCGATTCTTTGCCGGACCTGTCAACAGCGGTTACTATGTAATGATATTCAATATCGGGGATGATTTCAGTATCATTGAAGATTGGCTCGATTATCAATTCCTCATTTATCTTTTCGTGGATGGCATCAGGAGAAGTCGCTCGGTAGACATTATAACCCGCTAGGTCGGGTTCGGTATTCGCTGCCCAAGCGATCTCAATCTTGTCTTCCTTTGGGGTAAGGGAGACATCTTTGGGAGCAGCCGGAGGATTATTTACAATCACCGTTAATTCTGAGGAGCCCGCATTGCCTGCCTGGT
>DDKQ01000095.1 GCA_002339355.1 Candidatus Subteraquimicrobium carltonvillense | reverse complement strand
TGTAAACCTAACTCGTTAATAGCCCAAATCAAATTCAAAAAGTTAATGCATTGGAACACCAACATTCCCTACTCTTTTTTGAGCTTTTACCATTTTTAATTTTAGATTGTCATTTTTATTTTTTCATTTTGAATTTTTCATTAAAAAGAGTTGCTTTCCCACTAATTTATATGTTAGGAGGGGCGGAAGTCAAACACCATGGAGCCGATCTTTATGGCATCGCCTTCCTTCGCCCCCGCCTTTTTAAGTGCATCCTCCAGCCCGATTTCCCTGAATCTTTGCTGCAGATAGGCCACTGCTTCTTCGTTGTCGAAATCGGTCATGGCCGTCTGCCGCTCTATTGCCTTCCCCCTCACCAGGAAGACTCCATTTTCCGCCCTTGAGATCGAGAGTTCCCTCTCATCCTCTTGGAAACTCAAAACCCGATGTACAGCTGCTTTTCTTCGACGCTTAGTTCGTTTCACTTCTTCAAGCTTCCCGGCGATTGCATATAGCAGCTCCTTTATCCCTTCTCCAGTAGCGGCTGAGATGGGAAAGAATTGATATCCTTTCTCCCTAAAATATTGGATGGCGCGGGGTAAATTTCCTTTAGCGGATGGGAGATCGAGTTTGTTTCCTGCGACTATTTGTGGACGCTTCGCGAGAGATGGTTTGTATAGTTTAAGTTCCCTTTGGACAGTTTCAAAATCCGAGATGGGATCCCTCCCCTCGATTCCCGAGAGGTCCAAAACGTGAACGAGGATGGCACTCCTGTCGATATGCCTCAAAAAAGCATGACCGAGTCCGGCACCCTTATGTGCTCCTTCGATCAATCCGGGGATGTCAGCCACAACGAAGTCCCTTCCATCGGATAAACTGACAACTCCCAAATGCGGAACCCGTGTGGTGAATGGATAGCCCGCTATCTTTGGTTTAGCAGCGGATATCCTGCTGATGATGGTGGATTTACCCACATTGGGATAGCCGATTAACCCCACGTCAGCGAGGAGTTTTAGCTCCAAGGAAATCCAGCGTTCTTCCCCCGGTTCCCCCTTCTCGGCAAAGGAGGGAGCTTGTCTTACAGAGGTTACAAATCTGGCATTGCCCCGTCCTCCCTGACCGCCCCTGGCGATGATGAACTCCTCTCCATCTTCAACCAGGTCACAAAGGACTTTCCCTTCTTCGTCCTTGATCACTGTGCCTAGGGGAACCCTTAAGATTAAATCCTTCCCGCTTCGGCCATGTTTATTGCTTCCTCGACCATGCCTTCCGTCCTCGGCTTTAAAATAGTGCTGGTAGTGGAAATCCATGAGCGTGCGCAGGGATCTCGCAACTCTTAAAATGACATCGCCACCCCGGCCCCCATCGCCACCATCGGGACCGCCTTTGGGAGCAAACTTTTCCCTCCTGAAACTCACGCAACCATTTCCACCCTTACCACCTTTGACGAAAATTCGAGCTTCGTCGATGAAGGTCACCACGCCTTTGAATGCCCCCTATTTTTGGCATAAAAAATAACGACCCAGGTTATAAGAAATCAGAATGACCTTATAAAGAACCGATGGTCATACCCTGGGTCAATTCGAGATTCGTTTCTAGGCTTAAGCCTGCGCGAGCACGCTTACCTTACGCGAGTTATTGCGAGATTCGTACATCACATAGCCATCGATCAAAGCGAAAAGCGTATAATCGCGCCCAAGCTCTACATTGAGACCGGGTTTTATCTTCGTACCTCGCTGGCGAACGAGGATGCTCCCCGCCGTCACGAACTGACCACCATAACGCTTAACTCCCAAGCGCTTGGATCGACTATCTCTTCCATTTCTGGAACTTCCCATTCCCTTTTTATGAGCCATTTTATCAACCTCCGGATAGTTGGGAGTTTGTTAGCTGGTAGTTGAGAGTATTTTCAATTAGATCATTCTTTGGCTTTTGGGGACATTTATATCATCTATCCTCACTTTGGTTAGGAGTTGTCTGTGTCCCCTCATCCGCTTATACCCCTTCTTCGGTTCATATTTGAATACGATTATCTTTTCGCCCTTTAACTGCTCGACGATAGTGCCCTTCACCTTTACCTTGGGAAGCACCTCTTTTTGATGAATCTTTTGATCGCCATGGCTTAAGAAAATTACCTTATCGAACTTTACCTTATCACCGGGCTTGCCCTCTATTTTCTCGATGAGAACTTCTTCTCCCTTCTGAACCTTATATTGTTTGCCCCCAGATTCAATAATAGCATACGGCATGCAATAATTCCTCCCTTAACCAGCACTCTATCCTAACAAAGAAGGACTTTAGTTGTCAATTTACATAAATTATAGGTGGGTCATAAAACGCATAAACTTGCTGCTCAGGGCCGCTTGCAGAGCGAGTCTGGGCTGTAAAAATTTTGAACTCAGCTGGGTTTTAGAACTTTCGTTTAATCTCAGGTGAGGTGAAGGATGGCATATTCCTTGCACAGCTCTTTATAGACACGCTTTATCTTTCTGTGGGAACCCTCGCTCACGAGTTCATAGCCCTCCGGTGAGTACGTGGGGTCGCCATAAAGGTAAACATCTCTTCCCATTCTCTTGCGCAATTTGGCTCTCCTCGCCGCAAGAAAGTTGATCACCCTGGGATGAACTTTAAACAGCAAAGCCTCCGAAGATTTGGCTCGACAAAACCCTTTTATCCCTCGCCAGGCTTCAATTCCCGCCGCGGTATCGGAAAGCATCACACCCGATCCTTCGCAGCTTAAACAGGGAGCACATAAGCTTTCCAATAGTCCCTGCCAGAATTTTTTCCTGGTCATCTCCACTACACCAAATTCCGAAAATTCCCCCACATTAGTCTTTGCCCTATCCATGGCCAGGGCTTCATTTAGGGTTGAAAAAACCTTCTCCCTGTCTTTTTGATCCTCCATGTCGATGAAGTCTATCACTATGATTCCACCGATATCCCTCAAACGAATTTGATCCGCGATCTCTCGAGCCGCCTCAAGATTCGTTTTGAGGATGGTCCGTTGCAAGCTGGTCTTCCCGACATACTTGCCCGTGTTGACGTCGATGGCGGTGAGGGCTTCCGTGGTGTCAATGGTGATATATCCTCCTGACCTTAGCCAAATTCTTCTCCTGAGGGCCTTCTTAAGTTGGGAATCAACGTTGTACTTTTCGAATAGGGGGATGCTTCCCGAATAAAGCTTCACGCGGTCTTTGAGCCCCGGAGAAGTTTTACTCAAGAATGTTTGGATCTTTTTGTATTCCTTGGGAGAATCGATGACCAATTGTATAAAATCGGAAGTGAATATGTCTCTTGCGGCACGCAGTGCGAGTCCCTCTTCCCTGTAGATGGCCTTCGGTGCTTTACTCTTTTCGGCCTGGCGCTGAAGATTTCTCCAAGTCCTGATGAGATACTTGAGATCTGATTTTAACCGCTCAAGTCCCACACCTTGAGCGACCGTTCTGGCGATGAGGCCCATATCATCGGGCTTGATGCCCTCGCAAAGAATTCGCAATCTTTCCCTCTCGTCTTCGGAAAGACGGCGGGATACTCCAACGGAATCCCCGAAGGGAAGGAGGACCAGATGTCTGCCGGGTAAAGCGATCTGAGCTGTTACCCTGGCACCCTTTGTGCCCATGGGTCCCTTGGCAACCTGAACCAATATATCCTGACCCGGTTTTAAAAAGTAATGTATCTTTTGGGGTAAGGAATCCACCTCCTCGGGAAAGACGACTTCCCCTACGCACAAAAAGGCACTTTTCTCCTGGCCGATATCCACAAAGGCTGCATCCATGCCGGGCAATATGCTGCTAACGCGCCCCAGATAGATGTTGCCCATGATGGATGGAGCATCGTTTCGCTCCACGTAAATCTCGGCCAATCTCTCCTTCTCCAAAATGGCTACCCGGGTCTCAAAATCATCCACCGAGATCATTATCTCTTTTAGTTCAGCCATATTATCCCTCCATAATAAGGTGAGACTAAACCGGTGAGCGATGTTCGACGAGCGACTTTCGGTAAAATAACTAAACCGCTCATCGCTGATCGCTGGTCGCTTCTCGGATTCGTAGGGGATCGATGAATTCATCGCCCACCTTTACATAAAGACCCATTCTCGTAATTTCAATTATTTCAAATGACAAGGATTTTGGAAACCGCTCAAATAGCGCTTTTATGAGATTCTCCGCTCTGATACTCTCCTTGCCCCCGACCTGAAGAGAGAACCTCAGAGTAACCTGGCCATTTTTAACTTCTTTAACCTCAAAATCCAAGAGTGATCGCCGTAAATCCACTGCCCTTTCGCGTTTCTTGAAAACCGAAATTCTTCCCCGAGTCAAAAGCCCATCCATGCCATCCTTGAGCTCCTCGCGGGACAGACCGGGATCAACTTTGATCAACGTTTTGTAGCTGGCTACATTGATTATGCTCATCAAAGAGGCAGAATGTAACGGAACATATTTTGCTTCCAAGACACGAATATCACGGGGCAAGGCTTTATTTAAGGAATCAATGATACTCTCAGGATTCAGGTAGTCAGTGAGGAAGAAATCAGCATACTCTGCGCAGGTACTAAAACCAACGGGAAGGGGTGGACCCCAGGAAATCTTGAGTTTGGGGCTAAAGCCCTTGGTTAAAGCGAAGGGGAGGTTTGCTCGCCTCACCGCCCTTTCAAATGCACGTACGGTTTCAAGATGCGAAAGGAATCTTAAAATGCCAGATTTTCGATATTTTACCCTAAATTTATACATTATTTTAATGTGCTCTAGACATAGTTCCAAAAAGTAGGCTTTAAAAATCCTAAATTCCAAATTCTAAATCCTAAACAAATTCAAAATCCAAATTTTCGAAATTCAAAACTAATATTCTTCTAGATTTTGGTTTTTGTCTTGGTCATTTTAATTTTGGTAATTTGATATTGTGACCCATCTCTCATGACTCATGACCTTTTAAGGAGTCGCCAATTTGCAAACCACCGGATAAACAAGGGGCGTGAGCAAGCTATTATAAAAGGCAGAGGGAATAATTATGGTCATCAATACCATTAGAAATGGAACCTCATAGCCTAACAAAAAGATGACTGCAGCATAAATCAGTTGATTCAATAGCGAAGCCAGGAAGATGGCAGCCATGGGTAAGAAGATGCTTTCGGCGAAGATGGTTCTCTCCACCAAGCCAGCGACGTAGCCCACAATGGTTTTACACAGGGCATGAATCCCCACGATCTGGGTTAAAACCAGATCATGTAACAAGCCTCCAAAAAAACCCGCTACTGAACCTATCGCGGGACCCTCTATGAAGGCGTAAGTGACCACCACGATAAGGATAAAATCGGGTTGAACACCCCTAATATCTATATGCGGAGCAATCGTCGTTTGTAGGATGAACGCGGCCAACAAGACCAAAAAACCCAAAAGATAGGAGGGCATATTTAACCTCCCTCTGCGGGAAAGGACGTTTTTGGTGGAGGATTGGTGATGATTAAAACCTCCTCCAACTTCGAGAAATCCACGGAAGATTTCACTTTGACCTCTTTATATAGCCCATAGGGATTGACCTTAATCTCACTTACGGTGCCCACGAAAATTCCGGGAGGGAAAACGCCTCCCAATCCCGATGTTATAACCGCATCCGCCTTCCTCACCTTGGAATCCTTAGGGATAAAGTTCAGCTTTAGCTCCCCACCTGTCTCGCCCTGTAAGATTCCACGCTCACCCGTGCTCAAGATTTGGCAAGAAACACCGCTTTTGGAATCGGTTATTAGTTGGATTTGTGCGGCATGGGAGGAGACACCGACCACCTGACCCACTAGACCCTCATCGACCACCACGGGCATGTATTTCCTCACTCCATCCGCAGATCCCTTATCCAAAATGATGATCGCCTGCCAACCGGTGGGAGATTTTCCGATGATCCGTGCCGGAAGAACCTCAAAAGTGGTTTTCTCCTTAAACCCAATGAGCCTTCGGAGGCGTTGATTTTCCTTGGCTACCACTTTGAGCGAAATCAAATCCCTCTTGAGTTCCGCCACTTCCCTTTTCAGTCTCTCATTTTCCCGCTTAAGATCGCGAATCTCCGCGAGGAAATGGATGCCATGTCGGAAGGGATCCACCATCCTGGAGACCCCAGCTTGAAGGGGGGCTATGAGACCTACCGTTATCCTCTGAACCCTATGAACCAAGCCTTCCTCGCTTTCCCTAAAGTGAAGGGTAAGGATGGCTATGCTCACCATTATTAAAGCCGCGAGAATTATCCGATCACGTCTCCAGCGAAGGTACAAGGATAACCCTCCCTCAAAAATTTAAGTCGCACGACTTTAGGATGCATGTCAAAGGGTCTTAAGACATGCGGTTTGTCCTGCGACTCACGATCTTTATCACCGCTTCAGCGTTGTGAACCGATGAGTACCCTCTTTAATACGTTTATCTCTTCTAAAGCCTTTCCCGATCCGATTACCACGCAGGTAAGAGGATTCTCGGTGATGTGCACGGGCATGCCCGTCTCTTGTCTTAATCTTTCATCCACTCCCCTGAGGAGGGCGCCTCCACCGGTGAGGACTATTCCTCTGTCCATGACATCGCTGGAAAGCTCGGGAGGGGTTTTTTCCAAAGTGCTTTTGATGGCTAAAACTAAGGCACCAATGGGTTCCTCCATAGCCGCTCGAATTTCCTCGGAGGAGAGGATGATATTCTTGGGGAGGCCGGTCAATAGATCTCGACCACGGACCTCCACATCCTCCTCTTCGGGAAGCGGATAAGCCGAGCCGATTTCTATCTTGATCTCTTCGGCGGTTCTTTCTCCTATCATCACATTGTATTCCCTCTTGACATGGGCGATGATCGCCTCGTCGCACTCGTCGCCGCCCACGCGGATGGACTCGCTGCATACGATCCCTCCCAGAGAGATCACAGCCACTTCGGTGGTCCCGCCGCCTATATCCACGACCATATTCCCCGTGGGGTCCTGTATGGGAAGACCCGCACCGATGGCCGCGGCCATCGGCTCTTCGATCAGATATGCGGCTCTAGCGCCCGCCTGAATGGTCGCTTCAAAAACGGCGCGCTTTTCCACCTCCGTGACCCCGGAGGGCACGCAAACCACCACCCTGGGTCGCACCGCAAACCTGCGCTTATGGACTCTCTGGATGAAATACCGGAGCATGCTTTCGGTCACATCGAAGTCGGCAATGACTCCGTCCTTGAGCGGTCTTATGGCAACGATGTTGCCGGGTGTCCTTCCCAACATCCTCTTTGCTTCCGAGCCCACGGCGAGAATCCTGCCAGCGTCCTTTTCTATGGCCACCACTGAAGGCTCCATGAGAACGAGTCCTCGTCCCTTCACATGAACCTTGGTATTCGCCGTCCCCAGATCAACCGCCATATCCCTTCCGAAAGGACCTATGAGGAAATCAAACATTTCCCTTATTCCCCTTTCCTACCATCCTTATTAATTATAGCAATCCTCGCTCTTTAAAGCTGGTAAATCTTCCATCTCCGAGAATTATGTGGTCCAGCACATCAATTCCCAAAATCTCACCCGATTTGACCAACCGCTTCGTGAGGGCAATGTCTTCGGAACTTGGAGACGCGTCTCCGCTTGGATGATTGTGGACCACGATCAGAGCTGAACCACTGTGCTTAATGGCGGTCTTAAATAACTCACGGGGATGGACGATGGATGAATTGAGGCTCCCTATGGAAATATCGACGATCCTTAGGATCTCATTTTGGGTGTTCAGTATCAACGCCTTGAAGTGTTCTTTATCCAAGTAACGCATCTCGGGCATGAGCAAATCCACCACATCCTCGGGGGTGGAGATCACCATCCTTTTGAACGGTAAAGCTAGCACCAATCTCTTTCCCAACTCGAGGGAGGCTAAAACCTTTGCCGCCTTGGCAAGGCCTACCCCATCTATCTTCGAAAGTTCCTCCAAACTGGCACCACTTAAATTCCCCAAGCTTTCGAAGTCACTTAAAATCCTTTGGCTGAGTTGAAGGGCTGTCTGCCCCTTGCTGCCAGTCCCGATGATGATCGCCAAAAGCTCTATATTTGAGAGACTACTTGCGCTGGAGCGAAAGAGCCTCTCCCTTGGTCTGACCTCAGGGGCAATTCTTTGATTGTAAGGTGATATCTTAACTTACTCAACTCTTCCTCACAAAATCGATGTTTTGAGCGGCAATCTTTTCACCAGGTATGTAGCGATGATTCCATTGAAAGCTCCCGTCGGTATGGCGATCAGTATCAAAAATGGGGCCTGAAATAAAATACCCCAATGATGGGCAATTAAAGCACCGGCGAGGGTTAATTGTACCATATTGTGGGTGGTCGATCCGGTGAGACTCACCCCAACCAAGCTAAATTTCCCATAAAACCTGTTGAAAATAAAGATCATGATGAAGGTACTCATCAATGCACCGCCAAAACTGAGATAAAATGCTGGGGTAAGAAAGGTTCCCACAATTAAAGAGCCCAAAATGGTGCGGGCTAAAACATTGTATAAGCATTCGCGCCAAGAATAAAAAATGAGGAGCACCAGTGTAACCACATTCGTTAGGCCAAGCTTGGCACCGGGTAGGGGAAAGGGGGGAAGAAAAAGCGTTTCGACCACATAGAGAACGATGCCCAAGGCCAAAAAGAGGGATAGTAGCACCAACCTTCGAGTGTGAATCTTAACCGAATCCGCGGTTAAAACTTCTTTCGCCCTATTTTGATACGGCATCAGTCGGTTTCCCCTCATCGCTTCCCACGATTTTCACGACAACCTCGTTGGGTGCACAGACGATGACCTCACCCGGTTTGCTTATCCACCCCCGTGCCGTGCATTCCTTCCTGGGACACGGGGAAGAGAGTATCCGAACTCTGCTCCCTGAAATCTCGACCACGCTTGTCCCCAGGCATCCTTGAACCTTGACCTTTCGGCTTTGATATAGAGAATAGTGTCCCACCTCACGACCACAAGCCGAGATGGCGAATTCGCCAGCTCTTCCAATATTGGCAAAATTCACGCTCACCGCGAAGGTCAAAGATGCCAAAAGGAGCAAAAAATAAATCAATGCTTTATCGTAGCGGGTGAGCATCGATTTCCTCTTAACTGCTTCGAAGTTAGCATAAGTTTAACACCCATGATATGAGTGATTCAAGTGAGGGAGTTCTTGCCTGTGCCCGATTAGAAGCTATGAGCTCTGAGAGGCGCTCAGCTGCTTAAGCTTTAAGCTCAAGAAAATTGAGGCAGTCCCTGGGGCATTTTCCCACACATTTTCCACAACCGTTGCACTTTTCGTAATTCACAACGGCCAAATTATTCTGGACTACCACGGCATCAACCTCACAGACCTTCTCACAAGCTTTACAACCGATACAACTCACGGTGCAGATATTTCGCTTGATTCTCGGTTTATCCTTCGAATTGCAAAATACAATTACTGGAACATCCTTGGGCACCAAGGAAATGATATCCTTAGGGCATGTTTTGGCACAGAGCCCACACCCCGTGCATTTGTCCACATCCACTTGGGGTATCGAATTACCATCCAAAGATAGGGCGCCAAAGGGGCAAGCCCTCACGCAATCGCCAAATCCCAGACAGCCATAGGTACACATTAGGGGTCCTGAAGCCACTTGCTGGGCCATGCTACAGCTGGGAATACCATCATATCTATAACGGTGGGAGACCTTCGATTTACCGCCTTTGCAATGAACGAGCGATACTGTGGGCTTGCGCTTCCTTTGTACATCCTTTCCCAGTATGTGAGCTACCTGCTCTGCAATCTCGTGTCCACCAGCGACACAGGCTTCAACGGGAGCCTCTCCTTTGGCTATGGCTTCCGCTGCTCCCTCGCATCCCGCGTAACCACAGGCTCCGCAGTTCGCTCCAGGTAAAACATTCAGTATTTTTTCAACATTTGGGTCAACTTCCACGGCGAATTTCTTATGGGCTATACCCAGTATAATTCCGAGCCCCAATCCCAATCCTGCCATGGAAAGGGCTGCCTTTAAGATAATCCACATGCTCTCCTTCTCCCCAAAATTTTATTTATTGCCTTTGGCAAAAATACATCTACTAACAGACCTGCCCTAGACATAATTCCAGAAAGGTGGCTCAAATCCTAAACAAATTCAAAATCCTAAATCCTAAACCCTATTTCATTTCGTTTTGAACTTTGGATTCCTTACCTGAAGGTCCGTTTCTACGATATACCTGTTGCTGACCGCTGAACCTCCTTTTACAATCCAAACAATCCCGCAAATCCCATGAAAGCCAGGGACATCAGGGCAGCTACAATGAAGGCGATGGGAAAGCCTCTAAAGGAGGATGGAATCGGCGCTCCCTCGATTCTCTCCCTAATCGCCGTGAACATTATGATGACAATGGTGTAACCAAGGGCGACACCCAATGTATAAATGATTGATTCGATAAAGGAAAACCGGTAGGGGATATGTAATTTCAGAAATCCGGGTTTTACGCTCTCCGTCGCCGCAGCCAAAACGGCACAATTGGTGGTGATCAGGGGAAGATAAATCCCCATGGCTCGAAAGAGCGCGGGGCTTATCTTCCTTATGACCATCTCCTCAAACTGGACCAAACTGGCGATGACCAAAATGAAGGCTGGAATATACAGGAACTCGCCCACGTGAAGGGGGACCAAAACATAATTCCAGACAACCCAGCTCACCGCACTTGCCATGGTCATCACGAAGATAACTGCCAACCCCATCCCGATGGATGTGGTCATCCGGGTTGAGACCCCGAAAAAGGAGCACAGAGCGATGAAGCGGATGAGTAGGATGTTGTAAATGAGTAAGGCTCCTAAGAATAGAAAGAATAGACGTTGCGCTTCGCCCATTAGCTTCTCCCCCTACTTTGCACGATATTGAGCAATGCCATGAGAAAACCGAAGGTCAAAAAGGCTCCTGGGAACAGAATCATGATGGATGGAGGCTCAAAGCCAGCACCCAGACTCACCAAGGTCTGCCCGAAGAGTATAATCTTGCCCGTGCCCGATAACTCCCTGATGAAGCCCATTACCAGGAGCACTAGCGTGTAGCCCGCGCCCATCCCCAGTCCATCGGCAGCGGAGCGCATGATGCTATGTTTGTAGGCAAAGGCTTCGGCTCGCCCCAAAATGATGCAGTTGACTACGATTAAAGGTATCCACACTCCTAATACTTTATATACAGGATAAAAATAGGCTCTCATGACTAGATCGACGATGGTCACAAAGGAGGCGATTACCGTAATGAATATAGGAATCCTTATCTGATCGGCCGTCCATCTCCGAATGGCGGAGATGATGATATTCGAGGAAAAAAGCACAAAGCTCGCTGCGATGCCCATGAAGATACCATATTCCACACGCGTGGACACGGCTAGGGCTGAGCACAAACCGATCATCAATCGCAAGAGGGGATTTTCGGCGATGATACCGCTCTTAAAATCGTGCCACACTTGATTCATATTCCCACACCCCCAACTATCTAAGCTGTATCCTCAGAATTTCTTCACTGTATATTGTCAAGTGACCTATTTTACCAAATTTTGGGTTATTTTATCTTCTCGCATAACTCAAGGGCTTCTTTGACCGCATTTGTAACTGCTTTTGACGACGTAGTGGCTCCACTGATGGCGTCTATATCCTCTCCCACCTCAAGTGGATCACTTAGGGATTTCCCCTTGAATTGCTTTTGGAATGAGGCTTCCTCTATTTTAGCACCCAAACCCGGAGTCTCACTGTGTTCTATGACGGCGATTCCACTCGCTTTTCCGTTTACGGTTATTCCCACAGCCAGTTTTATTGGTCCCTTATAGCCTTTTGGTATCTTTTGAGCGATGAAACCAACCCTTTCCCCCTCCACATAGCCCTCGAAGACCTTGTCCAAATCCTTGTATTCCTTCTTAAATTTGGGATACAAATCCTTTCTCTCCTTGAAATCTTTGGCGCTCGTTATCCCAGGGAGGAGCTCCATGTACGCCTTGAATTGCTCTTCCATCTTCTGCAAGGCGATTCTTTCCTTTGTAAGGCTATAAGTAGCAGCTAAACTACCAGCCGCTATAAAGCAAACCATCATTAAAGTTATCCCCAGTCTTATAATATTCCTCATTTCCCCTTCGAAACTCCAAATCTTCGCGGTTGGATATATTTATCGATCAAGGGTGTGCAGGCATTCATGAATAAAATGGCGTAGGTCACACCCTCGAGTAATATAGAGTAAGACCTCAACAATATGGTGATGAGACCACAGCCTATACCGAAAAGCAATCTTCCATTTGGGGTGATGGGTGAGGTCACGTAATCGGTGGCCATGAAGAAGGCTCCCAGGATCAAGCCCCCGGCGAGAACATGAAAGATCGGATCCATCCCCAAAAGCGGACAAAGGACGGCGACACTTCCAATAAAACCCGCGGGAATGCGCCAATCGATGATCTCTCGCCAGAGGAGAATACCGCCCCCAATTAAAAGGAGCAATACCGAAACTTCGCCGATGCAACCACTGGGATTACCGAATAAGCAAATTTTGTAGAAACGAGTCAGATCCACCTGAAATAAACCCATTTTTACCTGCTTGGCAAGGAACAAGGGGCTTGCCCTGGCGATGGCGTCGACCTTCAAAGCGGTATACCAATCCTTGGTCATATGTTCAGCCCATGATAAAAGGAGCACAGCTCTAGCGACAAGGGCGGGATTGAAAATATTATAGCCCAGACCTCCGAATATCTGCTTGCCCAGAAAGATGGCGATGAACCCACCGATCACGGGAATCCACCATGGAACCTTTGGAGGCAGACATAAAGCCAGAAGAAGACCAGTAACAATGGCGCTGCCATCGTTTATGGTTACGGGCAACCTTCGGGCTTTTTGGAACAAGGCCTCCGTTGCAACCGCAGCTAAAATGGAGAGTACGATGACCTTTATTGCATAAAAGTGGAAGAAGTAAATGCCTCCAAGGGTTGCAGGCAACAAGCCTAAGACAACCCAGAACATGATCTGGGAAACTTCTTCCCTTTCACGGATATGGGGTGGAACGGATACAACAAGTTCGAGTTCTTCCGGAGCCATGTTGGACTTTCTCTCCTTAGGTTTTTCTCTCCTTAAGCAAGATGTTCTTGGCAAATCTTATATATTGAATGAAGGGTATCTCCGTTGGACAGATGAGACCACAGGCTCCACACTCTATACACTCCAGCACCCCCGCGGCATTTGCCTCATCGATCTTGTCCTCCATCACATAAGTAACGATGAAGGTGGGTATCAAAGACATCGGACACACCTTCACGCACCTACCACATCTAACGCAGGGGCGCGGGGATGAAATTTCAGCCATCTCTTTGGGCAGCACTACTATGCCCTGTGACCCCTTGACCACGGGCACATCCAAACTGAATTGGGCCTCCCCTCGCATCACCCCTCCGAAGATTATCTTCCCGGGCTCACCTTCGAAGCCTCCGCATCGCTCGATGAGATATTTGACCAAGGTGCCGATTTTCACCTTCAAATTTTTTGGATTTTTTATTCCCGGCCCGGTTACGGTGAGCACCCGTTCCATGAGAGGTTTTCCTTCCCTCACAGCTTGTGTGATAGCAATGGTGGTGGCGACGTTTTGGACCAGGACTCCGATATCCATGGGCACTCCGTCCCTGGGAACCTCCCTTCCCAAAATTGCTTTGATTAAATGCCTCTCCGAACCCTGGGGATATTTGGTGTCCAGCGGCACCACTTCGATGTTTTGTTCGCGAGCCGTTAAATCCTCGATCCTCTTTATGGCCTCGGCTTTATCGACCCCGATCCCAAAGTAACCCTTCTTTGCCCCCACGGTCATCAGGATTATTTTCAATCCAACGATCAAGGATTCCGTTGATTCGAGCATACTTCTGTAGTCGCCGGTGAGGTAGGGTTCACATTCACAGCCGTTTATGATCACGCTATCGATGGGTCTCTCCTTCGGGGGTGAGAGCTTGACGTGTGTGGGAAAGACCGTTCCGCTCAAGCCCACGATGCCCGCTTCTCTAACTATGGATCGTACCCGATCTGGGGTGAGTTTATCTTGATCTGGTACTTCAAGTCTTACTTCTTCCTGCACACCATCGGGGACTACAACCACGCTCAAAACCTCTGTGCCCGTGAAATAGGGATGGGGTTCGATGGCCTTGACTTCTCCAGAGAAACTGGCGTGGATTGGTGCGGAAATAAAGGTATCGGTATCCCCTATCTTCTGCCCGGCTAGAACTCGATCCCCCTTCTGGACTAAGGGATCACAGGGGGGACCTACGTGCTGGTGCAAGGGGATGACCACTTCCGGTGGCAAGGGGATATCCTCAATGGGCTTGTTTTGCGTAGCCTCTTTTCTCCCTAGAAGATAGATGCCCCCCTCAAAAGTCCTTGGTCTCATCTTCCTCCTCGCCTCAAATTAGCAAAGAAAGCAAGTTTGCAAATCCTAAACGCTCTTTTCAAGAATTGAGGCCGAAGATTTTCGTCATATTTCATTTCGTTTTGACCTTTAAATTGTTCAACTGAGTTCACAACGAAGTTTTGGACCTTTGATATTGTTTAGTGCTTAGTATTTTTGACATTAGAATTTAAACCTACAACAACCCATTTTGCGAAACAAATAGACCATCGTCTCCCCGGTGATTTATGTCTAGTCTATGACCTACTTATAAACATTTATATAACGAAAATACAGATTTTGACAATTATTAAATTGGTCAATCATTTCCACAATTCCATTTTTACTCGCTCGATGTCTTCCCTCTCCAACCTGAATGGATAATTCCTTATCTCGGGACCAGGTAGTTCATTTCCATACGGTCGATTGCAAGCTACCTCCCCATCCTCACTTGGGCATCCGCTGGTCATAAAGGGAAAAGCCGTATCGATGATGTCCATCAAACTATCCTCCGATATCCCAAAATCCTTGAGTCCCTCTTCTTGATCGAAGATAAAATCCTCGAAGGTGGCTATGTCCTCATCTATGAGATATCTCGCAAGCTGGATTCTCCTGTACTGACCCATGGGTGGAGGAGATTGATTCTCAAGCCTGGAACCTGCCTCGGGATAAAAGGAGAATAAGTGGGTGCTTCCACCCAGATCATGTACCCTTTGAATGGTGGCGGTCATCTCCTTCTCGGTTTCACCCAGCCCAACGATGAGATGGACTCCCACCCTGCGGAGACCGAATATTTCCACAGCCTTCCTGAACACCTCCCAATAGGTCTCCCACATGTGCGGACCGCGGACACCTCTTCCCCTATGTTTCTCGAAGAGTTCCGGTGTAGCGGCATCCACAGCTACACCTATCATATTCGCTCCCACCTCTTTAAATTTCACAAGGTCCTTTCCCTCGAGAATTGTGGAGGTAATGAGTAAAGAGAGTGGAATATCCAAATGGACCTTGATTCTTTCGACAATTGTGATCAAATCCCTCTTAGCTCTGGGATTTGTGATCATGGAGACACAGATCCTCTTGATCCTATCCATCCGTTCCTCGATTCGAGTTATTATCTCATCCAGCCCATAAACCGGCCAATCAACCCTGATGAAACTCTTTTGGTCAAATTCCCCTGAGCGTCCCCTGGAGAGACCACAATATGCGCAATTGGCCATGCATCCCTCCGAATAGGTCATCAGCAAATTGATGCAGGGTAACTTGGCGTCTCTATAGAAACGTCCGGGACGGAAACCGAGGGTTATGGCCGCAGCCATGCTCGTCCTCAAGTATTCTGGACTCTCCCTCATAAACTCTTTTTCTTGTAACCCGGCTTTTGCAATCTCCATAGACTCATCCCTACCTTATGGAAAGATGTAACGTGTATTATTAACAAGATGGGTTAACACTATGGTCGGGGTGAAGTGCTCGTGAGCCCACGCGGTCGGCCTGGTTTTTAGTTTTACCAAAGTCATACTCCGGCCGC
>DDKQ01000087.1:10071-19084 GCA_002339355.1 Candidatus Subteraquimicrobium carltonvillense | reverse complement strand
TCCAGTTCTTGGGGTATTACCTTTGTCAAAGATCGAATTATAAAGTCTACGATGTTTCGTATATTTTAAGACTCTAAGATGAGTCTACTATGTATGGATATCTATTAGTTACAAATTATTAGTTACAAATATCACAATTCGAGGGTTTCTCCGACTTTACAAGGCCACATCCATCCAACTTTGGTTTTAATTACACCTTTTCTTTTCAGTTCGTTTAATAAATTTTTCCTCTTGCGTTCTAAAAATTCCTCTGGATCAAATAAGATTGTCCCCTCATCGAAAGCATCTAAGATGTAACCAGCCTTTGCTCTCATGTGTTCTTCCAAATCGTGAGGAGTCATCCAGATTGCTTGAATTGCGGGATTTAAATCCAGTTCACGCCCAATTTTGATTTTAAACAGGATTCTTTCGCTTAGATTTTTGGGGATATTTTTCAAGATAACGAGCAAGTCAATATCGCTCTCGTAGGTCTTATATGGTTTTGCGTTACCTCTTGCAACTGATCCAAAGAGCAATATCCCTAATAAATTTCGACCAAAGTACGATTTTAAAGCTTCTATATATTCTGATATAGGAGAGACGTAGTCTTTCTGTTTTATCGAGTACATGATTTGACCTCGTCAATTAATTTCCTCATATCCTTTGGGGCGTGTCTTTCATAAAATTTTGCGACAAAAGTCAATACATGCTTAGCATCTTCTACTAATTCTCTAGTTAAAGATTCATCATAGATTTCATCCGGTGTTATGATCCTATTATGTGTTTCCCAACTATATCTGGGCATGCTTCTTTGTTCCTCTAAGGAGGAGGAGAATCTAGTAACATTGACCAAGATACTTATATTTCCTTGTTCTAACTCCAATCTCTTTAATTGTTCTGGACTTTCCAGTATGTCTGAGATGCACCGCGAAGGGAAATGTGTTTTTTCCACTTCTAGTCCCATGAAACTTAATAAACTCTTGCAAGCTTTTTCCGCCGACTGTTGAGCGTGGTGCACAGCATCAGAATATTCCCTACCTTCGAGTCTTCTCTTTGATTTTTTATAATCATCTTTAGCCATGGAGAGCCAATCTCTTGCTTTTTGGATGTTTTTCATCAAATGTCTCCGATTTATTCGGTTTAGATTGTACTATTCTCTCTCATGCTGAAACATTTTAGCATACCAAATATGCTCACACAAACTATTAACTTTAAAAATATAGTCTCTTGCCTGATCTTGTGCTGGAACTTCGAACTATCATCCATTAGGGAGAAAGCGCATTAGTGATGAGATGCATACAAAGTGCTATAATGCTTAAAGAACAAACCGGCAGAAGGGAAGATATATTTCTATCTGGCGGCTATTTTTGCTTTTTTAGAGGACTAATGTTCGCACACATTTGTAATACTTATATTGTTAGGGGGCACCCTTCCGAGTGCTAGCTGCTGCGAGCCTACTCGCTGCTCTCTTAAGGGTGAACACCCTCCATAAGTTCGGGTCGGGCTGTTGCCGCCGCTGTTCGAGCCTTGCTCGCCCGCCTGCCGGACGGAGGCTTAACGGTTCTCTTAAGATGCACTCTCCAGGATACCCCGTCACACAAAATATGAGCTCAATCTCGATATAATTACCATGAACGGTGAACGGTGAACTTTAAAGGATTAAAAATGGATTTAGTCTCGGTTATTATTGTGAATTGGAACGGGAAAAGGTTTGTAAAGGATTGCCTGGATTCGGTGCTAGGTCAGACTTATCCGGCACTAGAGGTAATCGTCATCGATAATGGCTCAACCGATGGGTCTCAGGAGATCATAGGGAGAAACTATCCCTCCGTAATCCTCATAGAGAACGAGGAAAATAAGGGGTTTTCAAAGGCTATCAACCAAGGTATCGCTATCTCCAAGGGTCTTTATGTGATACCTTTGAACATAGATGTCGTAATGACCCCCACCTATATAAGTGAGATGGTCAAAGCCGCTTCTTTGGATGAAAAAATTGGTTCAGTTTCGGGCAAGTTATTGAGGTTCAACGGTGAAGGTCGAACAAAGGTTATAGACTCGGTGGGTCACACCATGTTCGAGAATCGATTGGTCATCGATAGAGGAGATGGAGAAATCGATGAGGGTCAATACGACCAAAGGGAATATATTTTCGGCTCCTGTGCCGCGGCTTCCCTGTACAAGAGGGGAATGCTGGAGGATGTTAAGGCAGGTGGGGAGTACTTCGATGAAGCCTTCTTTGCCTTTCTAGAGGATGTGGATATCAATTGGAGGGCACAACTACTTGGCTGGAAATGCATTTATACACCCTCTGCTGTGGCTTATCATTATCGTGGAGGAATTGCTGTAAGGAGAACCAAATTGGTGGAAATCCACAATTACAAAAATAGATATCTTATGATCCTCAAGAATGATTCCTTCACCAGCATTTTGAAGAATCTTCATCATTTTCTGATCACGGATACCTTAAAGACGGGAGCGCTAATCTTTAGGTGTCCAGCGGCGTTATTGGGTTGGATTGATATTTTAAGGGAGTTGCCCAGAGCCTTTGCGAAAAGGAGAGTTATCCAAAAGAATAGAAAGGTGAGCCAGGTGGAGATAGAGAAGTGGTTTCAGAAATTCGATTATAAGGCTTGGATAAGAAGACATTTGTGGTGAATTATTTGTGGTGAAAGTGGAAACTTTGGATTTGAGCATTGCCGTAATCAGTTGGAATACCAAAGATTTACTTAGGGACTGTCTGACCTCGATTTTCGAGAAAGGGTGTCCTTTTGAGGTAATCGTGGTGGACAATAATTCCACCGATGGTAGCGTGGAGATGGTTAAAAAGGAATTCCCCGAAGTCCGGTTGTTGCAGAATCCCATCAATATTGGGTACGCCAAAGCATGCAATCAAGCCATTGAGGCGAGTCGAGGAAAATATATATTCCTGCTTAATAGCGATACCCGAGTTTTCCCTAAGGCGTTGGACAGGCTGGTGGAATTCATGGAAAACCACGAGGATGTGGGGGTGGTGGGACCTCTACTCTTAAACCCTAATGGTTCGATCCAGTACTCTTGCAGGAATTTTCCCTCCTTTGGAGAAGCTATGGTGCATGCCTTTTTTGGCGTTATTTTTCCATCCAATCCCATCTCCAGAAAATACAAGATGGCTGATTGGGACCATAAATCCGAGCGAACAGTGGATTGGGTTTCGGGGGCAGCTATATGTCTTCGCAGAGAAGCCCTGGAGGATGTGGGATTTTTTGATGAAGGTTACTTCATGTACGTTGAAGATTTGGATCTGTGCTATAGAATGTGGGAGAGAGGTTGGAAGGTTTATTTCACACCTGATGCAAGGGTGGTTCATTATATTGCCGAGAGTAGCAAGAGGCAGAGTATGCCAATGATAATCGAGTTTCAAAAGAGCATGTATCGGTTCTATTCAAAGCGGTATCAGGATAGGAAGAGATATCTGAAACCCTTGGTTGCCCTGGGTTTGTGCTTAAGGGGATGCCTCCTTGTTTGTATCAATTTTTTAAGACGACGCAAGTAGCGTCGGTTAGCTGGACTGTGCTATCGTCAGGTATAATTAATCTGCGGCGGATGAACCGCCGCGCTACATATTTTGTTGTAGGGGTGGGACTCCGTGCCCGCCATGTAGGGTCGGGGTTCATCCCCGACCAAAGATAAGTCACAAATTGGAGGGGATTATAAATGAAAGCCGTAATTCTGGTTGGAGGGCAGGGAACACGCCTAAGACCACTCACCTGCACCATTCCTAAACCCATGCTTCCTTTGGTTAATATCCCACTTTTGGAGCACGTTATAAGATTGCTCAAGCAATACGACTTCACCGATATCATCTTGAGCACGAGTTATCGTCCTGAATGTTTTGAATCCTATTTCGGTGATGGTAGCCATCTGAAGGTGAAGCTTACCTATGTGACTGAGGGAAAACCCCTAGGCACTTGTGGTGCCGTCAAGAACGTGGAGAGATTTTTGGAGGGAACCTTCATCGTTTTCAATGGTGATATCGTTACAAATCTTAATCTCGCTCAACTCATGGAATACCATCATGCGAAGAAAGCGGTGGCGACCATCGCCTTGACTCCCGTGGAGGATCCCACGGCGTATGGCTTGGTTCCCCTGGATACTTCGGGTCAAGCCCTGAATTTTGTGGAGAAGCCGAGCTGGGATGAGGTAACCACGGACCTGATCAATGCCGGAACCTACGTGCTTGAACCGGAAATTTTGAGGTATGCACCGAAGGGTGAGAATTATTCTTTCGAGCGCGATTTCTTCCCCACACTGCTGGAGAAGGGCGAGAGGGTTTTTGGATTTCCATCCGGCGCCTACTGGCTAGACATCGGGACTCCTGAAAAGTATCTCCAAGCTCATCATGATATCCTGGACGGTAAGCTTGACTTCGAATTCGCTGGGAGAGAGATTAAGCCCAGGGTCTGGATTGGCGAGGGGACGGAAGTAGGTCCGGAAGCCACCATATTTGGTCCCACGGTGGTTGGAAAGAACTGCCATATTCACTCCAATGCCACAATTTTTAGTAATACCACGATAGGGAATAATTGCGTGATTCAAACCGGTGCCATGCTTGAGAGATGCGTAATCTTTGATGGTTGCCACATCGATGAAGCCAGTGTTGTCAGGAATAGCCTTTTGGGTAGAGGGCTTTGCCTGGGCAAGAAGGTTCACGTGGCGGAGACCGCCGTTTTAGGGGACAATATGATCATCGAGGATGAGAACCATCTCAAACGAGGGGTGAGAATCTGGCCCGATACAAAGATTGAAAGAGCAAAAATCAAATTCTAACCGGGGTCAGACCTCGATACCTTAATTTACCAGGCATAGTAAATCCTTAAATCCAATTTTTACATTCATTTAAAATAGTAGAAATTTAAAATAGTAGAAACAGGTCTTTAGCCCTGTTATTCGGATTGAACAACCCAAAGCTGTAATTTTTTATGAATTTTGGTTCTTCTCCAAAAATAGTGGATAGAAACCACTAAAAATAGGGAGACACTCTGGAATGTCACCCTGAGCTCTTCGGCCCTGAGCGGGCCTCAGGGCAGGCTCCGCGAAGGGGAAGCGAAGGGTCTGTTCTGTTAGTATTTAAAATATTTAGATTATGAAGCAGTATTACATCTATATCATGACCAACAAGTCTAAAACATTATACACCGGTGTAACAAGCAATTTGCAGCGTCGCGTATATGAACATAAGAATAAATTAGTAGAAGGTTTTACAAGGAAATATAATATTACCAAGCTTATTTACTTTGAAACGACGAATAACGTAGAAAGTGCAATTGCCAGAGAAAAGCAAATTAAGGGTTGGTTGAGGAGCAAAAAAATAGCCTTGATTGAATCTATGAATCCAGAATGGAAGGATTTAAGTGAAGAACTTGTCCCTTCATTGCATTCAGGGCAAGCTCTGAGTGAAGTTGAAGGATCTAGAGATTCTTCGCGGAGTTTATCCTGAGCGATCAGAGATTCTTCGTTGCACTCAGAATGACGTGAGCGAAGGGCTCAGAATGACAAGGAAAGATAGGCAAGAAACAGGACTTTACTTAAGTTACCCACTAAAAATGGAGAAGAACCTGAAATTTTAAATTGGGGAGGTTGAAAGGTGAAGGTACTCATCACAGGTATAACGGGGTTTGCGGGAAGTCATCTTGCCGAATATGTCCTAAGAAAGGGGGCTGAAGTTTTTGGGACCATCAGGTGGAGGAGCCGAACTGAGAACATCGATCACATTAAGGATAAGATTAAATTAATCGATTGTGATCTCCGTGATGCTTCCTCGGTAGTTAAAGCTTTAGACGAAAGTAGACCCGATTACATCTTCCACCTCTCGGCCCAAAGTTTCGTGCCCACTTCTTGGCATGCACCTGCTGAGACGCTGGTGACCAACATAATCGGTCAAGTGAATCTCTTTGAAGCTATACGCGAATTGAAGCTCAACCCTCGAATTCAGCTCGCTTGCAGTTCGGAGGAGTATGGAATGGTTTATGAAAATGAAATTCCGATAAAGGAGACAAACTCTTTAAGACCTCTGAGTCCCTATGGGGTGAGCAAGGTAGCTCAGGATTTATTGGGATACCAATATCATCAAAGCTATGGCATGCACATCGTGCGAACCCGCGCTTTCAATCACGAAGGAGCAAGGCGTGGAGAGGTCTTTGTGACATCGAACTTCGCTAAACAGATTGCGGAGATTGAAAAAGGTCTAAAAGAGCCCGTAATTGAAGTGGGAAATCTGGAGGCGAAGCGCGATTTTTCCGATGTCCGAGATGTGGTGAGGGCTTATTGGCTGGCGCTGGAAAAATGTGAGCCTGGAGAGGTGTATAATATCGCATCGGGGAAGGCATTTAAGATTGCAGATATGCTCAACATGCTGCTCAAATTGAGCGATGTGGATGTAAAGATTTGGCAAGATCCCGCTCGCATGCGTCCCTCGGATGTTCCCATCTTGGCGGGGGATGCCACTAAGTTCAAGAAAGCTACGGGCTGGGAGCCCGAAATCCCCTTTGAAAAGACCCTGGAAGACTTGCTAAACTATTGGCGCAAAAGAGTTTAAACCTTTTGACCATGGTGAGACTATAAAATAAGATAAGCGAAAGGACTTTTATGGATATATCCCTAATTAGACAGTGTCTTAAGAGTTGTGTATTTACTTCTCATGCAAAAAATGAAATGCTTTATGAGGAAGCAGGACCAATTCGAGAGCATGAAGTTAAAGAGGCACTACAAAAGGGAGAGATAATAGAGGAATATCAAGAAGATAGACCCTATCCTAGCTGCTTAGTTTTCGGGCGGACTAACAAGGGCAGATCCTTACACGTTGTTTGTGCTCCTGTAGAGAGTGAAGGCAAACTGGTGATAATCACAGTTTATCAACCTAGTGAAGAACTTTGGGTTGATCTAAGGAGGCGAAGGGAATGAAATGCGCACTTTGCGGTGGACAACTTGAGAAAAAAACCGTGGAAGAAGAAGTACTATGGGGGAAAAATAGAGTTGTGGTCAAAGTTCCAGCAGAGGCGTGCAAAAATTGCCACGAGCGATATTATGCTGGGGGGGTAGTCGATAAGCTCATCGACTTAAGAGACCAGTTGGAGAAGAAGAAGGTAAAACTCCATGAAGTTGGCAAAGTCTTTGAAGCATCTGGATTTTAAACCCTCCAAATTTACTCGCCATCGACAGCATTAAAGATGATTAGATTTGGGACTGATGGCTGGAGAGGAATAATAGCGGATGATTTCACCTTCGAGAACGTGAGATGGGTCTCTCAAGCCATATGCGACTACATCAAAATCACCTTTCAGCCATCAGCCATCAGCCCTCATCCGAAATTAATTGTTGGTTATGATACCAGGTTTCTTTCGGACAGGTTTGCCTTGGAAGCCGCTCTCGTTGCCGCGGCAAATGACTTCGATGTTTTACTCACTGAGAGTTTTGCTCCCGCTCCCGTGGTCTCATTTGCCGTTGTGGACAAACGGGCGGATGGAGCCATTCTCATTACGGCGAGCCATAACCCTCCTCAGTACAATGGTTTGAAGTTTAAAGCTTCTTTCGGCGGTTCCGCAACTCCGGAGATCATCGGGAAAATAGAGCGGTGTTATCGAAGGAATTCAGCTCGGGGTAAGAAACCGCTCAAGATTTCTCTGGAGGAAGCAACCAAGGAAGATCGCCTGCGCTTTTTCGATCCCAAGGAAGCATACCTCTCCAACATCCTCACCCTCCTAGATAAAAATCTATTCCCCCAACCCCCAACCCCCAACTCCCAACTCAAAGTGATTGTCGATCCCATGTACGGAGCGGGGCAGGGATACTTAAGTGAGGCTCTTTCCAGGCTTGGCTGCGAGGTGGTGGAAATCCATAAGAGGATAAATCCTACCTTTGGGGGAATAAATCCCGAGCCCATCTCGGAGAATCTCGAGGATCTTCATCGCGAGGTCAAAAGGAGAGGTTTCGATGTAGGTCTGGCGATGGACGGAGATGCGGATCGAACGGGAGCCATTGATCCTTCAGGAGCGTTCATCGATTCCCATCAAATATTTGCACTTCTTCTGGAACACCTGGTTAACCAGCGCAAATGGCGCGGCGAAGTGGTCAAGACCGTTTCCACCACTCAAATGATCGATATCTTATCGAGGAAGTACAATCTGCCCCTACATGTAACTCCCATTGGATTCAAATACATATGCGAGCATATTTTGACCCGCGATGTTTTAATCGGGGGCGAGGAAAGTGGAGGCATTGGGATAAAGAATTATATCCCGGAGAGGGATGGAATCTTAATTGGGTTGCTTCTCGTGGAAATCATGATCACTCATCGGAAGACCCTTAAGGAATTGGTGGATGATTTAATGAAGAGAATAGGTTATTTTTATTATGATCGGGTGGACCTGCCTGTCGGCAGACATGGTGTGGAAACGGCATCAACTGTAAGGGAAAATCTCCTTGGCTTTTTAAAGACTTTCAATCCCAGCGAATTGGCTGGAGTTAAGGTGGTTACCATCGACAATATGGATGGGTGCAAGTTTTTCCTTGCCGATGAGAGTTGGCTCCTGATCAGACTATCTGGAACGGAGGCGGTCGTTCGCATCTACGCCGAAGCCAGCAGTCCTGAGAGGGTTTCTACCCTCCTTAAAGTGGGACAAGAGATTCTGGACGAGGCTCGCTGTAGATCGTAGCGTCGGGGTTTACCTGCCCGTCCGGTCCCAAAGGGAGGCTTCGCTCCAGGCGGGTCCCCGACAAAACAATAGCGGCCGTACGGCCGCGCTACTGAAGGGCGAACACAGAGGTTCGTCCCTACAAAAATCGCAGAACCATTAAATGTAGGGGTCGACCTCCGTGTCGACCCAAAGACCCAAGCAGGGAAGCAATTTCAATGGGGAAGTGGAAAGCATTCGGTGAATGGGATAACCATCGATCTAGACGAGGTTGAAAAGGTAAAGGCAGTAGATGCAGAGGGAATGCTTTTAGGTTTAGAGCATTTCCCAGACCAATGTGAGGAAGCGGTCAGGTTGGCGGGGGA
>DDKQ01000087.1:0-9713 GCA_002339355.1 Candidatus Subteraquimicrobium carltonvillense | reverse complement strand
TGCCATCTCTAAATTCCATCCTGATTATGGGGATGGGTGGCTCTGGCATAAGTGGAGATATCATCAAAATTATCTTAAGTGATGAGGTCAAAGTCCCGATTTGGGTGAACAAGGGTTACTCCATTCCCAGTTTTGTTGATCGAGGGACATTATGCTTTGCGGTGAGCTATTCCGGTGATACTGAAGAGACTTTGAGCTGTTTCGATCAGGCTGTTCGGTTGGGCTGTCCCATAATATCCATCGCATCCGGCGGCATGCTGGAAAGTGCGGCTCAAAAGCACGGTATGCCTTTAATCAAAATTCCCGGTGGCATTCAGCCCCGGTCGGCTCTTGGTTATCTCACATTGCCAATCTTAATAGCCCTGCAGAAGTCGGATATCATAGCGAACAAGATGGAGGATATTGAGGAGACCATCAAGCTTCTTAAAGATAAGGCGAAAAAGTTATCCTTAAGTCGACCTTGTGAGCAGAATGGAGCCAAGGGCTTGAGTCTAAAGCTCTTTGGCAGGATTCCCGTGGTTTATGGTTCCGATGGTCCCACTGCGGTCGCCGCCCTTCGTTGGAAGTGCCAGTTCAATGAGAATGCCAAGATACCAGCCTTTTGGCACGTTTTCCCCGAACTCAATCACAATGAGACGGTGGGATGGGAACTCTTGGAGAATATTACGGAAAATTTCTACCTGATCTTGCTCAGGGATGAGGGTGAGCCGGAGAGGATTAAGAGGAGGATTGAGATCACGAGATCGCTCATAGAAGATCATTTCGGCGATGTTGTTGAAGTGTGGGCGGAAGGCAAATCAAAACTGACTAGAACCTTCTCCATCATATATTTTGGGGATTTTGTCAGTGCCTATCTCGCAGTTTTAAATGGGGTGGATCCCACACCGGTTCACAGAATAACTTTGCTTAAGAAGAAACTAGCTGAATCTTCATGAAAAACCACTCAAAAGGTGGTAAATGGTTATTGGGTAAATGGGGATTGTTTAAAGATCTGCGAGATTTAGTGTGAAAAACTTAAGAGGCAAAAATTAAGGGAGTGTGAAATTTGGATCCCGTAGAGCAATTCAAAAACCAGGTTAGAGAGTCAACACACTTTGTCCGGGAGAGAATAGAAGTAAAACCATTGATTGGCATAGTTTTGGGTTCAGGACTGGGTGGATTGGTTGATGAAATTAAGGATAAAAAGGTTATTCCTTATCGAGATATCCCTCATTTCCCTATACCAATGGCCCCAGGTCATTCAGGAAATTTAGTCTCCGGTAAGCTCGAGGGGAAAGAAGTCATCGTCATGCAGGGGCGTCCTCATTATTATGAAGGATACACCATGAAAGGAATAACCCTTCCCATCAGGGTGTTTAAAGAATTGGGGGTCGAGATACTCATCCTCAGCAATGCGGCTGGAGGACTTAACCCCGATTTCGATGTCAGGGATTTTATGATCATCACCGATCACATCAACCTTATGGGAACCAATCCTCTCATCGGATTAAATGACCCAGAACTCGGACCTCGTTTCCTTGATATGTCCCAGACCTATGATCGGAAGCTCATTGAAATCGCTCAAAAGGTTGCTCGGGAGGAGGGAATCAGGTTACACAAGGGTGTCTATGTGGGAGTTCCAGGACCGAGTTATGAAACTCCCGCAGAAATTAAATTTCTGGCTAAGATAGGAGCAAATGCTGTGGGGATGTCGACGGTGCCTGAAGCAATAGTGGCCAACCATGCTGGACTTAGGGTTTTGGGAATTTCTTGCATCACTGATGTGGTATCGGATAAAAAGAAAGTGACACACGAAGAGGTTCTGGTTCAAGCTGAGAAAGCTGAGGTAAATCTCAGAAAACTCATTAAAGGCATTGTCCGAGCACTTCGTTGAAGGTTGAAGGTTCGAGGTTAAGGGCTGAAAGCTGAAAGCCGACAGCTGATAGAAAAACCTACAACCTACCACTCTGAACCTAGAACGTAAATAAAGGAGGACTTCAAGTGAAATACGATATTAAGGACATCGCTCTCGCGCCCAAGGGCAAGCTTCGCATAGAGTGGGCGGATAACCAAATGCCGGTACTTAAGGTAATAAGAGAACGCTTTCGTGAGAAAAACCCCCTTCAAGGTGCGAGAATTTCCGCATGCCTCCATGTAACTTCGGAGACGGCTAACTTGGTGAGAACCCTCAAAGAGGGAGGTGCGGATGTTGCCCTTTGCGCCTCGAATCCTTTAAGCACGCAGGATGACGTAGCTGCTTCTTTGGTTGAAGATTTTAAAATCCCCGTCTTTGCCATCAGGGGTGAAGATAGCAAGACATATTACGACCATATTAACTCCGCTATAGACCATAGACCCGTAATCACCATGGACGATGGAGCCGATCTCATCTCAACTCTTCATTCTCAAAGGAGGAATCAGGCTCGGGAGGTCATCGGGGGAACGGAGGAGACCACCACAGGGGTTATAAGATTGAGGAGTATGGCTATGGAAGGGGTGCTCCTATTTCCCATAATCGCCGTCAACGATGCTCAGACGAAGTATCTATTCGATAATAGATATGGTACAGGGCAAAGTACCATAGATGGGATTTTGAGAGCCACGAATGTTCTTTTGGCTGGGAGGACAGTGGTGATTTCGGGTTATGGGTGGTGCGGTCGAGGAATCGCTAAACGAGCTCAAGCTATGGGTGCAAAAGTGGTGATTTTGGAGGTGAAACCAATTAGGGCTCTGGAAGCGGTGATGGATGGATATCGGGTTATGACTTCCTTGGAGGCGGCTAAAATCGGAGACATTTTTATCACCTCAACTGGGGATATTCGCGTACTCACCAAGGAGCACTTTGAGGTCATGAAGGACGGAGCCATCCTGGCAAACGCGGGGCATTTCAACGTGGAAATCGATATTCCTGCTTTAGAGGCTTTATCCAAAGAAAAAAGAAAAATTCGAGATTTTGTGGATGAATATACTTTGCAGGATGGACGGAGGCTTTATCTTCTTGCCGAAGGAAGGCTGGTGAATTTGGCTGCTGCTGAGGGACATCCGGCAAGCGTCATGGATATGAGCTTTGCGAACCAGGCTCTCTCCGTCGAGTTCCTTTTGAGGCATGGTCGGAGTTTGGAGAAGAAGGTTTATTCCGTTCCACAGGAGATAGACGAGGAAATTGCAGGGCTTAAATTATCCTCTATGGGGATTGAAATAGATAAGCTCACCTCCGAGCAAGAAAAATATCTTAAGTCCTGGGAGATGGGCACCTGATAGGAGGGAAAGATGCAAAGCTATAAAGAAGAGATAATACAAGCTGCAAAAGAGGTCTATGAAAAAGGCTTGGTGATTGGGCGGGTAGGGAATATAAGCTGCCGCGTGGATGAGGGAAGGATTTTAATCAGCTCTACCGGTGCCTGCCTGGGCAAACTATCCGAGAGGGATTTAGTGGTTTTAGATTCCGAGGGAGAAAAGCTGGAAGGGGAGGAGGAACCCTCCACTGAGAAGTGGGTGCACATAGAGATATATAAAGCGCGTCCGGATGTCAATGCCATTGTGCACACTCATTCTCCTTATGCCTCAGCCCTGGCCTATTTGAAGAAGAATTTGCGACCCGTGAATCCTGAAGGTGAGTACATTTTGGGGAGGGTACCGGTTGTTCCTCCTTTCGTCTATGGCACAAGGGAGCTCGCTGAAGCCGTGAGAGACCACTTGAGGTTGGGTAAGGCTGCCCTGTTGGAGATGCATGGCGTCGTGACTGTGGGTGAAGATTTGAATGAAGCGGTGAACATCGCCGAGTTGGTCGAAGAAGTGGCGAAGATAAATTATCTCATCGAAATGCTCGAAAAATAAAGAGTTTGCTGGTTTGCTAATAGTATAGTGACGAGATAAAATACCTGCCAAATTCAAATGAAGGAATCACCTTCTAAACCGTTATCACCTACGCGGTGATAAGTAGGTGCGGTAAGTTAAGGGAGTTAAAAACTTAAAACAAAAGGTAAAATGAGTTTTGGTCATTGGGATTTAGAACCAGCCAGGGATTTTAATAAGCGTGAACGGTTAGCGGATTCTAACGGTGAACGAAATTGATAAAGGCTATTGAGTGGGTTGATGGAAAGGTAAGGATACTGGATCAAACGAAACTTCCCCTTAAGGAAGATTATTTGGAATTCACAAATCCCCATCAAGTCGCCGAAGCCATCAAATCCATGAAGGTTAGGGGAGCTCCTGCCCTTGGGGTGGCTGCTGCCTTTGGTATCGCTCTTGGAGCCAAAAATTCCACGGCGAAAACCAGCGATCAGTTCATCGATGAAATAAAGAGAGTTTGTGAAGAAATGTCCCAGACTAGACCGACAGCCGCCAATCTCTTTTGGGCTATCCAAAGAATGAAGAGGTTGGTGCATAAGAGCAAGAATCTTTGCGTCGAGGATCTGAAAAAAGTCCTATATGAGGAAGCAATGGAGATTGCCAGGGAGGATGAGGAGGCAAATCGCCGGTTGGGAGCCCTTGGTGCAGCTCTTATAGAAGATGGGGACAATATACTCACCCATTGTAATACAGGGACTTTAGCCACGGGGGGATATGGTACCGCCTTGGGGGTTATTCGAGCCGCTTGGAATCAGGGGAAGAAAATTCACGTGTATGTGGATGAGACCCGCCCCCTTCTTCAAGGTTCTCGACTGACATGTTGGGAGTTAATGAAGGAAAAAATACCCGCCACTTTAATCACCGATAATATGGCGGGTTTCCTCATGAGCATGGGAGAGATTAGTAAGGTAATTGTGGGTGCGGACAGGATTGCTGCCAATGGAGATGTAGCCAACAAAATTGGAACATATACCTTAGCAGTTCTAGCGAAGGAGAATAATGTCCCCTTCTATATAGCTGCTCCCACGCCCACCATTGATTTTAATATCCCTTCTGGGAAGCAAATCCCAATCGAGGAGCGAAATCCCAGAGAAGTAACTCATATCTTTGGTCAGCAAATAGCCCCAAGTGGGATATCCATAGCCAATCCCGCCTTTGATATCACCCCTCACGAGCTCATCGAAGCCATCATCACTGAAAAAGGGATCGTCAGACCACCTTTCGAGATCAATTTAGAGAAACTCGTTAGAGAATAGTTATAAGTTCGGGTCGGGCCGTTGCCGCCGCTGTTCCCGTACGGGCTTAACGGTTCTCTTAAGATGCGCCTTCCAGGATAACTCTTATCGAATTATTAAGCGTGAATTGTGTCTAGGCTATAATAACAATATTTTTTAGTGCCCAATTATGGAAAGGAATTGTCTCCTAATCTTAAATGATGTAAGTTTGGAAGCAATAAATCAAAATTCGATTGGGGTAATTATCTGAAGAGTTTGCTTGAGCCATTTGTCTAAATTATTGAAGGAGAGAGTTTGTGGGGGAGGGAAAGGTGGGAAAGCTGTTTAAGGGCTTGCTAAATTTGATATATCCTCCTCGGTGCCTCGTTTGTGGTTGTCTTTGTGAGGATCCACTCTGTGACGAGTGTTTTTCTTCTTTGCCCTTGATTGAGTTCCCCATCTGCCTTAAGTGCGGAAAACCCTGCAATCTTCAAACCAACGAATGCAGAGAGTGTCGTGGCAAGCATTTTCGATTCTCTTTGGCTCGGGCTGCTGGTCTTTATGATGGAAATTTGCGAGAGGCGATCCACAGGTTCAAATACCATAACGGCAGAAGACTGGCGCCGGTCTTCGCCCAACTGATGATAAGCCGAGCTGAGCAGGGATTATTCGATGTGGATTTGATCACCTATGTGCCCTTAAGTAAAGGAAGGGAGCGCAAGAGGGGTTTTAATCAATCTCGCTTATTGGCTGAGGAGATATCGCTACGAGTCGATAAGCCCTGCGAAGGAGTTCTCATCAAAGCCAAAGAGACTGTGGAACAAAATAAGCTCTCTCTCGAGGAGAGAAGAAAAAATGTAAGAGGAGTGTTTTCTCCTTCAAGTAAGGCAGATTTACGAAATAAGACGATTCTTTTAATAGACGATGTCTTAACCACGGGAGCCACGGTGAATGAATGTAGTAAAATCCTCCTCGCCCAAGGGGCAAATGGAGTAAATGTCCTCACCATAGCTCGATCTACTATTTATTTATATTACTAACAAGATGGGTTAACACCATGGTCGGGGTGAAGTGCTCGTGAGCCCATGCGGTCGGCCTGGTTTCAGTTTAACTAAGTCATACTCCGGCCGCCGCCCCGTACGGGCAGGTTTTCTTAAGCACTTACCCCTCCCTCGAATGTATAAAGTGTAAACCTAACTCCTTAATAGTCCAATTTATCACTGAACCGAAAATGATAAATTGACACCCCAAATGATTTATGATAGTGTTAGCTTGCAAGTAGGACTTGCCACGAAAGTGGCTTAATTTTTGTTGGGAGGTTGTGAAGTGCAAGGAAGAGTCAAATGGTTCAGCGCAGAGAAGGGGTACGGATTCATCGAGCGCGAAGATGGTGAAGATGTATTCGTTCATTTCTCTGCAATCCAGGATGAGGGTTTCAAAACCCTACGGGAGGGAGAAAAGGTCGAATTCGACATCGTTCAAGGCGACCGAGGCCCTCAAGCTGCGAATGTTCGCAGAGTTCCCTAAGTCTGTTAGATTTTCAAGAATTTAACAGCAAACCCATGAACCCCATGTTTTATAACATGGGGTTTTTCTATTCAAAAATTTTCCTTGTGACAAGCAGGAAAAATCGTGAGCAAAGAGAATAAAAGGTTATATCCTCTTAAACACCGGGACTAGTGCATGAAGGCTGATTTGAAGAAAATCGATGTAGAAAACTTGGAGAATGTAATCTGCCAGATCGAAGGAATAAAAGCAGCTCGCATCGTAGCTGGAGAGGTGGTTCCATCGAAGAGATACACTTGCTCTTCCCCTAAAACCCCTAAAGAAATCTTTTCGGCAGTGTGTTTACTTTTCCAAAAAATTAGTCAGGGGGTCAATGGCAAAGGAACACTTTATGGAGGGAGGTCTCTTCCATGAAGGTTAAGCGGTTTTTAGAACCAACAATCATTGCAACTTTAGTTCTGACTGTTGGCGCAAGATTTAGAATTTAGATGGAGTTGTAGCTTAAAACGAGGTTGAAGGTTGAAAAAAGTACCCATTAGTTTTAAGGCATATTCGATATTTTTAACCGTGTGTGCCTCGGCTCTCCTCTTTTACCTGGTGTCTGCCACTCCTAGGCTATCTTGGCAGCATATTCTCCTCTTCGGCTTATTAATTTGGCTCGCTGAGTCCTTTGGAATAGATCTTCCTAAGGTGGGAGCGGTCTCCGTTAGCTTTGCCCTCCTATATGCCGCCATTCTTCTTTTAGGACCAGCTTCCGCTGCACTGGCAGCCTTATCCACCGCCGTGGTTTGGAGGGATATAAAGGAAAGATCCTCTTTTTATAGATGGTTAGCCAATGGGAGTCTGGCCATATTGGATACGGGGATAGCGGGTTTGGTTTATCTTTATGCACATGGACCAATTTTAATGGTCAAGGGTCTTAGCTATTCTGATTTCCCTTGGATTCTTATACCGTTTACTCTTTGTGCAGCTGCTTATTTTCTCATTAATAGTTCTTTGGTATCGATGGGAATCGGATTTTTGGAAGATGTTTCCCCCGTTAATATTTGGCTTTTTGACTGCAAATGGGCCATTCCCAATTATTTTGCACTCGCACCGTTAGGAGTCATTTTGGCCCAAATCTATGTCAAAACTGGACCAGCGGGAATCATCTTACTCATAGCGCCCCTCCTCATCGCCAGGCAGACCTTCCAGGTTTATATGGAATTGCGTGGAGCTTACATGGGCACGGTGAAATCCCTGGTCGTTGCGGTTGAAGCCAAGGATCCATATACCAGGGGCCATTCGGAACGGGTCGCGGAATATGCGGAGAAGATCGCGAGGCAGTTACATTTGCCTGAGGAAAAAATCGAAACGCTTAAGTACGCAGCTCTCCTCCATGATGTGGGAAAAATAGGAATTACTCGAAAAATTCTTAGTAAGACCGGGAAGCTTACCCACGCCGAATATAGGAAAGTCAAGGAACACCCGGAGATAGGCGTGGCCATAATTAGAGAGATAGAATTCTTAAAGGAAGTTGTGCCCGCCATTTTTCATCATCATGAGCGGGTGGATGGTTCCGGTTATGTCGATGGTACTAAGGGGGAGATGATCCCCCTCATGGCTCGAATTTTAGCCGTGGCTGACAGCTATGACGCCATGATATCAGCTCGTCCTTATCGTCCAGCTCTGGATCAAGAAACGGTCATAGAGGAACTCACCACATACAGTGGGTCTCAATGGGATAAAATTTTGGTGAATGCATTAATGATAGGTTTGGGCTTGAATGCTAACCCTCGAGAGGGCGAAAAAAGGAAAGGGCAGATGAGCCTTGTCGGATATATCTAGAGGATTAATCGTAAGAATCTTCATCATTCTGGTTGGTTGCGGGTTATTTTCCTATTTCATGAGGGATATCTCTTTTGAATATTCCGATATCCTTCAATTCATCTTCTTTGCTGCCTTAGTTTGCATGGCCGAATTCTTTGATATCACATTGCCCCAAGGAGGATCCATTTCGGTAAGCCCTGCTATCATCCTAGCTGCTTTGCTTCTATTGCCACTTTCAAACATCCTCGTTGCAGCCGTTGTTGGGATTATCATCACCGCTCTAATAAGGCGGAAGATGGTAGAGATGGGAGGGATCCTCTTTCCAATCGCTGTGACCTCAATAACAATTTGCCTTTCCGGTACCATTTTCTATCTCCTTTTCTATCTAACTCGAGGGCGTCCATACCAAGCAGCCCCGGGTGAACTCGGTTTATTCAGAGATTTTCTACCGCTGATTGCTCTCTGTCTCAGCTATTTCCTCATCGATGTCGGTTTAGATCAATTACTGCATTCTCTGAAGAGGAGAACTCTCTTCCTTTCAGCTTTCATTGGTGGAACAAGGCTCCTTGGACCAATTTACGCGGCTCTATTCTCCGTTGGAATACTCATGGCTTTGCTGTTCTGGGAGATTCATTATTGGATTGCTCCTCTATTCTTCATCCCCCTGTTGGTGACGAGACACTCCTTCAAATTATATCTGGATATACGTAGAGCTTATTACAATACAATAAGGGCTCTCGCTAGCGCAGCCGAGACGCAGTATCCTCAAAATTGTGGTCATGCACAAAGGGTAGCTAGTTATGCAATTAATATCGCGCGGGAAATGGGTATCCATGGTAGAAAGCTCGAGTTGGTTGGATATGCTGCTTTACTCCATGACCTTGGGAAGATAGGGGTGGATGAGGATTCGTTAGATTCGGTATTGGAGACGACCTCGCAGGATGGCGAGCCTCCACATGCTGTCGTGGGCGCGGAAATCCTTGAGCAGGTCGAATTCTTGAGGAATGCTTCAAACATCGTCCGAAAGCATCATCGGGCTTTTGATGGAGAAAGGAGATCGGAAGCGGATCACCCGATAGCGGCTCGAATTATCAACGTTGCTAGTTATTACGACAAGCTTACCCACGCAGAAAAGCCGGAAAAACGCCTCACCCCAAATCAAGCCGTGACGAGGATAAGAAAACAACAAGGCTTCCGATTCGACCCCAAAGTCGTAAGGGCGTTAACAAATATCCTGCAAAGACGAGGAAAACTCCTTTCCTTTGCCTAACCCCTTCAATCAATCAGTTATAGGCTAGACATAAATCGCCTGCGGCAGAAGCTCTTTTTGCCAAAACATTGTCCTTAAGCACA
>DDKQ01000073.1:5522-5901 GCA_002339355.1 Candidatus Subteraquimicrobium carltonvillense | reverse complement strand
GAAGCTGCCCTTTGGGAGACTTCTAACTCATTTTTAAGCTTCTGGCTCTTTTGGGCTATGAAGTATCCTCCTATTTTGAGGAGAGGAAGGGCGTACTCCATGAGGACGGGAAGGGAGGAGACGGCTCTCGCCAAAACTATATCAAAAGATTCTCTAACTTTTTCCTTTCTCGCGAATTCTTCAGCTCGGAGACAAACAACCTGGGAGTCCTCAAGCTTCAGTGCTTCAACCATATATATGAGGAATTGTGCTCTTCTTTTTGAAGAATCAAGGAGCATCAATTCAATTTTGGGTCTAGCGATTTTTATGGGGAGACCGGGAAAACCAGCTCCAGTTCCCACGTCAACCACCTTGGAGTGACCCCCAATTTTATCGCTGA
>DDKQ01000073.1:0-5178 GCA_002339355.1 Candidatus Subteraquimicrobium carltonvillense | reverse complement strand
CAAGCAGCTTAGAGAATCCAAAAAGTGCTTAACCACTATATCGCGGTCGTCCTTAAGACTAGTGAGATTAACCCGCCTATTCCATTTCTTTAACTCATCAAGGTAAAATAGGAAAGCGTTTGCCTGTTGAGGGGTGAGGACGATCCCAAAATTTCTTGCTCCTTCAATGAGTATTTCTTCGATTCTCTTCATTCCAGCTTCCCTCTCTCCGCGATTAGAGGTGATTTTGTAAACTGCATTTCGCCTCAGAAAAAGGGCAGGTAGTTCCACGTGGAACTCGGCTGAAAAAATGCATTTAGGAGTGTTGTGCCAAAATTTCTTGGAACGAGAATTTTTGTCACTTTACCTTTTCACGCTTCGGATATATCGTTACTCTCCTATAAGGCTCTTCTCCATCGCTCATAGTCTCAGTGTCTGGGTAATCGTGAGCTATTGTGTGTATTATCTTGCGTTCATAAGCGGTCATGGGTCTTAGGGTTACCGCCTTACCCGTGGCTGTAGCTTTCTCCATCATTTTCCTGGCTAATTCTTCAAGGCTTTTCTTCTTTCGGACTCTATATTTTTCAACATCCAATATAATGTGCTTTCGGTGGAAAGCTCCTTTATTTGCCACAGTGTTAAGGAGAAATTGCAGAGCATCGAGCGTTTGTCCACGGCGACCGATTAATGGTCCCAAACCTTCCCCTTCGATGTTTATGAGCGTGTGATCCTCTTCTTCGGTGGGATTCACAGCCGCCTCAATTTTCATTTCCCGAAGAACGTCTCTAAGGAAATCTACTCCCCTGCTTGCCCTCCTATCCCTTATGGCCAGCTTAACTTTTACCCCAGTTTCCCCCTCATTCTCGCTCAAAATTTCTATTCCTACATCCTTCCTGCTTTCACCGATATCCTTTAAAGCTTTTTCGATCGCCTCCTCGGTGGATGCTCCCTCAGTCTCGATGACTCGGTTCATTTCTATCCTCCTGATTAAACCCTCTCCCTACCTCGGGAGGGTAATTCCTTCGCCTTTGAAGGTAGAACCGGGGTAGACTCAAATCTTAACGTCAAATACTGCTGAATTACGGTCAAAACATTAAAGGTAACCCAGTACAATAAAACTCCGGCCGGTAGCCGTAATGCTATCAAGCCCATGAATAAGGACATAAAGGTCATCATCTTTTCTTGTTGAGGATCGGCGCCCATGGTCTTCGAAGAAAGATAGGTCGATACGACGACTAATACGGCCAGGATAAAATAGGGATCCGGTTTACTGAGATTGGTGAGCCACAAAAAACCAGCTTGGGCTAGCTCTTTATTTACTGAAAGCATTCTAAATAAAGCGATGAAGATAGGAAGCTGCAGGAGGAGGGGCAAACAACCGCTTAAAGGGTTAACCTTATGTTCAGAATAAAATTTCATCAATTCCTTTTGCAGTTTTTCTTTATCGTGTTTGTATTTCTCCTGAATCTTCTTTAACTTGGGTTGCAATCTTTGAAGTTCCTGTGCTGACTTAACCTGTTTGATGGTCAAGGGAAGCAAGGCCACCTTTACGGCGACCGTAAGCAAAATTATGGCCAGACCATAACTGTGAACATAACCATAAAAAAATTTAAGGGCTTCCAACAATATTTTTTCTATGGGCTCTAGTATTGCACCCAATTATCGTGTTTCCCCTTTCACTTGACCGGGTCATAACCTCCCGGAAAGAATGGATGGCAGCGTAGGATTCGACTTGTGGAAAGGAATAATCCCCTGCATAATCCATGTCTTTCTATCGCTTGAATAGCATATTGGGAACAACTCGGATAAAACCGGCAGACGGGAGGCAAATATCTTGAAATGAATCTTCTATACCCTTTTATCAACAAAAGAATGAGTGTCTTCATTTCCTCATTAAAAGGTTGGCCTCCTCAGATGTGCTCATGAGAATTTGCTCTACCTCTTCGAAGGTTTTCTCCTTGAGAGGTTGATGGGCAATCACGATTAAATCATAGCATTTTTTAAATTTTTCTTCATTTGTTCTGTATGCTTCTCTAAGGAGACGCTTCAATCTATTGCGAGCCGCCGCTTTCCCTATTCTGCTACTGATGCAAAAGGCTATTCGGTTTCCCCCGCGATTCTCCCTTTTGAGAAACCTTATGGTCAAGTACCTATTTGAAGTCTTCGATCCATACTTATATATCCGTTTGAAGTCCCTGAGCGAAGAGAGAGTGGTTTTCCTCACCATAATCACCGAGGATCATGCGGAAAGTCGTTGTCTATTTTTTCTCCTCCGGTTGGCGATGATTTTTCTTCCCGCTTTTGTGCGCATTCGGATTCTAAATCCATGTTTCCTTTTTCTTTTTCTTATCTTCGGCTGATAAGTTCTCTTCATAAAAATGCTCCTGAGCTCGTAAAAGAATAGGGTTATTATAACGGGGGGCATGGTCGGTGTCAAGGAAATCACCACCTTCTTTTTCGAACAAATGTTCGATTTTAAAATGGGCTTTTCTTATTGATGAATTTATCCCGCTTTGCTATAATCAAAAATGCCTTCCGCTCTTCAGGTCTGGACAGTTAAATACCTCTCTTGATCGCAGCAAAAGTCCCCGGTTTTTCATATAACCCATCCATCAGGGCCATTCTTTGGAGCTGTCCAGATTTTCTCTTTAAGGGAGAAAGTCGCCACTTTCCCCATCTTTTCCACAACTGTGGAAAGCTCTGTGGATAAAGTTCCCTTTTTGCAGGTTGCGTCGTTTCAAATCTCTAGCTTGTAAGACAAATTTTGCCAAAGGATATTGGTTCAACGTGTCAGCAGCTTGTTTCACAGCTTGTTGATAAATTTTTGTGGATGGCAGACTTTTTCATGGATTCTCAGGGGCTATGAAGAATTTTCTCCAGAAACTTTTGGAAGAAGAAAAGCGCGATGAAAAGAGAGAGGACCGGAGAGAGGTTCCCTTCGTCAGGGTCGCCATCTATGACTCCCTCGCTTCTACTCCAAGAGTTATCGATCTTTCCTCTCAAGACCATGAGGAATTCATAAATTTGCTCGCCACAAAAACATATCGGTTTTCGCAGGAAAAAGGGGGAGATATCCCCTTCACAGTCATAAAAGAGGTCATAGAGAATCTCGTCCACGCCTATTTCAGGGAGGCCGTGATAAGCATTTTGGATAACGGAAACACCATTCGCATTTCCGATCAGGGACCGGGCATAAGGGATAAAAAAAAGGCTTTTGAGCCCGGTTTTTCCACGGCTACTCGGGAAATGAAGGACCTAATCAAGGGAGTTGGGTCCGGTCTCCCCATAGCGAAGGAGGCTTTAGCCCACCTCGGGGGCATTATTACCTTGGAAGATAATCTTGAAAAGGGAACTGTGGTCACCCTACGCGTCCCCCACCGACGAGAAAGCCCCAAACAGGAAGCAGCGGTTCAGGAAGCCGATATCCCCCAATTTACCGTCAACAAGCGACAGAAGAAGGTATTGTTCTTGGTTACAGAGCTCGGGGCGGTGGGGCCTTCCAGAGTCGCTTCAGAATTAGAGGTCAGCTTAAGCACGGCTTACCGTGACTTAAAATATTTAGAAGAATTAAAACTGATAAAAGCCGATGATCAAGGAAAGAGGAGTTTGACTTCGGATGGGATAAAATATCTTGATCTCATCTTAAACTCTTAAAGATACATTTCTGGGGGGTTTAACGTGCATGAACAACTCAAGGCCGTATGGAGAGAGACGTTAAATATCTTGAAACAAAGGCTCAATGTTCCAACCTTTAAAACATGGTTTGAAAATACCGCCCCTCTCACCATATTCGAGGATACCTTAATCGTCTCAGCTCCTAATGCCTTTGCCAAGGAATGGCTAGAGTCCCGCTATACTACACTGCTCTCCGACGCATTATCCCAGGTGGTGGGAGAGAGAATGAACGTCAAGTTCGCCATTCAGGGCGAAAGACAGGAACACATCGGGACCAAAGATGTTCCAAGACTCAAGCACCTGCCCGAACAATCCTATAACTTTCTTAATCCCAAGTATACCTTCGATTCCTTCGTTATTGGGGCAAGCAATAGATTTGCCCATGCTGCCGCTCTAGCCGTCGCCGAAAAACCATCCCAGGCTTATAACCCGCTTTTTATCTATGGTGGCGTCGGGCTCGGGAAAACCCATCTTCTTCAGGCCATCGGCCATTATGTCATACGCCACTATCCGGATTTGAAAGTGAAATATGTCTCATCCGAGAAGTTCACCAATGACTTCATCAATTCGATCAGGGACAAGGGTAAAATAGTGGGATTCCAAAAAAGGTATCGGGATAACGATGTCCTTTTGGTCGACGATATTCAATTTTTAGAGAACAAAGAGGCCACCCAGGAAGAGTTCTTCCACACCTTCAACACCCTATACGAGGCAGGGAAGCAGATTGTAATCTCCAGTGATCGCCCCCCTAAAGACATAGCTACACTTGAGGACAGGTTAAGATCCCGGTTCGAATGGGGTCTTATAACAGACATTCAGCCACCGGACTTGGAGACAAGGATAGCCATCCTCCGCAAAAAGGCAGAGATACAAAGTTTGGAGATTCGCGACGATGTTTTGGAGTACATAGCTTCAAAGATACAATCCAATATCAGGGAGTTGGAGGGGGCATTGATTAGAATCATCGCTTACTCATCTCTAACCAAGAGCGAGATAAGCTTGAGTCTTGCCCAAGAAGTATTGAAGGATATTTTTCCCAGTGGTGAAAGCAGGCCAATAACCATTCGAACCATTCAAGAGGAGGTATGTAAATACTATAATATCTCAAGGACTGAATTGATAAGTAATAAAAGGTCACAGTCGATTGTCTATCCTAGACAAATCGCGATGTATTTAGCTCGGGAGTTGACCGATTTATCCCTATCAAAAATCGGGGAGAAATTTGGTGGGAGAGATCACACTACGGTATTACATGCAAATTTGAAAATTGAAAAGTTCATCAACGAACAACGAGAGGTGTATAATCAGATACAGGAGCTAACAAATAGGATTAAACAGAAGACTTAACATCCACCAGAGTTGTTTATTAATTGTGTATAGAATGGTGAAGGGTGGGGAAATTATTTTCTTCTTCAAATCTCTTAAGAATGTTTTCAGGGTTTTATCAACAAGCTACATTCCATGGAGACCACTCATAAAAAGCATAATTTAACATATCCACAGGGATTATGATTAATAAGATAT
>DDKQ01000074.1:3728-23986 GCA_002339355.1 Candidatus Subteraquimicrobium carltonvillense | reverse complement strand
GGGATCTCCTACCGGTTTTCCGTCTCGGAACCGAGCATCGTTGCAGAGAGCAGCGATTTTAAAGAGGAGAATGATGTTCTCAGAGGGAGCAATCTCCTTGCCATTGATCCTTAGCCGGCCTTCATCCGTTAATTTCCACATTTTATCTTCGAGGTAGATGAGATTTACGGTCATCTGGTTTTTGGTAAGCGTGCCCGTTTTATCGGTGCAGATCGCTGTGGCAGAGCCCAAGGTTTCCACCGCATGCAATCTCCGAACTATGGCATTTTTTTTCGCCATATTTTGGACTCCCAAAGCCAGGGTAACCGTGACTACTGCGGGGAGCCCTTCGGGGATGGCCGCTACGGCTAGGCTCACCGCGGCGAGAAACATGAGCGCCCAACTAAATCCCCTCAATATTCCACTGAGGAAAACAACGGAGCATACCAGCAAGCAGAGAAGAGCTATTCTCTTCCCCACTCTTTTGAGTTCCTTTTGAAGGGGGGTCTTCTCCCCTGCAACCTGAAGCATCCCCGCAATCTGACCCATTTCCGTGGACTTTCCAGTGGCCACGACCACAGCCTTTGCTCTTCCCCGAGCTGCAGCCGTTCCCATATACACCATATTTTTCCTATCTCCCAAGGGGAGAAGAGGATTGGAGACGGGTTTCGTGTGTTTGTTGACGGGTTGTGATTCGCCGGTGAGGGCAGATTCATCCGTGGCAAAGGCGGTGCATTCCATGATTCTGGCATCTGCGGGCACATGATCCCCCGTTTGAAGCAGGATGAGGTCTCCGGGAACGAGCTCTTTTGCCGGTATCTCCATCTCTTGACCCAGGCGAATAACCTTAGCCGTTGGAGCAGTGAGCCTCTTGAGAGCTTCCATGGCTTTTTCCGCTCTGAATTCCTGCACGAATCCTAAAATGGCATTGAGGATGAGGATGGCTGAAATCGCCAATGCATCAACGAGCTCCTTTAACAGGAGCCCAGAAATGATGATGGCGACAATGAGCACATACACCAGAAAGTCTTTAAATTGGGAGAGAAAGATTTGGAGCGGAGTGGGCTTTTTCTCTTCTTCAAGCTCATTGAGGCCGAAACGAATTAGCCTATTCTGAGCCCGCTCGGGATGCAAACCCGCCTTTACATCCGTCTTTAGGACGCTCTCAATTTCTCTTATCTTCAGAGTGTGCCAATATTTGTTTTCGGGCATGAAGACATCTTTTTACCAAAAATTACAGCAATAAATATTGCTGCTTGTCAAAGTATACATTAAATTATTGGTAAAGACTAGGGTTCGTGTTAGGCTGTTTTAATGGTAGCTTTAGAGGGGAACTTCTAAGAGATTAAAAAGGAGGGAGGAAAACCAGGGGCGTTCCAGAAAAATATTGAGAGCGCAAGAAAAATTAGTAGGAGGGATAAACACGATGGGAGAAAAGATAACCTTAAGCGTTATTAAAGCAGATGTAGGAGGCTTTGTCGGGCACTCCGATGTACACCCGGCATTGCTCAAAAAAGCCGAGGAGTGTCTGGCTGAAGTCAAGAAAAAGGGATTGCTCATCGACTACTGCAGGAGCAAGGTGGGCGACGATATCGCCCTGATCATGACCCACAAGCGAGGGGTTGATGATGTAGAAATCCACCGCTTTGCCTGGGAGACCTTTGAGAAGGTCACAGAGGTTGCGAGGGAGTATGGACAGTATGGAGCCGGCCAAGACCTTTTAGCCGAGGCATTTTCGGGTAACGTCAAGGGCATGGGACCGGGCGTGGCCGAGATTGAATTCGTGGAACGGGAAAGTGAACCGGTCATCATCTTCCTGGCGGACAAGACCGAACCCGGTGCTTGGAACTATCCGCTTTTCAAGATGTTCGCCGATCCCTTTAATACCGCAGGCCTGGTCATAGACCCGAAGATGCACAATGGTTTCAATTTCGAGGTGGATGACCTCATTGAAAAGAAGAAAATAATGTTCTCTTGTCCCGAGGACCTTTACGATATGCTCATCTTCATAGGGGCACCGGGACGATTCGTGATAAAATACGTCTTTCGTAAGGATGGCGAAGTCGCTGCGGCCACCTCGACTCAGCGCTTATCCCTCATCGCCGGAAGATACGTGGGCAAGGATGATCCGGTGATGATGGTGAGATGTCAAAGTGGTTTGCCCGCCGTGGGCGAGGTTCTGGAGCCTTTTTCCATGCCTCACCTCGTTGCCGGTTGGATGAGAGGCTCTCACCACGGTCCACTGATGCCCGTTTCCTTTAAAAATGACACACCAACCAGGTTCGATGGTCCTCCTCGTGTAGTCGCCCATGGTTTTCAGCTGTCAAAAGGGAGATTCATCGGTCCCAGAGATATGTTCGCCGATCCCGCCTTTGACCGTGCCCGGAGCATCGCCCTTAAAGTTACGGATTACATTCGAAGGCATGGACCCTTTGAACCTCACCGTTTACCCCTTGAGGAGATGGAATACACCACCATGCCTTCCGTGATGGAGAAGCTCAAGGATAGGTTCGTGGCCGTTGAGTGAGAACTTCATTTTTGTGGGGTTAAGATTGAGCGGGTTAAAAACAAAACTCATGATCTTGCCAATCTTTGTGGGTGGAATAATATTTTTTCCCCGCCCATACATCCCCGTGAGGCTCAATGGCGAACCTTTCTTGGTGAGAAGGGGGCTCACCATAGAGCAGGTCTTAAAGGAAAAACAGGTGCATCTCAGAAGGGGCAATCTTTATGGCATGGATGGGGGGTTACTGAAGAGAGGGGGTGGCGAACCACCCATTATCTGGTTGAATGGTCGCCGTGCAGGACTACGGGCTGTAGTAAAAAATGGGGATTCGATCATTGCCACAAACGGTAGGCATCGAAGGGAGCGGGAAATGGAGAGAGTAAGGCTGATTTCCTCCAACTGTAGGGTGGTTGGGAGGGGAGCGATTCTCTCCCTCACCCAGGAGGGACTACCGGGCATCGAAATCGAAAGGACGAAGGCTTACACGGGGAAACTGTGCTCAAGAAGGATGATCAGGTCTCCTCGATCCACAATTTTTCATAGAACAGACCCCCCAACCGTAGGAAAGATCGCCTTGACCTTCGATGATGGTCCCGACTCCAAATATACACCAAAGGTGCTCGAAATTTTGAGGCAAAATGGAATTAAGGCCACATTCTTTGTCGTCGGCGAGCGAGTTAAACGTTATCCCGAGATAATTAGAGAGGAAATTATGGAGGGACACGAAATAGGAAATCACACCCTTTCTCACCCAAACCTGCCTAAATACAACTGTGAACGAATACGTGCTGAAATTGAAGGCTGTGAAGACACCCTTCGGCGTCTGGGCGCTCCAAAGCCCCGCTATTTCCGCCCCCCAAAGGGAGCCATAAATGGCCAAGCCTTCGAGGTTGCACGAGGGAAAGGCTATCAAGTCATCCTGTGGTCTGTTGCAGTTGAGAATCGCGCGGTATCAAGTTTGGAGGAAATGCGAAAGAGAGTGGTTGAAGGCATCGGAGAAGGGGGAGTCATTTTGGCTCACGACGGAGGACTGGATAGGACGATGACCATAAGGGCTTTACCCGGTATAATTAAAAAATTGAAGGAGAGAGGATTTAAGTTTGTCACCCTCTCAGAGCTCCTCAAATCCTAGGAATCTGAAGATCGGCGATTTGACCCCGGAACTTGAAGGGGGGTCGGGAGTTGAAACATACTAGATACAAACTAATCCGCCGCTGGCTACTCACCTTGGCCTTGGTTCTCATATCCGTGGTTTTATTGAGGCAAGCCGCCGGGGGGAAACTTCAGGAAATTGAACGACTCTTGCAGATATTTTTCTTGACCTTAAGTGCCTCACTTTTATTGCTCGCCATTTTTCTGACTTATTATGTCTATCACGGTTTTGGTTCTCAGGAGGGGATATTCAGGGGGGGCCCTCATGAACGTCTGGTCTCCATAACCTTCGATGATGGACCTAACCCAATATATACACCCAAAATCCTCGATATATTGAGAGAGAAGGGGGTAAAGGCGACCTTTTTTGTGGTGGGTAGGCAGGTGGAGAAATATCCCGATGTCGCCAGGAGGGTAGTTGAGGAGGGCCACGATATCGGCAACCACACTTACTCTCACCGAGAACTAGTTCCGTCCACGAGGAGAATCGTTCTAAATCAGGTGAGGAAGGCCGATAGGGCGATCCAAAAAGCCACCGGCGTTAAAACTCGCCTCTTTCGTCCCCCTCGAGGAATGTATGGCAATGCCCTGCGGAAGATACTCCGAGAGGAGGGATATAGGATAATTTTGTGGACGGTGAGTACCGCTGACTGGAGTGGCATAAGCGCCAAAGCGATACTCCGCCGGATTAAGCTATATGTGAGAAGGGGAGGGATAATTCTATTCCATGACAGCGGAGCCCTGTTTAGAAATGAGGGTGCTTCCCGTGAAAACACCGTACAGGCACTCCCCATGGTCATCGATTATCTCTGGGAAAAGGGTTTCGAGATCGTTCCGATATCCGAGATGCTTAAGATGAGCGAAGGATTGATTGAAGAAGCGAAGGAATTCGAGCTATTCGAGGAGGTGTAAGCGAAATCCTTCCCCAGAGGAGCTGGGACGAGATTTTTAAACGAGTTGCAAAATATCTGATCAACAAAGGATTGGCGATCATCGTCATCCTCATCTTGAGCATCGTAGCGTATCGAGTTGGGTGCACGCTTATCCATAGAGTCGTGCATTTCAGGGTGAGAAAGAAAGAGGAGACGACTCCGGAGGCAATCGCCGCTCGCAAGAAAGCCCACACACTGGGAACCCTCTTTCAGAATCTGCTGAAATATTTGATCTTCTTCATTTGCGGTTTCATGATCTTAAAAGAATTGGGAGTGGATCCCGTCCCCATGATCGCCGCCGCTGGAGTCGTGGGCATCGCTTTGGGTTTCGGCGCTCAAAGCCTGGTGAGGGATGTGGTCTCCGGATTTTTCATCCTCTTTGAGGGCCAATACGCCGTCGACGACCTGGTGCATTTAAAAGCCGGTCCCTATGAAGCCTATGGCATAGTGGAAGAGTTTGGACTCAGAGTAACCAAAATAAGGGATTTAAATGGGAACCTCCATTATGTACCCAATGGGAGTATAGTCGGCGTGGATAGGTACACCCATGGATATCTCGCCTATAATTTGGATTTCACCCTGCCATCCGATGTTGAAGAGTCTGAGGTAAAAGAGGCTTTAAGCCACTTGAGTAAAGATTTAGTCCAAAGGCAACACTTTCTCCTAGCTCCGCCAAAGATGCTTGGCGTAATCCCCTTCGCCGATAAGATCCTCGTGAGGATAAGGATTTACATCGTTCCCTTTCAAGACTGGGTCATAGACCAGTGTGTCCAGCACATCTCCCAGGAACTCAAGGCGACTCTAGGTCTTGGAGAAATTCCCCCTCCCGCCATATATCAGATCAGTGAAGAAGCCCTATCCAAGTACAAAAAATCAATTGTGATAGAGTGAAAGGTCAAGGGTCACGAGTCAAGGGTTATGGGTTATGGATTAGCCCGTTTTCGACCAGGAAGTGAATTACTTCGGCCCATCCGATTCCCATCTCATCCTGAGTGAGGAAGACATTTTCCTGGGAAAGAATCTGCCTTCCGATATCGGAATATTTGCCCAAGGCGTTTTTGACTATGAATACGGCTCCCACTTGAGAACTTAGGGCAACATCGGAGGGAGCGTCCCCGATGGCGATAACGGCATTTTTGGGAAGTTTCCTTATCTCTCTATCCTTTCGCACACCCAATGCTTTATCGCTCCATCTTGGCAGCAGGTGATAGGCATGTACCTCTGAAATCTCTTTTAAAGAACCCCTCTGGTTGATAACGCCGTTGTCCACGATCTTAAGATCGGTGAAACCCTTTTCCCGGAGCAACTCATTGGCTTCGGTCACATCGATGTAACCCCTAAACAGGTGGGTGCACTCCTGCCCAACAGACCAGGGAGTATGGTATTCTAAGCGATTTGAAAAGGTCTTAAGGAGAAATTCTGGCGCTTTAGAATTGGCTATGGTATCAAACACGTTTCCCTCAGTTATTTGAAAATTCCCCACGTTTAGGATGACCTTTTCGCCCAGGTTATAAACTATTTCACAACCAAGTTCCGCTATATAATTTTTAAAACCCATGATTCTGGCGTCCCCTAGGAGCTGATTTTTATTCCTCCCGGAAACCATGACCACATCTAAATTGCATTTGTGAGTCAGAATGATGGCTTCCGCTGTTTGCAGGGTATATTCTTTATCCGGTGTTAAAAAGAGACACCCTCCCGGTCCTAGAAGGGTGCCATCGATGTCCGTGTAAATCACCCTCACTCCATGAATGAGATTTTTTATCTTCTCTGCGCTTTTCGCTATCGTTCTTTCTTTTAAGAATCCCATCCCATTTGAGTTGATTATGGATCGACTTCCACCTGCATTTCCAGTTGTTTGCGATAGGCTGTGTATTCGGGGACGCTATTTATGGGCGGCCTTTTCGCTATCCTTATTTCGTTATCAACCAAGGTGTATGTTCCTTCTCGATACTTTACGGTCCGCAGAACTTTATTTAGTCTCGTAAGGAGCCTAATTTTGTTGTCCTCATCGAGGAGCTGAAAGACGGCCTGATAGATGGCGAAGGCCATCCTCCCCAAGGCTCGAGTTGGCTGATTTGGGTGTATCCGCTTCTCCAAATCCACCTGAGCCATGGACATGAAACCAAATTGGCGCCAAATTTCCACGAGTAGCCCAAATTCCACTGCATATCCCGTATATAAGGGGACACTTTCCAGCACTTCCCTTCTCCCCGCATATTCGCCGGAGAGAGGTTGAATAAAACAGGCTAGCTCGGGATAGAAGAGATTGAGGATTGGTCTTGCCAAAATTTCGGTGACTCTTCCGCCACCAGTTTCTTTTAAACGCCCCTGTTCCCGAATGGGACGCTGATAAAATCCCTTCACAAAAGCGATTTCTGGATTGTACAGAAGGGGACCAACCAACCCATATACGAATCGAGGGTGGATGTTTTCGATATCGGAATCGATCCAGACAATGATATCACCGGTGAGAACATGTAGACTCTTCCACAACGCCTCTCCCTTCCCCTGCTCGGTACCCATGGATGTCAAGACCTCATCGTCAAAGTAGATTTCCACACCCAACTCCTGCGCTATGGAAACCGTGGCATCTGAGGAGTGGCTATCGATGATGGCGATTTGATCCAAGAGGGGATATTTTTCTACTAAGCTTTCTTTGATGACGGAAATGATTTCCCCAATGGATTTTTCAACATTGAATGTGGGCAGCCCCAAGCTAATGAACAAATCTTGCTCTTTCTTGAGTTTCACTAGCTTGGAAATGTTTGAAAACTGCTTATGGTGGAAGGTACGCTCATTGAACCACTTTTTGATCATGGCCTAGAGCACCTCCTCTTTTTATTTGTACCCGCTTTAGAAAATCCTTCTCATTGCCCGCAGAGTCTCAAGCCAAACCCAGTTTACCATAATTCATCAATTTAAGCTCCGTGAATTTATTATAGCAGGTCCTCACTCTCTTGCTTGAAGCAGTCACATGGTTTACGATAAATTCTAATACCATTAGAAATCCAGACGGTGTAGGAATTGGAGGAAAGATGTCCGAAATCAGAAAGGATCCTACCAGTCACACTTGGATAGTCTTGTCCACCGAACGCGGGAAGAGGCCCAGCGATTTTAGAGAAAGGGAGGTTGGACCACCGAGTGCCTTAAGACCCTGCCCATTTTGCGGTGGTGAGGAGATGGCTCCTCCCGAAGACGTACATGCCATATGGCCTGGGGAGATAGATAAGCGAACCAAAGGTTGGAAGACACGGGTGCTCCCCAACAAGTATCCAGCCCTTAGGCCTGGAATAGAACTTAGTCAAGCCGAGGCGGATACCATTTATCACCTCTTGAGCGGGGTGGGAGCTCACGAAGTGATCGTGGAGAGCCCAAACCATGAGGATACCCTGGCCACAATGCCTCCAAGTCAGATAGAGGCGGTTATTCGTACTTACTGTCAACGCTATAAGTTTTGGAGGAGGGACCCCCGCGTCACCTTTGTGCTAATTTTTAAGAACTATGGGGTGGCGGCGGGGGCCTCCTTAGAACACCCACATTCTCAATTGGTGGCTACCCCCATAATTCCACCCAGAATTTTTGAAGAGCTTGAGGAGGCCAAGGACTATTATTTACGGAACAAGGAATGCATTTATTGCAGGATGATAAAGGCGGAAGCTGAAGCCAAGGTGAGTAGAAAGGTACTGGAAAACGATACCATGTTCGCCCTTTGCCCCTTTGCCTCTCGATTTCCCTGCGAGTTGTACATACTTCCAAAGAAACATGCTGCAGCCCTTGAGGAGATAACGCAAAAGGAAGTGAGCGATTTAGCCAAAATGATCTCCAAGGTTTTCCGGAGAATGAACAAGGTGTTAAATGACCCACCTTATAACTTCATGATTCACGTAGCACCCTTAAGGACACCGGGTTTGCTCTTTTATCACTGGCATATAGAGATAATCCCCAGGTTGACCATGCCCGCAGGATTTGAGTGGGGGACGGGAATTTATATCAACATCATTTCACCGGAGGATGCCGCCAAGGCATTGAGGCAAGCCAAATAAACCAATAGCTATTAACTATTTTGGTGGGACTGGCGCGATTCGAACGCGCGACCTGCTGCTTAGGAGGCAGCCGCTCTATCCAACTGAGCTACAGCCCCACGATCTCATATCCTGCCCTTTGATTATAAGAAGCCCACAGGCAAGGGTCAAGTTTGACATCCTCGAGAAGATGTAATATTATTTTTCCAAATCCATTACTTAAAGGCTGGGAAGGGAAGAGTACGTAAGACCAGCTAGGTGCAGAGAGTCGGAGTTAGGTGGGAGTCCGATACTAGATCTTACGGGAAGCCGTCTCGGAGCCGCCAAGCCGAAGGGAAAGTAGGTTTGGACGCGAGCCGCGTTAAAGGCGGAGGTATCATGGAGTACTTCCAGAGGTCGGAATCGCAAGGTTCTGGCGAAGAGTGGTGGTACCACGAGATTAACCTCTCGTCCGCTAGGATGAGAGGTTTTTGTTTAGTATGATTGAATTCTTTAATGATGGGTGAAATCCATGACAGAATTCAAGTTCGATAAATGGGTGGAATTATATGCCCATAGAACTGCTTCCATGAAATCTTCTGAGATCAGAGATTTGCTGAGCGTCACGGCGAGACCGGATATTATCTCCCTCGCTGGTGGTCTGCCATATACGAGACTCTTTCGCTTTGAGAAGGTAGTTGAGGCCACGGAACATGCCATGCAACGAGAGGGAAGTGCAGCGCTTCAATATGGTCCATCCGAGGGGCATAAGGGATTGAAGAAGCACATAATAAAGCTCATGGAGGAAGAGGGCATAAAGGTCGATTTCGATGATATTTTGGTCACCGACGGGGCACAGCAAGCTTTGGATTTATTGAGCAAGATCTTCATCAATCCCGGCGATAAGATCATCGTGGAAGCACCGAGCTACGTGGGGGCACTCAATGCCTTCGCCAGTTATGAAGCCAATATTGTCTCCATCCCACTGGATAAGGATGGTTTACAGGTCGACCTTTTACAGGAGATCCTCGAAGAATTTACAAAGAAGGGTGAGGTCCTCAAATTCATTTATTTAGTCCCCAATTTTCACAACCCCGCCGGAGTCACCCTTTCCCTGAAGAGACGCGAGCACCTCTTAAGTTTGGCAAGGGAGCATGGCTTAATCGTTGTGGAGGATAACGCCTACGGACGGCTGAGATTTGAGGGAGAGGACATAAAGAACTTGAAAGCCATGGACGATTCGGTAATTTACGTGGGGACTTTCTCAAAGATATTTTCTCCAGGTTTGAGACTGGGATGGGTTGTGGCGCCAAAACCAATTCTTGAAAAGCTTATATTTGCGAAACAGGCTGCCAATTTGTGCTCAAGCTCCTTCGCCCAAAGAGTCGTGGAGGAATACTTTACCCACAATCTGTGGAAGAGACATATAGGGAAGTTAGTTGAAATTTATCGGAGCAGGAGGGATGCCATGCTCCAGGTTTTGGAGGAGTTCTTCCCCGACGAGGTGAGATGGACAAAGCCGCAGGGAGGCTTCTTCGTTTGGGTGGCTTTACCGGAGTATGTCGATACCACTGAGATGTTGGCGGAGGCAATTTCAGAAAAGGTTGCCTATGTTCCGGGTCGGGGATTCTTTGCCGATGCGAGCGGTAAAAATTACATGCGTTTGGCCTTTTGTTACCCGGAAGAAAAGGTCATTTACGAGGGAATAAAGAGACTTTCCAAGGTCGTTAAAAGGTACATCATACTGTATAAATCGGTGGCTAAGAAATTACACCTTTAGGAGCATTTCCCATGAAGAGGATCAGAATCAAACAGGTGGATACCTTCACCTCCGTACCCTTTGCCGGCAATCCCATAGCGGTGGTAACAGAGGGAGACAAGTTGACCGAGGATGAAATGGCAAAAATTGCTCGAGAAATGGATCTTCAAACGGCATTCATTTTAAAACCCACCGAAAAGAAAGCCGATTTTAAAGTTCGCTTTTACACCCCAAAGACTGAGGTGAATCTCTTAAGTGAGGCCAGTATTGCCGCCGTCCACACCTTGGTGGAGGAAGCGAGGTTCTTCCCGAAGGGACCCGTCATAAAAATCGTTCAACAAACGAAGGCTGGGATCCTCCCCATTGAAATTCATTGTCGTGGAGCAGAGATAAGAAAGATCATGACGACGCAGGTAAAACCAGTTTTTGCTCCCTTCGAAGGCTCACTGCAGAGGCTGGCCGATGCCCTTGGAATCTCTCCCTCAGAGATAGCCGGAGCCAGTTTCCCGGTGGAAATCGTTTCCACCAGCTTGCCCAGGCTCATGGTGCCACTCAAGCACCTATCCGCACTTCAGGAAATGAAACCCGATTTTAACTCCCTTACTCAACTCGATGAGGAAATCGGGGCTTGCACTCACGTGTTCACCCTTGAAACGATTTCACCCATTGCCATGGTTCACACGAGATCCTTTGCTCCAAAGCTTGGCATCCCGGAGGAGGTCGCCAGCGGTATCGCCAATGGAGCTTTGGGAGCTTATCTGGTGAAGAATAAGATCATAAGGGGAAACTCACCGCTGACCCTCATCGCTGAGCAAGGGCATGTTCTCAACCGTCCAAGCGAGATCATAGTAGAATTGCACTTCACCGATACGGAGGTTTATCTGATTAAGGTGGGTGGTAAGGCGGTTACGGTCTTTGAAGGAGAAATTTTCCTATAGGGGGAGATGAAGGTGAGAGAGAAAATTGCCGTACTCATGGGAGGGCGCTCTTTGGAAAGGGAGGTATCGCTAAAAAGCGGCCGCAGGGTTTCCGACGCCCTTAAGGAAAAGGGATACAAGGTCATACAGCTGGATATAGATGAAAATTTGGTCGATAACCTGCTAAGAGAGCATGTAGATCTGGTATATATCGCCCTTCATGGTAAGTATGGGGAGGATGGAACGGTCCAAGAGCTTCTGGAGATACTGGGTGTCCCTTACACGGGTCCAGGCGTTTATTCAAGTATAGTTGGTTTCGATAAGGTCCTATCAAAGGAAATTTACCAAATCGAGAGGATCCCCACCCCCAAATTCTATGCGCTGAGCTCAGGGAGCTTTAAGGAGATGGGAGCCTCGGGTGTTCTGGGCGAAGTGATCAAAAAAATAGGTCTACCGATTGTGGTCAAACCCGCCTGCCAGGGTTCGGCTCTGGGCATAAAGTTCGTAAAGACACCGGAAGAGTTGCCCAGTGCCTTGATTGGAGCCTTGAGTTACGATGATAAGGTGCTTTTGGAGGAATATATCAAGGGGAAAGAAGTGGCCGTAAGCATCATCGGAAACGCTAATCCTAAACCATTGCCCGTGGTAGAAATTGTCCCCAAAAAAGAATTCTTCGATTTTGAGTCCATGTATACCATGGGAATGACCGATTACTTCGTGCCCGCAAGGATATCGAAGGAACTCACCGAAAAAGTCCAGAACACCGCGGTTAAAGTTCATCGTATCCTTAGATGTCGCGATGTCTCACGGGTGGATATGATAATTGGCGAGGACGAGGTTCCCTACGTACTTGAGCTCAATACCAGCCCCGGAATGACCGAAACGAGCCTTCTTCCCATGGCCGCCAAAGCGGCGGGAATGGAATTTCCAGATTTGGTGGACAAGCTAGTGAGATTAGCACTTGAAAGATAAATTCAGGGTTCAGGTCTATCTCGGTGGTCACATGAAATACGATGCCATCATCGCCGGAGCAAGTTTCGCGGGATTGTCGGTCGCCACCCAACTCAAGGGGAAAATTCTGTTGATCGATCGTAAGGATATAAGCAGTTTGCCCACCTCCGCCTGCGCCACATATTACGAGGTATTGCGGTCATTGGGCTGCGAGGATTCGGTGCTTCAAATACTGGGGAGGGTAAGATTTCAAACCTCCTTTGGATGTATAAAATATCAAACCGTGGAGCCCTTTTGTACCTTTGATTATCGTGAATTCTGTCTCCGATTGGCTCACAAATTCCATGGAGAATTCCTAAAAGCCAACGTCTTGGGATTTGAAGATGGGCAGTTGATTACGGACAAGGGCTCCTTTTTCTCACCCTGCATTGTGGATTGTACGGGATGGCGGGCGAGGCTCGCCTCATCCATCCAGAAGGATTTTGTGAGCAAAGAGGAACTTTTTTTCGGGGCGGAAACCGAAGTTTACTACCAGAGCCAGGGCCAAGAGCTCTCTTTCTTCATGGATCCAAAGGTGATTGAGACCGGTTATGCCTGGATTTTCCCCGCCGGGGAAAGGTGTCGATTTGGGCTGGGAAGCTATACGGGGAATACGAATCTGATGAGCCGTTTGAGAGAATTCGTGACCAGTTTTGGACTGAGCATGGGGAGAGTGCATGGCGGATTCATCCCCTTTAAATTGCGAAAACCCACCGTTGGTCACCTATTTTTAGTGGGCGACTCCGCTGGACAAGCTTTCCCTACGACCGGCGAGGGGATAAGACAAAGCATTTATTTTGGTCAGAGGTGTGGGCAGATCATTCAAAAGGTCATCGATGGGGAATGCACCTTAGAGGAGGCATTGAAGGAGTACCACCATTTCGTCCACAGACACCGGTTTGCCTTTTCCCTCCTTTTAAGAATTCAAGGCTGGCTATTGTGGATGCCCAATAAAAGGATCGATTTGGCCGCTCGCATACTCGGTCGAGGTTTTCCCATAAAGTTCATTCAGACGTTGTACATCAATTACATAAAGGTTAAACCGCTTCCTTGAAAGGGGGAGGGGTTTCTCCTACAATGAAGATGTTAAACAAAGGCACACTCTTGAGGGGGGTGAGGAAGAATGGCCGAAAGGCGTGGCGGATTTTTGGCGGGGCTCATAGGTTTTATTTTCGGAGGAATCGTTGGAGTTCTAACGGGTTTACTTTTCGCTCCCAGACCCGGGAGGGAAACCAGAGAGCAGCTGAAATCAAAAGCTGAAGAACTCATGGAAACGGGGAAGGAAGCTTATCAGGTCCAGAAAGAAAAATTGCGAGAGGCCATCGAGTCCGGCAAGGAGACTGCCTGTCAAAAAACTGAAGGTTTGAAGGAGAAAATTGAGGAAGCGAGGGAGAAAATAAAAAGTCAGGTAGAGACGGTAAAGGAGAAGATGGAAGCGAAGAAAAAGGCCAAGAAGGAAGAGTAACTTTCCCTTTAAAGAGCATGAGCATAGAGGGCTGTGATCGATGAGAGTAAGTGATATTTTGGATCTCTCGGTGATTGTTTTGGAGGAAGGCAAAGAAATAGGCAAGGTTAAAGATGTGATTTTTGATCCGGAGAAAATAAGTCTGCGAGTAATTGCCATCGGGATTAAGGGTCTCTTGGGGGGAGTTAAGTTTGTCCTGTATGAGAAGGTTGAAAGCATCGGAGAGAATGCACTGATACTTCCAAATCGCGATGTTTTGATCTCCTCAAAAAAAGCTCCTGAGATCAGGAATTTGCTGGAAAAGAAGCTCGGAATTTTAAATACCCCAGTTTTAACGAGAACTGGCACAAGGTTGGGGGAGGTAAGCGATGTAATAATACACGCGGATTCCGGAGCCCTTAGGGAGCTGGAGGTGACCCGGGGTTGGGTTAAGGATATAACCCGAGGAAGAAGTGGCATACCGGCAACCATGCTCGTCAGCGTGGGCGAGGATGCAGTAATCGTCTCGGATGAGGTTCAAGAAGAGTCTTTCGGGTTAAAGGAGGCCTTTGAGCATCTCGCCAAGAGCGCTGCGAAGACAAAAAAGGGCATCGATAGAGTCATCGGGGAAAAGGAAGAAGCATATTGCCTGGGCAAAATGGCCGGGATGACGATCAAAGATGACCAGGACCAGATCATCGTAGCCAAAGGAGAAGTTATAGGCGAAGAGCATCTCCAAAGGGCAAAGGAAAGTGGTAAACTCCACGAGTTGGCGCTTAGCGTGGGCTTTTCCTTAGCTCAGGAAAAGTGGAAGGATATTCAAACCTCAAGGCAGAAAAGCAAGAAAAAAAGTTGAAAGATTAGGTGTATTATTAACAAGATGGGTTAACACCATGGTCGGGGTGAAGTGCTCGTGAGCCCACGCGGTCGGCCTGGTTTCAGTTTAACAAAAGTAATACTCCGGCCGCCGCCCCGTACGGGCAGGTTTTCTTAAGCACTTACCCCTCCCTCGAATGTATAAAAGCAAACCTACTCGTTAATAGTCTTATATGAAACGTGAAGCGATTCATGATTTCTAAACAGACCGTCTTACTCATCCTCTGTACCTGCCTCTTCAGTTTATTGTCCATAACCCTTTTGGGTCCAGCCTCTTACGATTTAAATGGATTTGAGATCGAACTGAGCGTCAAACCCTCCCTCGAAGGTTTGACTTCCATTTCCATTCCCCCATTGGGTGAGGTAAAAGCCCAAACTCACCTCTCACCATTGGAACTCAGAGTTAAGTTGGTCAGGATCGACCTACCAAAGCTCAAGGACATAGCCATGGGAGACCTTAGATCAGGGGTGCTGCTGCGAAAATTCGAGAAGAGAGCGCGTGCAATCATTTGGAATTTCATATTTAGACTCTTCCTTTTCGCAGCTCTGGGAGCGGCGGTGGGTACACTTTTTCTTCCCAAACGAAGCCTGATTTCAGTCCTCAAGGGCATTCTAATAGGTTTATGTCTCGCTTTGCTGCTCGTTGGAACCACTTATGGAACTTTTGATGCAGATGCATTGAGGCAACGGCCTCGGTTCACGGGCGCACTCGTGGCAGCCCCGTGGATCGTTGGTCGAGTGGAGGAAAAACTGAGCGCCATCGAGATTTTTCGAAAGGAAATCCGATTAATCGCGACAAACCTTCACAAATTTTATTCAAGGGTGGAAGCATGGGGACCCGTAGAGCTCGATAAGGAGACGATAAGAGTCCTACACATCTCAGATATCCACAACAACCCGGCGGCTGTGGATCTGGTTGAGCGGGTAGCGAAGGATTTTAGAGTCAACTTCATCATCGATACTGGCGATATCACGGACTTTGGAAGCCCTTTGGAAATCGAGTTGACCAAAGGCATAAAAAGAATTCCTTTGCCCTATATCTATATTGCAGGAAATCATGATTCCCCTGAGGTAATCGCCGAGCTCAAAAGAATTGAAAATATCAGGGTTTTGGAGGGTGAACCGGTGACCATCGGGGGGATTAAGTTGCTTGGTTTCGCCGATCCAGCCTCAAATTCGGTTCGGATGGCACCTGCCTCCAACGGAGCGATGAAGAAGATTGCCCGAGAATTGGCTCGGGGAATAAAGTCCATGCACAAACCCTTGATTTTGGCGGTTCACGATCAGAGGATGGCAAAGGAAGCCATGGGAGCTGTACCCATTATCTTGTGCGGTCATACTCATGTGCCAAGCGTCAAAAAGATTAAGGGAACGGTTCTCATTAATGCTGGAACCACGGGAGCTGCGGGTTTGAGAACCTTCCGGGTTGAAGAGGATATCCCCTATTCCCTATATCTGCTTCACATACAGCTAAAGCCTCCAAGACTCATAGCCCTCGATTTCCTGGAAATTTCCGGAGTTAAGAGGAAGTTTTCCTTGGAGCGAACCTTAATAAAAGCGCAAGGAGTTAAACGCGAAAGGTGAGTTCCACTCCAAATCTATAATGAAGTGGGCAAGGGGTGCCGATAAAGTAAATAGGGAAGCTTAAGTTTTGGAGGCAAAGGATGTACAACAGGGTTACAAGCGTTCTGAAAAAAGAAGGGGGCTATGTAGCTATCTTTACCACCTTAATGGTCCTTGCCGTACTCACGGTTTTCCTCACGGGCACCATTGGTTTAACGGTGAATGGCTTAGAAATTGCTCAATTTAAAAAGAGTCAAACCAATGCCCTATACGTAGCTGAATCGGGAATCAATTATGCGTTGTGGAATCTCAATACCTCCTCGGCTCTGGGTGGACATGCGGATGATTCGACTCCCTGGCGACCCGATGGCACCGTGGAGTATTGGCTGGAGAGCGGCAAATCCAAGTACACCATGAAGGTTGTGGATGGACCCGGCGAGAATGAGGTGACCATCACCTCCAAGGGAATGGTAAAAGTTCCGCAGGGGTCAGGTTGGGTCACAAGAACTGTAGAGGTCACAGCCAGGAAGCAACTCCCGCAGATTTTCAATTATGCAATTGCTTCCAATTTCAATTTAGATATATCCGGAAACGTTAAAACCGATTCCGCTCCCTTGGACCACATGGGGAACATACATGCAAACGGAAACATTAGGATAAGTGGAAATCCCGAAATAGACGGTTTGGCCACGGCTACGGGGGAGATCATCATTTCCGGTAGACCCACTTTTACTCAAGGGACTCAAACTGGAGTAAGTCCGGTGGACTTCCCCGCGGTAGATGCCGAAAGTTTTTACAATCAGGCGCTGGTGAATGGAGAAACATGGGGTGATGTGAATATCAGTGGTCGTGGTACCTATGTGGTGCAGGGAGTAATTCACGGAAATTTGAGGGTCAGCGGCAATGCCCAGGTCGAGATAAGAGGAGTGGTTTATGTCACCGGCGAGGTGCAAATTTCGGGGAATGGGAGCACGGGGGATGGCACCATCGTCGCTGAAGGCAGGTTTTCGCTTTCTGGAAATTCCACCTACACACCGGGTAGTACCAATAAGCTGGCCTTCATCAGTCTGGCAAGTGACAATGCCATAACCATTTCCGGGAATCCAGAGCTCGGCGGGGTCCTCTATGCACCCAATGGCACCTTGGCGATTTCGGGTAATCCCGAATTATTTGGAGCTGTAGCCGCCGAGCATGTCCGCCTCTCAGGAAATCCAACTTTCACATATGATACGGATTTGAGGTCGAATTCGCCAGTTTTGCCCGGTACCAACTATCGGGTAGTTTCCTGGAAGGAGCTGTAAGGGGAGGAAATTCATGGCTGGGCTTAAAAACGGAGATGGATTTTCAATTAGCGAGGTCGTAATAGCCGTAGCCCTAATATTACTCATCGCGGCTATGGTCCTCCCTGCTTTCATTTTCAGTTCGGAGACGAGTTCTAAGGCAAAATTCAGGGTCATTGCGGCAAGTTTAGCCCGAAAGGAGGCAGAGGAGGTCAAATCCCTTGGTGCCTCGGCTACAACGGTATCCTATCATCAACTCAGCGAAGCTCCGCAATTTGGCATTGAGAGAGTAGTTACTGTGGACAGCCCAGAGGTGGGGATGAATACCGTAAAGATTTACGTTTATGAACACCCCAAGGATGGCAGGGCACCTCTTGCCTCCTATACCTTCTATATCTTGCGGGATGGGGGAGTTTAATTCATGGGTGGAAGCATCTTAAGGATACTTAAGAGGAAGTCTGGCTTAAGCACCATTGCGGAACTGGTGATAGGTTCCGCAATAATGTTTTTGGTGATATTCTCCATCTATGCCCTATTTTACAGCGGTACCCAGACCGAGAAGTTAACCAGGACCCAATGGGATATTCAAAGAGAATCGCAGAAAGCTTTGGATGATATGAGCAACGAAATAAGAGGTGCTGCACAGGTTGCCGATGCTCAATCGGGCAGGATAGCTTTCAAAAATACCAGCGATGTTATAGTTCGATATTATTTATCGGGCACGAATCTCATGCGCACCGAAGGTGCAAGTTACTCCGGAGGCGTGGTTAAACTAGAGGACGTGAGCTCCTTCCAACTGAGTTATTACGATTCGAACAACAACCAAACCTGGACACCCAGTTCAGTCGAGGCGGTCAAAATATCCCTCACCGTCACTCGCTCTTCCGATCCCGCTTGCAGTATTTCGCTGATATCCAGGGTGAAGCTGAGGAACTAATCTACTTTTTATCCAGATTTCTGTGGAGCTTGGCCAGCTCTGCGGTGAATTCGTCTATATCCTTAAACTCTCGATAAACGGAAGCGAAGCGCACATAAGCCACCTTATCTATTTCTCTCAATCTCTTCAAGGCCATTTCGCCGATTTCCTTCGATGGTACCTCATATTTGAATTGATTGCGGAGTTCACTCTCGATATCGGTGACGATATTTTCCAACTGTGAGAGAGTAATCTCCCTCTTCACCGTGGCCCTTTGCAAGCCTTTTAAGAGTTTGGCTCTATCGAAGGGCTCACGCTGACCATTTTTCTTGATGACCATTAAGGGGATTTCTTCCTGCCTCTCATAGGTGGTAAATCTCCGCTGGCACTCGAGGCACTCTCTTCTTCGCCTGATGGCATCACCGGCTTCGGTGGCTCTTGAATCTATCACCTTTGTCTCTAAATAACCACAAAAGGGACACTTCATGGCCTTGGTTTCTATCCTATATAAGTTACTATAATGAGAGGCATTCCTAGTTTCTTCTTGCCTTCCTTTTTATACTCCTTTTTGCAACCTCAGGCAAGTGAGCTGATGTTTAAGTTTATGGGGGATGGATTAAAGAGGTTGTTTTTGAAGGAAAAGAGGGCTCAGAACGAAAATAAATTGACAGTGATGGTAAAAATAGAGAGGTTATCTGAGGAAAAGTTCAGGCAAATGACCCCCGAGCTTATACGAATCTATATCTCAGCTTACAGCGATTTTCTGGAGTATGCTTACCCCAATCGCCGTGAAGTTAAAAGATATTTGAAGTGGCTGCTTAAAGGCGATCCTTAAGGGTTTTTCGTGGCGGAATGGGGTGGGAAGACCGTGGGTTTCATCGCTGTACATTCTAGGTGGTACGACTGGCAGGAGGATCTAGTGGGCGAGATTCATGAGTTGGCTGTGGATAAGGGGTATCAGAAAAAGGACATAGGCAAAACCCTGATAGAGAAAGCCCTGGACTATTTAAAATCGAGGGGGAGAAAGAGGATCACCCTCTGGGTCGGTGAGAGGAATGACAGGGCGATAAAGATATACGAGAGAATGGGATTCATAAAACTTTACCAGTGGGGAATCTGGGTCCGCATGATCCTGTACGCTTAGCGGTAAATTTCGCGGCGATGACCCACTCTCAAAATAATAATCTCCTCACCTATTAGATCAAAAATCACTCTATAATCGCCGATTCTAAACCGGTATTCGCCGATTTTGGGATCGATTAATTTTGTAGAATAATCCAATGGTGAGGAGGCTAGCTTTTCGAGAGCTTTCTTTAAACGACGCCTGGCAACTATATCAAGTTTCTCAATGTCATTAGCAGCCCTATTGGTGTAGACCAGCCGGTAGGGCACTATAGCTCCCCGAATATCTCTTCGTGGCTAAAAATACGCCCAGCTTTATAATCGGCTCGGGCTTCTTTGATGCTCTTCAGATATTCTGGATTGGTAGCAGCCAAAAGATCCTCAAAGAAATCCAGATTTACCAGGGCAGATACAGGGCGCCCTTTTTTAGTTACGATAAAATAGTCCTTACCTTTAGAAATTTCTTTCAATACGTCAGCTAGATGGTCACGTAGTGTCGTCGCTTTAACAATTTTGGGCACGAGCCTTCACCTCAATTAAAATGTGCATTTAAAATGTACATTATAAATGTAGATTTGTCAATCTAAATTCTCCATTAATAATAATCTGTTCTTTTGGTAAATTTCTTCATACCATTCCAAGTATTGACATAATAAATAAACCATGAGATGATGAATGCATCAATTGATTAAAGGAGGTGTTAGCAATTAATAAGAAGGAGAAAACTATGAGCAAAACCATTGATGCTCACGATGCCAGAGTGCACTTCGGCCAACTTCTTGATGAGGTACAGGATAAAGATTATACCTTCTTCATCA
>DDKQ01000074.1:0-3338 GCA_002339355.1 Candidatus Subteraquimicrobium carltonvillense | reverse complement strand
TATGCTAGAGATACAAGAAGAGATAGCTGATTCAGAAATCACCAAAGCACTGGCCGAGAGCAAAAAACAATTCGAATTAGGAGAGGTTGGAACCGAGGAAGATATCTTAAAGATTCTAAGAGAGGGGTAAGATGAAGGAAACCTACCGTCTTGTCCCCTCCAAAGTCTTCCTCAAAGACCTAAAGAAGCTTCCACCTGATATGAAGCCCAAGGTTGAGAAAGCCCTTTTGGAGTTAAAGAAAGACCCCTATTCAGGAGCAAACATAAAGAAATTGGCCTCTGTTGAAATTGGGGTCTTTAGGTTGCGGATTGGTGCCTGGAGGCTTCGTTATGATGTCGTTGGAGATGAAATCCGTCTTCATATCATTCGCCATCGCAAAGATGTCTATCGAACTAAATAACCTAATGGACATTAGAAGTCCTGGCGAAGAGGATCACCTCTGGGTCGGGGAGAGGAATGAGCGAGTCATCAACATCTATGAGAAAATGGAATTCATAAAGCTCTACCAATGGGGAATCTGGATCCGCATGCTCCCTGCGCTTGATTTTTCAACATACGGCTTTAGTCAAATTCCCACAGTTCAGAAGAATCATTGGCTATGGTTAGAAGTTAATATCTTGTCGTATTACTGATTTTAACTTCTTACTGGCAAGGAGCAAAATAGACCAACCAGTTGAGCTATTCCATTTTAGAATAGCAAAGCAGCCGGCATCACGGAAAATCATCGCAGCGGTTCCGTGGCTGGAGGGCATAGTTCAATTAACTCTTCAGTTTTCTCACATAGTTTCCTTGCGATGTCTGCAAGTTCCTTATCATTTCCCTTATGGAATTTTTCTCTGAACTCCTGGTGCAATTCTCCTAATTCATCAATCAACTTTGCGATTTTTGCTTTTCTTGCCTCCATCATTCAAGGCACCTCTTTCTTTCAAAAAAGTTAAAGCTTCCTGGGTGTCTGAAATTTTTTCAATCGATACTCTTTACCTTCCTTCACCAAACTTAACAGGCCATCAACAGCCGTATCGACGCCAAGAATTTTCATAACCCATGTAGAGCCATCGAAAAAGCCTGAGTATCTGTTCAAAATTTTGCCAATCTTCTCAAAAAGTTCCTCGACGTCACCTACAACAACAGGGTAGGTTTTTAGAATCTCGGTGCGGTTGGAAATACATTCCTGATCAATATGCGCATAAAGCTTGTTGCGGCGTCTTTTTACATTTTCGATCTTGGGCGAAAGCTTCTGGAGCGTTTTTCTGTCGCTATCGAGTGCCATTTCCAATGTTGATTGATCGGTATGCTTAAACAGCTCTTTTCGATTCCTTTCAACATAATCCAAAAAGTAGAATATGTTCACAGACTGAGGGTGGGTATCAATTAAACGGCTAAGATGAAGCATGGTGGCATCAATGTGAGCGTTGATCGTGAGACCAAAAAATTCTCTGGCGCAATTTAAACTCTGAGGATCCTTTTCGAGAGCTTGCATGAGACTCTTCCAGAGGATAAAATGCGACCGGCCAGTATAAGCTTGTTTCATGAGCAAATTCCTAAGCTCTACGAATTTCGACATAGTTCACATCCTGAAAATTTAACCTATAGATTTCTGTTTTTAAATTTCCCATTTTTCTTGTCTTGCTTTATCGGTTCTGTGTGAAAGGCACCTCCCAATTATTTTCCATTTGGTCTTTGGATGTGGCGGTTAATTTTGTGTTTATTATAGACATCAAAAACTTCCTTGCAGAATTTGATCATTCTTCTGTCATGTTTTTCAATTGCTTGTTCATAAATCTTGATAAAAAACCTTTTCCCTGCTTCTGTCTGGGAATAATTCTTTTTAAGAAGATTATGCTCCATGCATAAAGTCTGACCATTTTCTACGGTATTGGTTCCACCCTTATCTTTTGGTATTCTGTGATCTGCGCATATCTCAACTCCATCTTCTCTCCCGCGTCCACAAACTATACACTTGTAATTATCTCTTTTAAATATTTCTTCTTTTACATGAAAAGGGAAATCAGATAATTCAACTTCTTTGACATATTCTGGTTCATACCTATAAATACCCTTTTTAATTTTTATTAGCTTACCTTCTTGGTGTAATTTACGAATCTGTCTCCAAGTATCGCGAGGTTTTCTGCCATGTAATTTAAGATATTGTTCTTCAACCCAATCAACAACTGGACCATGGGTTAAATCTTGCCTTGGATGATTTTTGAAATACTCTAAAATTAAATCACCAATGGTTTTGTCCATTATCTCACGTTTTAATGATTTCAAGTTTTAGCTGGTTTATTTGCCCCTCGGTTATTAATCGCCTTCTTGCAATCTCACAGTAATTTTTATCAATTTCCACCCCGATTCCTTTTCTGGCTGTCTTGACACAAGCAATCAGGGTAGTTCCACTTCCAAGGAAAGGATCAAGTACAGTATCTCCAACAAAGCTAAATAATTTGATACACCTTCTAGGTAGCTCTACAGGGAATGGCGAGGGATGCCCGACTCTCTTTTTACTTTCTCCCATAAAATCCCAAACGCCATTTGTCCATTCCATAAATTCTTTTCTGGTAATGTCTGATTTTCCACTTCCACTTGTTTTTTTCCATCGTTTCTTATAAAGAACAACAATCACTTCCACCGGCGCTATGACATAAGGAGCTGCCGCGGAAAGCCAGGAACCCCAGGCGGTTCTTCTTGAAATGTTTTGTTCATTCCAAATAATTGTAGAGTGATATCTCCATCCAACTTCTTTGGCAATCGTTGTAATATCAGCACATACACTTTGTTGGCCGCCTTTATTTTTATCTAGTGGTATATTTAGACAAAGTCTGCCGTCGTCCTTAACCAAAGTGAAGCATTTAGTCAGCCATTTCCCGGTAAATTCTAAATAAACCTTGTAAGGCATTTTATCGTCATACGAATTATATTTAATATCAACATTATAAGGCGGAGAGGTAGCAATCAAATCGACTGATGCTTCTTTAATGCATTCTGTTTTTAAAATATTATCATTGTAGATGCTTATTTCCCCTGCTTGAAAATATAGTTTATTATTCATATTAACCTTCCCTTGTGAGTTTATTATTCTCTTTAAATTATAATCGATTGAAAGGTTTATTTTAAGAAAGGCACCCCTAATATAACACGAACATATGTTCGTTTCAATGATTAAATTTCGGTGATTTTCAGAACCAGGTATCTATGAGGCGGGCTAAAACTTTGGCCATGGTTTCAAGATCTTTTAAGGAGATGGACTCATGGGATGAGTGAGCGTCTGCCAGGTCGCCTGCTCCGAAGATGATGGTGGGAATCCCCTTTGCCACGAGGTTTTGGGCATCGGTCCAGC
>DDKQ01000092.1 GCA_002339355.1 Candidatus Subteraquimicrobium carltonvillense | reverse complement strand
GCGCGTGCCTCGCGCAATCAGGGTACAAAGTTCTACTCATAGACATCGATCCTCAAGGTAATGCTACAAGCGGTGTGGGGTTAGATAAAATTGAGCGAAAATATTGCATCTACAATGCTCTAATTGAGGATAAGTCCCTTGGAGAACTCATAGAAAAGACCGATATCGAACATATGTTTGCAATTCCCGCCACTCTTCAGCTGGCGGGAGCNNAAAAATTTCAAAAAATTTCGTTTTTAAAAAAGGAATTTTGAATGCGATAAAGAATAATAGTTTTGGATATGGTACTAGAAATCTTTAGACGCAGAAAAGAAGCAAAATCTGCAGCAAGGGTCAGAGAAGGTGTGGATATCAAAACCACCGAGTTAGCTGAGACCCCAAAGGATCTTCAATTCCGCGAAAAATCCTCTCTCCGGAAATCTAAAATTTTCGCTATTGCTAATCAAAAAGGAGGGGTGGGCAAAAGCACCACCGCAGTTAATTTAAGCGCGTGCCTCGCGCAATCAGGGCACAAAGCTCTACTCATAGATATCGATCCTCAAGGTAATGCCACAAGCGGTGTTGGGTTAAATAAAATTGAGCGAAAATATTGTATCTACAATGCTCTAGTTGAAGATAAGTCCCTTGGAGAACTCATAGAAAAGACCGATATCGAACATTTGTTTGCAATTCCTGCCACTCTTCAGCTGGCGGGAGCGGAGATAGAACTGGTTTCATCCATCTCTCGTGAGTGCAGACTAAAGAAGGCCATTGAACCCATAAGGGAAAAATTTGATTACATCATCATCGATTGTCCTCCCTCTTTGGGCCTCCTAACCATAAATGCCCTTACGGCTGCAGACGAAATCATAATCCCCATTCAATGCGAATATTATGCTCTAGAGGGACTGAGCAAATTGTTAGAAAGCATAAGGCTGGTGAAAATTCACCTGAATCACGATTTGGAGATCGCGGGGGTTCTCATGACCATGCACGACATCCGAACCAAATTATCTCAGCAGGTCGTTGATGAGGTTGTAAAGTTTTTCCAAGATAAAGTCTATAACACCATCATTCCCCGGACGGTGAGGTTGAGCGAGGCTCCCAGTTATGGTCAACCCATCACCGTTTATGATGCTACATCTAAGGGAGCCGAAGCCTACAAAAATTTTGCAAAGGAAGTGATGCAACGTGGTTAAACGAGGATTGGGGCGAGGCTTGAGCGCACTCATTTCTACCTTAGGCCAGGAAGAGGAGGGGGTTTGGGCTGAGGAGATTCCCGTGGAGAATATCTCTCCAAACCCGAATCAACCTCGAAAGCAATTCGACCCCCAAGCTTTTGAGGAGCTCGTTGCCTCAATAAAGGAATTCGGTCTCGTTCAACCCGTGGTGGTAAGACCCAAGGGCGACGGCTTCGAGCTTGTAGCCGGAGAAAGAAGATGGAAAGCTGCCAAGGAAGCGGGGCTCGCCACCATTCCCGCGGTGATCAAAGACTCGACGGATACGGAGTCTCTGGAGATTTCGCTCATCGAGAACCTGCAGCGAGAGGATCTAAACGCCATAGAGGAGGCCATGGCTTACCGCCAACTCATTGAGCAATACAACATCACTCAAGGAGAGCTGGCGAACCGTGTTGGGAGAAGTCGCGTTGCCATCACCAATACGCTACGCCTCTTACAATTGCCCGATGAGATAAAACAGCTCATTACCGATGGAGATATCTCTTCTGGTCATGCTCGTGCCCTTCTTTCCTTGGAGGATCCGGAGCAGCAGAAAAAATTGGCCAAGCGAGTTGTGGCTGAAGGGCTTTCCGTGAGGCAAACTGAGAACATGGTACGACTCTGGCAAATGTCCGGCGCCAAGCATCGCAGGGTTCTTCAGCCAAAGGCCTTTAAAACGATCGCCAAAAACTTGAGCGAGACGCTTTCCGCCAGGGTTAGAGTGAAGATGGCTCAAAAGAAGGGAAAAATCGAGATAGAATTCAAATCCATTGATGAGCTTGAGAGGATCTACAAACTGATAATGCAAAGGATCCCCGTGCAATAATCGAAAGCAAGCGGAGATGCGAAGGCATTCATCGAAGGTATAATAATCTATACCCCACCGCCCTCGGTGGGGTATAATTTTAGGCATTGAAGAGGAGAGGAGTTAGATGATATATCTGGACAACGCCGCAACCTCCTATCCCAAACCGAAGCCGGTGATGGAAGCAATCGCGGAATGTTTCAAGCGGGCGGGGAGCCCGGGCCGAGGGGCTCATAAAATGGCACTCGCAGCGAGTCGGGTCATTCTAGAAACGCGGGAGCTTTTAGCCGAGCTTTTCAACGTCAAAGATCCCGCAAACATAGTTTTCACTCTCAATGCCACCGAAGCCATAAACTTGGGACTCAAGGGGCTCCTTAAGCCCGGCGACCATGTCATCACCACGAGCATGGAGCACAATGCCGTGACTAGACCCTTAAAGGATTTAGAAGCACAAGGGATCAGGGTCACCAAGATAAAGTGCTCTCAGAAGGGCCATCTTGACCTCGATGATCTCCGGGACTCCATCTCACACGATACTAAACTCATCGTGATGACCCATGCCTCAAACGTCACGGGAACACTGATGCCCATCGAGGACGTTGGAGAAATCGCGCGGGGAAAGGCCATTTTTTTCATGGTCGACGCAGCTCAAACCGCTGGGATCTTCCCCATAGACGTTCAGGACATGAACATCGATCTTTTGGCCTTTTGTGGGCATAAAGGGCTTTTGGGGCCTCAAGGCACGGGCGGTCTTTATATAAATCCCGATATCGATCTCAAGGAGCTAAAACAGGGAGGCACTGGCGGATATTCCGATGACCCATTTCAGCCGCGCATCCGGCCGGAGAGATACGAGGCGGGAACCCCAAATACGCCCGGGATCGCCGGTTTGGGAGCGAGCTTAAAATTCATTCGAGATATAGGACTTCAAAGCATCCATGATTTGGAGAGGGATCTCACTCTTCATTTATTGGAGGGATTGAGGAAAATGCCCCGGATTAAAATGCCCCGGATTAAACTCTATGGACCACAGGCCGGTGAGGAGAGAGCACCGGTGGTTTCCTTGAATGTGGAGGGAATGAACCCCCACGAAGTGGAGTTCATTTTGGATCAGACCTTCGATATTACAGTTCGGGCTGGGCTACACTGCGCACCAGATGCTCATAGGACCATCGGCACAGAGGGGCTTGGGGCAGTGAGATTCAGCATGGGATACTTTAATACAATGGAGGATATAGATCAAGCCATAGAAACCATGCGATATATTTGTGAAAAAAGTTGACGATATCAGCGCAAGGGCTGGGAGAGAAATGACCACCAAATTGAGGAAAAATTGCCTCCTTTTTGTCTCAATTTTTCTGGTCGTTGGATTTTTGGTCCCGTTCTGCCCCGTGAGGACAGAGGCAAGAGAGAGCAGAAAGGTCATTCTTATTGTCATCGATGGGGTTGGCATCGAGGATTTAAGCCACCGCGATTTAATCCATCTCCATGGACTGATCGAAAAAGGCGCCATGGGATTGATGAACACCAGGACGGCTTCGAGGATATCCCCTACTAACAATTATCTTTCCATTGGAGCGGGAGCGAAAGCGGAAGGCGGAATCCTTGGAGGTTTAGCCTTTAATTCTTCCGAGGTTTATGAAGCAAATCTCGCCGGTGAAATCTTCTGGCAGCGGACGGGGGTAAACCCCCCACTAGATGGAGTAGTCACCTTGACCATCGCTGATATTTCCCGCAGAAATGCAAGATTTCCTTGGAATATTTTTCCAGGAAGCTTGGGGAAGGCATTGAAGGAGGCCAAGCTCAAAGCCGGAGTCCTCGGAAATGCCGATGTGGATCAAGAATTCCATCGAGAGATATCCTTAATTTCCATGGATCAGCTGGGGAGGACCCCTTTTGGGGATGTTGGACGGGATATTCTTCGAAAAGATCCCACGAGTCCAGGTGGTTGGCAAACGGACTACGATGTCCTCCTTTCCAAATCCCTCCATCTCTTGAGAAAAGTTGATTTTCTGGCGATAGAGATGGGCGACACATCGCGGGTTAATGCCTGCTCCCCACTGCTCATGGATTGGAAGGTATTCAGCGAGAGAAAGTCCGCTTTAAAACGCGCGGATGAGTTCATCGGGAGGCTGATCTCGCGGATTGACCTGGACAAGACCCTCATCATTGTGGTTACACCCACCCCATCGAACGAAATGATCAAGGAGGGCAATAATCTGACACCCATCATCGTGGCTGGGGGAGGCATAAAGCCCAGTATACTCACCTCTGAAACCACGAGAAGCTATGGAATTGTGAGCAACATCGACATTACCCCGACCATACTCTCATACCTCGAAGCCAAAATTTCCCGCGAAATGTTGGGATGCCCTCTCCAATCGGAATCACAAGACCAACCAATTTCCTATCTGCTCTCCCTCAATGAGCGAATATTCAATAGGTCTAAAATTCGCGTCCCCGCACTAAAAATCTACGTAACCACCATCGCGCTCGTTCTAGTCATCTCCACCATATTTTTGCTCATGGGCACGACTCGTAAGCGACTCAGGGCTCTGCAATTTCTGTTGCTGTGGCTTATCTGTGTCCCTGTCACCTTGCTTTTTTTGCCTTTTTCGATCTATTCTTCTCTCGCCTTGACTACGATTTTGGCCTTCCTGGGAAGTGCGGTGGTTGTGTTAATAAGTTTGTTGTCTGGAAGGAGAGTCCTTTCACCCATCATCTTCATAACCTTACTCACCTCAAGCGTGCTTTTGCTGGATGTGCTCACGGGTTCTCATCTCATGCAGCGTTCGATACTAGGATATTGCCCCATTATCGGGGCACGATTCTACGGTATAGGCAACGAATACATGGGGATTTTAATCGGTTCAAGCATCGCTGGAATTACCGCGCTCATGGAGATACCAAATTTTACTCGAAAATCCCATGTAAGGCTGGCTGGGCTAACCTTTCTGTGTCTGGTTGTCATATCCGGGCATCCGACTCTGGGGGCCAATGTCGGAGGAACCATAGCCGCCGTTGCGGGATATCTTATCACCTATTTTGGGCTTCTGAAGCGCAAGATATCTTTGAAATTGATTCTCTTCATCGCTCTTGCGGTAATCATTGCTCTTGCATTCCTTATATTCCTCGATTTATTCGGGATATCGCCCTCATCTCATTTGGGGAAGGCCGTCACCCTAATTCAAAAAGGAGGCTTAGGCGAGGGATTAAAGATAATTCAACGAAAGTTAGCCATGAATGTCAAGGGAACCAGGTACACTTTCTGGACGAGGGTCTTGATAGCGGTATTGGTGATTTTCCCCATTTTAATAATTCGGCCGGCTGGTATCTTAAGGAAGATAAAAAGCGATTATCCTTGCCTCGCTTCGGGGTTAATGGGCATAGCGGTTGCCAGCATTGCTGCCTTCATCTTCAACGATACAGGAGCAGCAGCTGCTTCAACTACCTGCATTTTTGCCGCCGTAACCCTCTTGTATATTATAATAGAAGAGCAAAGGACTCAGCTATAAGAAAATCGAGGCAATGGGAGGAATGAGATGAATCGGCGATTCGGCTATGAGGAATTCGGATTGGGACTCCTGCTCGGTGTAGCCTTGGGTTCCGTAATCGGTTTGCTCTTAGCCCCTCAATCCGGAGCGGCAACAAGAGAACAGATCACCAGCAAGGCAACGGATCTGAAAAGCTCTGTGCAAGAGCTCATTGAGCAAGCCGGGAAGAGCTTGGAACAGGCAGCAGCCAAGGTCGAAAGCGCCCTTGGGCTCGAGGGCAGGAGCATGAGACGGAAGCTGGATAAACTCAGGGCAGAGCTGGAGAAATATAATTTGAACAAGGTTTAAAAAGAGGACAAATTCGGTCATGAACACTAAGCCAAAAGTGGCTGTTTTAATGGGCGGACGGTCCGCGGAGCGAGAAATTTCCATAATGACTGGAGAGGAAATATATAAAGCTCTGGTTCAGAAGGGATACCCGGCGGTCAAAGTATATCTGGATGAAAATGTGGTCGAGAATTTAAAGAGGGAAAGGGTGGATGTGGTATTCATCGCCCTCCATGGTAGGTATGGGGAGGATGGGACGGTCCAAGGAATGTTGGAGATCCTGGGATTGCCATATACCGGTTCGGGGGTTCTGGCCAGCGCTTTAGGCATAAATAAAATTATGGCCAAGAGGATCTTTAAGGCTTCCGGTGTGAACACCGCCGATTTTTGTACCATCTCTCAAGAGGAATACAAAAAAGATCCGACTTCAGTCAGGGAGAAGCTGATCGGAGAGATCGGTTTTCCCATGGTCATTAAGCCCGCGCGAGAGGGCTCGACCATCGGTTTGAGCGTGATTCAGAAAAGCGATCAACTCCATGCTGCCCTTCAAGATGCTTTCGGGTACGATGAGCAACTTTTAGTGGAGAAATTCATTGAGGGAACGGAGGTCACCGTGGGCATCTTGGGCGATAAAGACCCCAAAGCGTTGCCCACTTTAGAGATCATCTCCCAAAAAGGGATCTATGACTACCAGGCAAAATATACCCCGGGCATGAGCGAGCACATCATCCCCGCTCGTATTCCCCTGGAACACCAAAGAGCTGTCCAGGAAATGGCACTTAAGGCCCACAAAGCTCTGGGTTGTCGGGGATTCTCTCGAGTGGACACCATCATCACCAAGGAAGGGATTCCTTATATTTTGGAGGTAAATACCATTCCCGGCATGACCAGTTTAAGCCTCTTCCCCGATGCAGCCAGGGCAGCGGGTATCCCATTCCCCGATTTGGTCTCCAAAATAGTGGAAATGGCGCTGGAGAAGTAAATCATTTCCTTATTGTATTCCTTAGCGCATCGATGATTATCAGTGGAACCAAAGAAGCCGTGAGGATTATACCCCATTCCCTAGCTCCGAGAAACGCCGTGTGAAAGATGGATTGAAGCTGGGGAATGTACAGCACACCCAAGTGGAGAATTATTGAACCCCAAATTGCAGCGAGAAGAGGCTTATTGGCGAGGGAGTGGAGAGTAAATACCGAGTGCCGCTCACATCTAAAGTTCAAAGTGTGAAGGATTTGTACAAGCATCATGGCCGTGAAAACCATGGATTGAGCACTTCGAAGAGGGATCT
>DDKQ01000105.1:6175-6338 GCA_002339355.1 Candidatus Subteraquimicrobium carltonvillense | reverse complement strand
GAGGGTGTTTAGAAAGTAGTAGGATTTTTCGGGGTATTTTGGAGTTTGACAACCTCATAAGCTGCTGTTTTATTTTTCGAGGGTCTCAAAAGGTGGGGGTGAAGTCAAATTTTTGCCCCGAAAAATGTAGATCTACCAGGTATTTTAATTTCTAAACAGCCTT
>DDKQ01000105.1:0-5831 GCA_002339355.1 Candidatus Subteraquimicrobium carltonvillense | reverse complement strand
TTAGCAGGGAGGTGAATTTAAGGGTGGCTTATAAAATAACCGATGAATGTTTAAGCTGTGGGGTCTGTGCGGACGAGTGTCCAGCTGGTGCCATAAATGAGTGCGAAGATAAATATTGCATCGACCCCGATCAGTGCACGGAATGCGGTACGTGTGCTGAGGTATGTCCTGTGGATGCGGTAACTCAGGGATAACCAACCATTATCACCTACGCGGTGATAAGTAGGTGGGGTTTGAAGTGGAGGGAGAATACGGGAGCTAATCGTGGATTATGGTGGAATATTAAAACGAGCATGGGTAATAACCCTTAGATATAAATCTCTGTGGTTATTTGGTTTGCTCTCTGCCATCTTTGGAGGAGGGGGGAATTATAACTTCAATTTGAGATGGCAACTTCAGCCCGATGAATTTTCATGGAGCAAGACTTCCATTGAAAAATTTCTCCCCTTCCTCGAAAGATTTCCCCTTTGGCCATTGCTCATTTTCATCTGTCTTTTTATACTCATAATCATCGCTCTCTCTATATTCGTGAATTATCTATCTCAAGCTGCGTTGATCGGCATGGTTAGGGATGTCGAATTTGAGCACAAAATAGATGTGGGTCAGGGTTTCAAATATGGTCTATCAAGGTGGTTCCCACTTCTTGAAATAACCTTGGGAATTTGGATTCCCTGGATTTTTATGGCTATCTTGCTTCTCGGAATAACTCTTCTTCCCGCGATTTTTGCCTTTGCTTTCAAAGAAAAAGCTTTGGGCTTCTTTTTTCTAATTTCTGGTCTATTGTTTCTCATCATAATCCTGATACCTTCCTCGATTTCCCTGACCATTTTGGATTTTTTTGCCGGGAGATACTGCGTCATTGAAAACCTGGGGGTACTTGAAAGCATTAAAAGGGGATACCACCTCCTCCGTGAGAATATTGGGAGAATGCTGATTTTTTGGTTGGTAATGTTCGGGGTGGGAATTGGGATCGGTATTATTCTCCTTCTGGTCTTTATGATCTTCGCCATCCCCGTGGCCCTTGCCACCGAGGTTAGTCTCTTTCTCGCCATTCTCATCACAATCCCTGGAATATTTGTTTCATTATTTGTTGCATCTTTGGTTCGAGTATTTCTTTCCTCGGCTTGGACCATAGCCTTCCTCCAGCTTTTCAAGAAGCCACTCCCCGAAGCGTAAAAGATTGGTGATTTGAGATGGGAACTTTATTCGTTGTGGCTACGCCCATAGGGAATCTTGAGGATCTTTCCCTCCGTGCCTTAAGGATCCTTAAGGAGGTTGATTTAATCGCCGCTGAGGATACAAGGCATACCAAGATTTTACTCGATCATTACGGTATAAAGACACCGATGACGAGCTATCATCGGTACACCCGGGCGAGAAAAATCGACTATATCTTGAATCGGTTAGGGGAGGGCAAGAGTATTGCCTTGGTCTGTGATGCTGGTACCCCTGGAATATCCGACCCCGGCTGGAAATTGATAAATACCGCGGTGAACAAAGGTATAGAGGTAGTGCCCATCCCTGGTCCCTCGGCTTTTTTGGCTGCGGCGTCCGTCTCGGTGATACCCCTTAGCCAATTTATTTATCTTGGCTTTTTACCGAAGAAGAAGGGGAGAAAGAAGTTGCTGAACTCTTTAAAGGATGAAGAGCGCGTGATCATATTCTACGAATCGTCCCATAGAATCCTCAAAACCTTGACCGAAATTAAAGAAATTTTTGGGGACAGAGAAGTGGTGGTTTGTCGTGAATTGACAAAGAAATTTGAGGAAATAATCAGGGGGAGAATCGGAGAAGTGATAAAGGAAATTAAACCGAGGGGGGAATTTGTGGTCATAATTAAACCCGAAAAAAATTAAGAGGGGCTGGACAATTTTTTCCTGCAAGTCTTGCAGATATTTTTCTTTTTGAATGTTTCTAAATTTTCCGTTCCTCCGCAGAAGACGCAAGTGGGACGATATTTGGTTAGAATTATTTTGTCGCCTTCTACATATATCTCGATGGGGTCTTTAACTTCGATACCAAAGGTTCGACGCAATTCCATTGGAATCACGATCCGTCCAAGCTCGTCAACTTTACGCACTATACCAGTGGATTTCATATTCGAGTCCCCTTCTAGCATCCTTGACAAATGAGTAATTTAAATTATATGGTTGTGAGAAAACGGTGTCAAGGAATGCAAAAGGAAGATGAAATGCCCAAGTTTTATGTGACCACTCCAATTTACTACGTTAATCAGCCTCCTCACTTGGGTACCGCCTATCCCACCATCGCAGCTGATGTCATCGCCAGGTATCATCGGCTCTTCGGTCAAGATGTCTTCTTCCTCACGGGTACCGATGAACACGGTGCTAAGGTGGCTCAATCGGCTGAGTCCGTGGGGAAATCTCCCAAACAATTCTGCGATGAGATAGCGGATCAATTCAAAAAAGCCTGGGGGGCATTGAATATTAGCAATGATCATTTCATTCGCACCACGGACTCGGAGCACGAAAGGGCCGTAAAATGGGCTTTGCAGCGACTATACGATGGGGAATACGTCTATAGACATAAATATGAGGGTCTTTATTGCGTTGGTTGTGAGCAGTACATCCCAAAGAGCAGTTTAGTCCAAGGCAAGTGCCCTCTACATCGCAAGGAACCCGAGCTATTAACCGAGGAATGTTACTTCTTCAAACTTTCCCAATTTCAAGATGAATTATTGACCAGGATATCCAAAAGAGAGTTGAAGATCGAGCCCGTACAGCGTGAGAATGAAGTTCTATCCTTCCTACGGGGTGAAAAATTGCAAGATTTGGCCATCTCTCGGAGTAAAAGCAAGGTGCGTTGGGGAATAGAGCTACCCTTTGACCGCTCCCATACGACTTACGTTTGGGTTGATGCCTTCCTTAATTATCTCACAGGCATCGGGTGGCTCTGGGATGGGGAAAAATTCGAGCGGTATTGGCCAGCGGATGTTCATCTCATAGGCAAGGATATCTTGAGGGTACATGCCACGATTTGGCCCAGTTTGCTACTGGCTTTGGGTGTGGAATTACCGAGAAAGATTTTCGTCCACGGATTTTTCACGGTCAATGGGCAAAAAATGAGCAAATCCCTGGGAAATGTCATAGATCCGGTCTTTCTAGCCGGGAAATATGGAGTAGACGCCCTTCGCTACTTCATCCTAGGTGCTTTCCCCTTCGGACAGGATGGCGATTTTTCCCTTCAAAGGTTAGAACATAGATACAATGCGGATTTGGCCAACGATTTGGGGAATTTGGCTAGTCGACTTTTAGCGATGGTGGAGAAGTACCGTGGTGGTATAATCCCCACCTCTGGAAAGGAAATGGAAATTGATCTGAATCTTCGACGTCTTGCTGAGCGCGCATTTTTGGAGGCTGACAAATGCTTTAGAGAATTTGCTTTCAGCGAAGCCCTGGCGAGAATTTGGGAATTCATCCGGGGAATCAATAAGTACATTGATGAAGTTGCTCCGTGGTCCCTTGCAAAGAAGGAGGAGCAGAGGGAGCGCCTTGATATGGTGTTATACACTGCCTTGGAAGGATTGCGGATAGTGGCATTATTGATCCGTCCCTTCATGCCCTCCACCTCCAAAGAGTTATGGAATCAACTCAGCATTGAGGAAAAGCTCGAGACTCAAAGATTCCCCAGGGCCCTTGAGTGGGGTTTGCTTAAACCAGGCATCGAGGTGAAGCGAGGGAAGCCCCTTTTCCCTCGCATAAAATAAATTCCCTCACCCCCGCTTTCTTCCCACTAATAGCCCAAAAAAGCAGCAGGTGCCCGATTCGAGAAAATTGTTGCTATGACCTGCTAAAATGCTTTGAAGTCTTCAACATCCCTGCTTAAAGTGTTGCATTCTTCCAGATTTTACTATATAATGGGCTGCCGCTTAAGCAGCACCAATAAAATATAGAAGGGAATGGTCGAATGGAGGGGTTTTCTCTCCATTTTTTTGCCCGCTTGCTAGGCTCTGTCATGCCAAAGCGACGGCTGATAGGCCTTCGACGAAGCCATAGCGGGCAAGCCAAAAAACCCAATAAAATTTTCATGGGATTCTTATGCATGGTACTGGTATTCGCAATAAGTGATTTTATAGGATTTAACAATGCAACTAGAAGGGTCAAATGACCGAGGGGTGGCGGCTCCAGTTTCTGGACGCGTCGTGATACCCGCCTGCCATTGCTGAGGGGCGGGCAGGCGCTGTCCCCGAATTCTCCTGCGGATTCAAAGGAAATCGGGGAAAGCATGAAGGCTCTAGCATCGGAAGCCACTCAATTCATTTCAAAATCTGTGGAGAGGGCAACAACCGTAATAAGCACTTCAAATACACTCCCCACTTTATTTTTGGTGAGCACAACCAGTCTAAAATTCGCCTCGGAAATTTCCAGCAGCTCCTGTGGATATGAAGGAAATTCCACCCCCCAACGCCCGCTAACCCATCAACCAAACAAGCCCTCCTACCAAAGGGTCTCGACGGGTAGGCGATCCTCTCCCAAGCGCTTCTTGGCTGCTAAACCCCATTTACCCTCTAGAGGTGCGGGGGGATATCCAGGGGGTCGAACCATGGTCATGATCGCCACGGCTTACACGCCCGGTCATGGTTGTGGTACGATAACCGCCACCGGCATGAGAGCTCGATATGGTGTGGTGGCTGTCGATCCCAGGGTAATTCCCTTGGGAACCCACCTTTACATTGAGGGATACGGAGAGGCAATCGCCGCTGATACTGGTTCTGCTATTAAGGGAGTCCGCATCGACTTGTGCTTTGATTCGCTGGCTCAGGCCAGAGCCTTCGGTCGCAGAAAGGTCGTAGTTCATATAAAATAATATTAAAGTATGATCTTTTGGAGGAAAATGTAGACGCCGAAGGATTTCCAAGCGGATCTGAAGGAGATGTCTGGGCTCGCTAGTCCCCGAAAAACCATCGATATCCTCAAGAAATACAATTTGAGGCTCTCCAAAAGTCTTGGGCAAAATTTTCTTGTGGATGAAAACATCCTCAAGAAAATCATCCATGCAGCCAACCTTGAATCCGAAGATGTAGTCTTGGAAGTGGGTCCTGGAATCGGCACCCTCACCCAAGTTCTTGCCGAACGAGCCGGTCAGGTCATTGCGGTAGAACTCGATAGAGCTTTAATTCCTATCTTAAGTGAAACCCTTAAAGGCTTTGAAAATGTGAAGCTATTACGAAGGGACGCCTTAAAACTCGATTTAAACTTGCTTCCTCCAAGTTTGCAGCCCAATAAATTGGTTTCCAATTTGCCCTATAATATCGCCTCCCCTTTACTTGTGAAGTATTTGCATGAATATCCCCAGATTGAACTTTTTGTCGTCATGATCCAGAAGGAATTGGCGGAACGAATCCTCGCCTCCCCGGGAGGAAAGGATTACAGTGCTTTCACCTTAAAGATTCAGTATTATTCTGAATCCAAGATGATCTCCATCGTGCCCAGAACCGTTTTTCTTCCACCTCCGAAGGTGGATTCGGCGGTAATTAAACTCACGCGACTCTCCTCCCCCCGCGTTGGAGTAAAGGATCCTAGCCACCTCTTTGAACTTATCACCGCTGCTTTTGAACATCGAAGGAAGACTATAAAGAATTCTTTGATTCATAGCAGTCGCCTATCGTTAGGCAGGCGGGAAGTAGAGAAAGCCCTTAAAGGTGCGAATATCGATCCTGAAAGGCGAGGTGAGACTTTGAGCATTTATGAGTTTGCACTTTTGAGCGAGTCCTCCAAGCTTAATCGAGGAATGAAAAAGAAAAGACGGCCATATCTTTGATAACCTGGGACAACGATAGTAGGAATTTCCTGGCGTTTTAGCGAATAATA
>DDKQ01000103.1 GCA_002339355.1 Candidatus Subteraquimicrobium carltonvillense | reverse complement strand
ACCAGTGGGATCAGAATAGGAACTCCTGCGATGACCAGTCGAGGCATGAAGGAAGAGGGAATGAGAAGAATAGGTACCTTAATCGCCAAAGTCTTAGACAATATTGGTAAAGAAGATATCTATAAGCGGGTTCGAGCCGAGGTAAGAGAGCTCTGTCAGAACTTTCCCCTTTATCCAGAATTGGAGGAGAATTAATGACCATCGAAGGACGAGGGACGAAGGGCGAAGGACAAAGGACAAAGGACGAAGGTCGAAAGTCCAAGGTCGAGTATCCAAAGTTGACTACGCTGAAGGCGCAAGGGAGACCTTCCTGGGATGAGTATTTCCTGAAGATAACCGAGCTCGTTTCCCAGCGCTCTACGTGCTTAAGGAGACAAACCGGCGCCCTTCTGGTGAAGGAAAAGAGGATATTGGCCACAGGATACAATGGAGCCCCCACGGGACTTAAGCATTGTGCTGAAGTTGGATGTCTTAGGGAAAAGCAGGGCATCTCATCTGGGGAGAGACATGAATTATGCAGGGGGTTGCATGCGGAACAAAATGTCATCATACAAGCGGCTCTTCACGGAATAGAGATCAAGGGATCAACCCTTTATTGTACCCATCAACCCTGCGCTCTCTGTGCTAAAATGGCCATCAATGCCGGTATAAACAAGATTTTATTCAGGGGCGGATACCCTGATCCTTTAGCGGAAAGTATTTTACGCGAGGCAAAGGTGGAATTGATTCATTTTGAAGGTTGAATGTTCTTACTGTGAACGGTGAACGGTAAACCATGACCGACTTATAAACTATCGACTACATTTGGAAGTGCTGCCTGTGCGGGATTACCTACTCGCCTTTGCGGCGGCTATGGTAATGGCTTATTTCATAACTCCTCTCGTCGAGCTCTTTGCCCTCAAAGTGGGGGTTGTTGATGTACCGTCTGAAAGAAAGGTACATCCCGAACCAACCCCTATGCTCGGCGGTATCGCCATCTATCTCGCTTTTCTGCTCACACTCATCTGGTTTGTGGTCATCGGACGAGAGCTGGCGGGAATCCTTTTGGGTGGCACTTTGATGTTGATCCTGGGAATAATCGACGATATCTGGGATCTATCTCCTAAGGTAAAATTCTTAGGCCAGCTCCTTGCAGCCTCAATCCTTCTTTTCTACGGAATACAAATTGAATTCGTGGGTAATCCCCTTGGAGGATTGATCTATCTGGGAGGATGGTCCATACCTCTCACTCTGTTCTGGGTTGTAGGTCTCACGAATACCGTGAATTTCATCGATGGCCTGGATGGTTTAGCCGCTGGTGTATGCGGAATAGCTTTACTTACCCTCTCTTTCTCCGCTCATCAAACTGGTCATATAGATATAGCATTTATCTGCCTCATTTTGGCTGGAAGCGCCCTTGGTTTTTTGAAGCACAATTTCAATCCAGCCAGAATCTTCATGGGGGACTCGGGAAGCATGTTTTTGGGATTCATGCTTGGGGCCATCACCGTGCAGGGTGTGATGAAAAGCATCGTAGCCATAGCTCTTTTGGTCCCCCTTGTGGTTATGGGTGTCCCAATTTTTGACGCTGCCTTTGCCATCTTCAGGAGGTATAAAAATAAGCAACCGGTAACGCGGGCGGATGATGGTCATATCCACCATCGATTACTCCGCCGGGGATTTAGCCACAGACAAACCGTAGTCATCCTTTACCTCTGGTGTTTTATGCTCAGTGCCGCGGCTCTTGCTCTGAGGTTTGCTTCTTCCCAAGTCAAGATAGTTGTCTTTGTGTGTTTGGCTATCTTAAGCTTCTTTTTTGAGCGCTACATAGGCATATTTGATGAATTTAGAGGAAAAATAGGGAGGAAATGACACCGACGTAGAAATGTATATAGTAATTTACAAGGTAAATCGTTGAACTCAAGGAGGAGGCAAAGTAATGGAAAGCTTCATCATCAGAGGTAGCAATAGACTTGTTGGTAACGTAACCGTAAGTGGGGCTAAAAATTCTGCCCTCAAACTCATGGCCGCCTCTCTACTGAGTGAGGATGTGAGCGTACTTCGGAATGTCCCCAAGATAAAGGATGTTTATACCATGGCCCAAGTTCTTGAGGTATTAGGAGTTGGAGTGGATTTAAGCCAGGGGGATCAGGTTATCATCAGACCGGGTTCGCACCTTGAGTGTGAAGCTCCATATGAACTAGTGAGTCAGATGCGAGCTTCGATCATTGTTTTAGGACCCCTCCTTGCTCGACTTGGTAGAGCTAGGGTAGCTATGCCTGGGGGTTGCAACATCGGTTCCAGAAAGATCGATCTTCACATTAGGGGATTGGAAACCCTGGGTGCCCAGATAGAGATGGGGCACGGCTATTTAGAAGCACGGTCCAGCGAGCTCAGAGGAGGGCTAATTCCACTCGATTTTCCAAGCGTGGGTGCGACTGAAAATCTGCTCATGGCTGCTACCCTGGCTAGGGGAGTAACCATAATTGAAAATGCGGCTCGGGAGCCTGAGATAGTGGATCTGGCCAATTTTCTAAATCAGATGGGGGCAAGGATTAGAGGAGCTGGAACTTCGACTATCGAGGTGGAGGGAGTGAAGGAGCTTCACGGGGTTGATTACACGGTTATCCCGGATAGAATAGAGGCGGGGACATTTCTTGTTGCCGCGGCGATAACCCAGGGAAATCTTCTGGTCAGAAATGCACGAGTGGAACATTTAAATCTCGTTATAAGCAAACTTAAGGAATTGGGAGTTCAGGTGGAAGAGCTTCCTCAAGGGATTAGAGTCTCCTCCCAGGATAGACCCCAACCCGTGGATATAGCCACCCTCCCATATCCCGGCTTTCCCACTGATATGCAGCCCCAAATGATGGCTCTCCTATCCCTGGCTCAGGGTACGAGCATCATCACCGAGAACGTCTTTGAAAGCAGGTTCACCATCGTGGATGAGTTAAACCGGATGGGTAGCAACATTCGCATACGGGATCACCATGTGATCATCCGAGGTGTGCAAAGGCTAACCGGGGCACCGGTCAAGATTCCTGACTTGAGGGGGGGAGCCGCTTTAGTTCTTGCGGGACTCGCCGCCGAAGGGGTAACTGAGGTCAGAGATGTTCACCATATAGATAGGGGATATGAAAACTTCGAGCATAAGTTGAGAGCTTTGGGAGCGGATATCAATCGGGTGACCAAATATGCTATGTACGATGGATACATAAGGTCGGAGACTCAGGATTCAGGATACATGATTCAGGATACATGATTCAGGATTCAGGAATGTTAGGAGCTTAATCCTTACAGCTTACAGCTTGAAATGAAGGAGGTATTATGTTGGATATAGAAGCTATCAAGAGCATCATTCCCCATCGGTATCCTTTCCTTTTTGTGGACAGGATTCTCCAGCTTGAGCAGGGTAAACGAGCCGTGGGAATAAAGAGTGTTTCCGCCGATGAACCCTTTTTCATGGGACATTTCCCGGAGTATCCGGTGATGCCCGGTGTGCTCATCGTGGAAGCATTGGCTCAAGTGGGGGCGGTGGCTCTCTTGAGTTTGGAAGAGAACAAGGGGAAATTGGCGCTCTTTGCCGGAATAGATAATTTTAGATTCAAAAGGCAGGTACGTCCAGGCGATCAACTCCGATTGGAGGTACAGATCGTAAAGGCCAGGGGTGCCATCGGTAAGGGGCAAGCGACAGCTTATGTAGATGCCGAAGTTGTTGCTCAAGGCGAGCTCCTTTTCGCCATTAAATAAATTATACATTCACACTTTTTCTATGGAAGGAGATAAAGATGGGGAAAAAAATCTTTAAAACCTCAATCACAAGATGCTTGATAGTACTTTTATTCATCGCGCTTTTTTGGATGGCTCTGACGGGATGTCTACCCCGCAAGGAGAAAAAGGAAGTGGAGGAGAAAAAGAAGGAAGTAAAGGTCACCGAAGAGGAAGAGAAGGAAAGAGAAGAAGAAAAACCTAAGACAATGATGATCACGCTTTATTTTGGAGATGAACAGGCAGAGTACCTTTTGCCTGAGAAAAGAGAAATACCCAAGACCGAAGCCATTGCCCGAGCCGCCATCGAAGAGTTGATAAAAGGACCGAAGGAAAGTGGACATTTCCCAACGATTCCGGAGGGAACGAGACTTTTGGGCATCAGAATCGAGGATGGAATTGCCCATGTCGATTTCTCCGAGGAGCTTGTGGAGAGACACCCCGGTGGTAGCGCCGGTGAAACCATGACCATTTATTCCATAGTGAGTACCCTTGCAGAGTTCCCAAGCATTCAAAGGGTTAAATTTCTCGTAGAGGGAAAGGAGATAGAAACTCTCGCGGGTCATATGGACCTCACGGAACCCATCGCCCCCGACCCAGATTTAATCCGCCGTTAACCCCTTCTTTGAGCTCGAAAATTGTGAGGTTCATTACCCTGAACGTCCACGAAGATTAAATTTTAATGAAATCTTAATAAACAATTAACGATATCTAGCAGGGATTAAAGAGGATTTTGGAGAACTGGGTATAATAAACAAAAGGGTAAAATCATATATGCGATAGGCATAGCTGATCTTTATCGATAGGTCAGTTTTTATTCTTGATAGTAAATTTTTAGGTTCAAAAGGGGTGCTCATATGCATAAGAGAAAAATCAAGATGGCGTTATGTATTCTTGTAGCTTGTCTTCTCTGCATCACCTCAGCGATTTCCTCTTATGCCCAAAGCTGGAGTGCATCCATCAATATCTCTCAGAATTCAAGTCGGTCTCGCAATCCCAGTCTCGCCATGGATTCCTCCAATGGTTTCATTCACATGGTCTGGACGGACAATATCTCCGGCAATGATGAAATCTATCATCGAAAATTCGACGGCACCTCCTGGAGCTTAGCTGTAAATATCTCCAATACATCAGGCTCATCGGATGAACCCTCAATTGCCATCGATTCATCGGGAAACGTACATGCAGTCTGGATGGATTATTTGGTGGATAACTACGAAATCTGTTATGCGAAATCCAACGGCACCTCCTGGAACTCTCCTCGGAATATATCAAATACTTCCGCAATTTCTTGCTCTCCATCAATAGCCATCGATACTGCTGGAAACATCCACGTGGTTTGGGACGAAAGTAACGATGTTTACTACACCAGATTCGACGGCACCACCTGGAGCTTTCCTCAGAAGTTATCGGAGGATACTTTGTCTGTGGGTTGCTCCTATAGCCCATTTGTAGTTGCTTCTTCAAATGGGGAAATTCATGTAGTTTGGGAGTATGATTTAAAAATTGATATACCGTATCAACCAATTTGGAGGACGGAGATATATTACCGGAAATTTAATGGCACCTCTTGGAGCAATCCAGAGAATATCTCAAAAACTACCTCTTTCAATTCTAATAAACCTGCCATTACAACCTTTGGAACGAATATTTATCTGATTTGGGAAGAGGCAGTATCCGCGACGAACCATGAGATATATTATAAAAAATTTAATGGAACTTCATGGGACGATCAATCGACTAACCTATCCAATACTTTAAATTTTTCCTGCTCTCCTTCGATAAGCACCGATAAAAATGGCAACATCCACGTCGTCTGGCATGAAGCAACCGCACTCACCAATCGAGAGATATACTACAAGAAATTCAACGGCACCTCCTGGAGCACCGTTGTAAACTTATCGAATAATTCTGGGAGATCTGAAAATCCCTCAATAGTAGCGGATGCGGGTGCCAATCCTCATATAGCATGGCAGGATAGCACCCTTGGAAACTGGGATATTTACTATACCAGGTTAAATGTCCTTGATTCCCCCAACGGCGGTGAGAAATGGATTGGTGGAAGCACCCACGCCGTTACCTGGACCATATCCGGGGGAACGGCACCATATACCATTGATTTATATTACTCCACCAATGGAGGCTTAACCTATCCAAATACCATTGCCACGGGCATAACACAATCAAGCATGGGTGGAGGCAGTTTCAGTTGGATCTTGCCTTCGATCAATTCCTCTACGGTCCGTGTAAAAATCAAGGTCACTGATGCGGATGGTGATTTCTGGTTCGATACGAGCGATGCCAACTTCATAATAGATTCCACGCCACCAAGTACCCCAGTTGTAACTGATGATGGTGATTATACAAGCTCTGCTGATCGACTTCACGCCAGTTGGGTATCCTCCGATCCACAAAGTGGCGTAGTGGAATACCAGTATGCAATAGGCACATCACCTGGGGCTACTGATGTTGTCCCTTGGACCTCCGTAGGTTCTTCGACCAGCGTTACCAGGACTGGTCTCAACCTGGAGAGGGGTAAGACTTATTACTTCACGGTCAAAGCAAAGAATGGAGTTGGACTCTGGAGTACACCTGGAGTAAGCAATGGAATCATGATAATATTTCCCGACGTTCCTCCAGGCTTCTGGGCATTCAATGAAATCATGTTCATGGCCAGCCAGGGGATAATCTCAGGTTACGCCGACGGGCTCTTCCGCCCGGCGAATCCCGTCACCAGGTCCCAGTTCACCAAGATGCTCGTGAACTCCCTGGGACTCCCCCTAAACACCCAGTACAGGGGATATTTCACCGATGTCCCACCCGGCGACTGGCGTTGGCACTATGCAGAGACGGCCTACGAGACGGGCATCGGCAGGGGGTACACGCCCCCCCCCAACGGGAGATTTGGTCCCGG
>DDKQ01000086.1:48948-49738 GCA_002339355.1 Candidatus Subteraquimicrobium carltonvillense | reverse complement strand
GAGCGATCGTTGTCCGGTTGTAGCTTAGTGTGTGAAGGTAGGCGAGGTAACGCCTTAAAATTATATGATCGACTGAATTCCACATTTTGCCCGCTCTTTGCAGGTAATTCAAGAATTGCTTTATATCCCTCGTGTAGGCCCTCAAGGTATGAGGGGACATATTTCGCTCCGCCGAAAGGTATCTCAGAAACTCTTGCAGTTTATCATCCTCTTTTTCCACCATTTTTTCCATCTTCTTCATCCGTCCTTCGACAATTCCATTTAAATTCTTGAGATTTTTTTGCCAAAATCCTGTCTCACAAACCCCTTCAATTCCAGAGTGGTGAGCAAACCCAAGACCTGCGATATATCCAGATTCACCTCTTTGACCAGTTCTTCAAGATGTTTTGGTTCCCAATCGAGTTTATCCAAGATCATTTTTTCCTCTGAGGACAAATCCTGAGAAGAGGTTTTTGAATATTCGCTCTTGGGTTCCACATCCAGATTAAGGGCCTCCATAACATCCTCCACCTTTTCTACCAAACATGCCCCCTGTTTTAACAATCCATGGCAACCTCGAGTTAATGGATTTTTTATATTCCCGGGAACCACCATTACTTCCCGTCCCTGTTCTAGGGCAAAGTCCGCGGTAATAAGGGCACCACTTTTCTCACCAGCCTCCACGATTACCACTCCCAGGGAAAGTCCGCTGATAATCCGATTTCTCGCGGGGAAGTTTTGAGCAAAAGGTGGTGTACCCAGTGGTTGTTCTGAGATAAGGCTCCCTTCATCACTGATCTTCCGATATAAT
>DDKQ01000086.1:42290-48552 GCA_002339355.1 Candidatus Subteraquimicrobium carltonvillense | reverse complement strand
CCCCCTCCCTTTAGGGCACCCAAATGGGCGTGGCTGTCTATTCCTCTGGCCAGCCCACTGATAATGGTAATACCCAGTTTGGAAAGCTCTTCGGCCAATTCTTCGGCTATGGTTTTCCCATAAATACTGGCGCGCCTAGCTCCCACGATGGCAACGGCATGAGTGTACCTCTTTATCAAATCCCCTTTGATGAAGAGGATTGGAGGGCTATGAATTTCCCTAAGGAGCATTGGATAGTCGGAATCGGAGGGAGTTAAAAGTTCAATACCCTCCGATTCAAGCCTCTGAAATTCGGTATCAAGATTTATCTTGTTCCTCGCAGTCACAATCTTTTGAGCCACATCGGGTAATGTTCCGAGTTTTTCGATTAAATCCTTCGGGGTTGCCTCCCAAACATGCTGCGGGGAGCCGAAACATTCAATGGCTTGATTCAGTCTCCTATCGAGCTCTGGTATAAGCTTTAATCCCAGCCAAAACTTCTTGTCCGACAATTTTGTTACCTCGAGTAGTAAGAGTATCATTGAGCAATGTACTATGAAATTTCCTGCCAATTTTCATTACATCATGAAATTACGATCAAGGCTTCTATATTGAATGGCTTCCGCAATGTGTTCCAGTTCTATTTTCTCCCTTTCGGCAAGGTCAGCGATTGTTCGGGCAACCTTTAAAACGCGGTCGTAAGCTCTAGCGGAAAGCCCCAACTTATCGATGGCGTTTTCCAGGAGATGAAATGCAGAATCTGAAAGCTGGCAGAATTCCTTAAGATGTCGTGGCTTCATCTGAGAGTTACAGGAAATTTTGCATCGAGAGAATCTCTTCCTCTGGTGCTCTCTAGCCCGTTGCACTCGCTTCTTTATAGCTTTGGAGCATTCTCTAGGATTCTCCTGCGTCAGTTCATCCTTAGTCAATCGGGGGATCTCTACATGAATATCGATTCTATCCAAGAGTGGTCCAGATATCTTTCCCCTATATTGCTGGATTTTGGCTGGGGTACAGATGCATTCCTTTGATTTATCTCCAAGGTAACCGCAGGGACATGGATTCATCGCCGCGATGAGGGTAAATCTCGCCGGATAGGTTAAAGAGGTCATGGCTCTGGAGATGGTCACATGACCATCCTCGAGGGGCTGGCGGAGAACCTGCAGAGCATTCTTGTTAAACTCCGGGAATTCATCCAGGAATAATACTCCATGGTGGCTCAGGGATATTTCACCAGGTCGTGGATACTGACCTCCGCCGACCAATCCCGCATTGGATATGGTGTGATGGGGAGCCCTGAAGGGTCTGGTGGAGATGAGTGGTGTATTGGATAGCATCCCGGCTACGCTATATAATTTGGTAACCTCAATGGCTTCATCAAGGGTCATATCCGGCAGAATGGTTGGAACTCTTCTTGCCAACATCGTCTTACCCGAGCCCGGGGGACCGATCATAAGCACATTGTGACCTCCAGCTGTGGCTATCTCCAAAGCCCTTTTCGCATGTTCCTGCCCTTTTACCTCTGAAAAATCTACGTCGTATTCTTGAGAATGTGAGAAAAGATCGCGGAGATCTTCGGTTACCGGGGGGATGCTTATCTTATCATTGAAGAAATCCACGACTTCTTTGAGGCTGGATACCGGTATCACTTCTAAATTTTCTACCAGAGCGGCTTCGGAGACATTTCCCTTAGGAGCTATGATACCCCTTTTCCCCTGGTGTTTGGCACAAAGGGCTATGGGTAGGACTCCACTTATTCGCCTCACTTCGCCAGTTAAAGAGAGCTCGCCAATGATGGTGTAATCATGGATTTTAAGTGGCGATACCTGCTTGGTGGCTAGGAGTATTACCAAAGCTATGGGAAGATCGAAGGAGGGACCCTCCTTTCGTATATCAGCGGGGGCTAAATTGACGGTTATCCTCTTCAGTGGAAATTCGTACTCGGAGTTTGAGATTCCCGATCTGACTCGCTCTTTGGACTCTTGGATGGTGGCATCTGGAAGACCTACGATGTTAAAGGCGGGGAGACCAAGTGATATATCGACCTCTACTTCAATTTTAAAAGCATCCATTCCCAGAACTGAAGCACTTTCAATCCTTGCTAGCATATTGCCTCCCACTCTAGTGGAGCTTTGGCTCGGATTTTACCATCACTTTGGTAGAACCGCTTAATATATAAATGTCCCAGAAATTAAATTCTCCTTTGAATCCTTAAGTCCTTCCCTGAAGGGATTTTGATTTGATAAATTTAAGGCAAAAAGATGAGTTGCTGCCCAAAGATTTAATGCAGTTTGGGAATCAACTCTTTCAAAATCTCAAGAAAGGCAGAGACAATTTGGGGGTCGAACTGGCTACCGGAATTTCTTTTTAATTCCTGGATTGCATCTTTTACGGTGAGAGCGGGGCGATAGGCTCTAGCTGAAATCATGGCATCAAAGGCATCGGCCACAGCAAGAATCCTTGCTCCAAGAGGAATTTTTTCTCCTTTAAGACCCCTTAAGTAACCAGTTCCATCATATTTCTCATGGTGATAGAAGATTATGGGAATGACTTCTTTGAGCAAGGGAATACTTCCAATTATTTGAGTAGCCAATTGAGGATGATTCTTCACTTCCTTGTATTCCTCCTCGGTCAAGCTCGAGGGTTTGTTCAAAATTTCCTCGCTGATGCCTATCTTTCCAATATCATGAAGCAGGGCAGCTGTCCTCAAAATCTCTATTTCCTTTTTGGAAAGTCCCAACTTGGAGGCAATAGCCAGGGCGTATCGGGTTACGCTCTCGGAGTGACCGCGGATGTAAAGATCTTTTGCTTCGATTGCTCTTACCAAAGCCTTAATGGTTTCAAGAAAAAGTTTGTGTAATTGATCGAATAATTGAGCATTATAAATGGAGATAGCAGCCTCGCCAGCTAAGGTAGAAAGGAGTTTCAAATCATCTTCAGTGAACTTACGAGGATAGGTAGCCCCTACATTTATAACCCCAATGACTTTATCCTTTACCTTTAGAGGAACCGATATTCCGGAGCAAATCCCCTCTCTCGGTTTCAAATCTTTAAACCGAGCATCCTTGGAGATATCGAATAGAAGGAGAGGCTCGTCGTTCTTTGCCACCCAACCCGCTATTCCCTCCCCAAGTTTTAAGCGGGTGTCTTGGATGGCTTTTTCACTCAATCCTCGAGCAGCTTTGATGGTTAATTCGCCCTTATTTTCGTCGAGAAGCATGACTGAACCCATATCTGCACAAGTAGTCTTAAGGGAACAGTTCAATATGGAGTCTAATACCTCCCCAAGTTCCAAAGTGGAACCCAAAGTCATGCTCACCTCGTAAAGGGCAATGGATCCGTCTGCAGCGCGCTTGGCACTAGCGTAAAGTCGGGCATTCTCAATGGCCACCGCCACCTGTTCGGCAATGCTGGAAAGGAGGGATATCACATCTCTGGTGAAGTAGTGGGGCTCGCTTTTTCATCTAAGCCCCGGGCGGCTGCAAGATGTAGTTTTACATTTCGAAAGACAGGACACCTGGCACACTTGGTGATCTTCTCATAGCAGTAAGTTCTAGCCATTGTCCAGCAATACAATTTATTCGAATGAAAGGCGGGGCACTCTTTGTTATCGCACTCCTTAACCTCCCAGCACCTCGTGAGTTCTTTCTCATCTACGAGTAGAATTGCACCAACCTGAGCGTTTACGAGAGGAAGAACTGCATCGAGGATCCTTCTGAAGAGGGTTTCTAACTCCAGTGTGGAGCTAATCATCTTGGATACTCTAAACAGAGTGGTTAACTCGTTTACCTTGCATTTTATTTCTTCCTGTGCCTTCCTTTCCTCGGTGATATCTCGCATGGAGGCTATACTTTTATCGGTGCCTGGTATTATGCTCACCGATATATCTACCTGTCTCTCTTCACCATTTTTCCCGACAAAGGTGAATTCATAATGGGTGGGTACTTTGCTTTGATCAATCCTTCTCTGCCTGTGATAACCGAGCATTCTTTCCCTATCTTTTTCAGAAACCATTACCGTCCAGGACATCTTCCCCTCTACCTCTTCTCCAGAATAGCCGCTTAACTCCTCGAACTTTTTATTGACCATGGATATAGTCGTATCATTTTCAATAACCGCTACCGCAGTGCCAGCGTATTCAAACAGGGTTCTATATCTTCGTTCAGATTCTTTCAGTCCCTCTTCTGCGTTTATCCTCTTCTTTTCTAAAATTGGAGGCACTCTTCCTCTCCCCCCGGATACGATTTTTACACTCAAGTTGGAAAGAATTCCTATATTTAATTCGGTTAGTTAGCCCAGTATCTTTAACCATAAAGTTAAGAGGGGAAATCTTCGAGTGAGTTTCTGTGGAAAACATCTTGGAATTGTATATTTACTAACCTAAGAAATATCCTGTAAAAAGTGGTTGATTTCCTCTTTCATCCTCAGGGTGCTACCGGCCTCTCGAGCCTCTGAGATTATGATGAGATCAATTCCCATTTCCCTTGCCGCTTCGAGGAGAAGCTGGAGACGCAATTCCCCTTGACCATAGGGAATGTGTTCAATTTCTCCATGCTTACCGTAAGAAACATCCGTGAAGTGAACGTGTAAGGGGTGGAGAAATTCCTCTCCCAAGACGTCTCTAATGACCTTAAATATCAGCTTGAAGTTTTCTTTACTGGTCAGAGATCCACCCGTGGTGGCATGGATATGGGCTAAATCAACTGCGGGTACGGTATTTTTACTCATCTTCATTATCCCCAATAAATCTCCCAGTTGACCGAATTGTCCAAGTTTCCCGGTATTTTCTATGCCGATCTTCACGGTGTAACCTCTTTCTAAAAGCCGCAGGTTTAGCTGGGCTATGTTATCCTTCACAATTTGAAATACCCTGGCTTTATCCCTGCCCAGCAGGAATCCGGCGTGCACCACCATGATCGGTGCTTCCATTAGTATTGCAAGGTGAGCTGTGTGTTGAAGTACATTTAAGGCTTGTTCCCTCTTTTCAGGTTCCCCTCGACTTAGAACCGCAAAATAAGGAGCATGAACGGAAAGGTATATTCCTACCTCTTTGGCAAGCTCTCCCAGTAGCTTGCACTGTTTTTCATTGAGATAAAACCCCCTGACAAACTCGATCTCGTAAGCGCTATATCCTCTTTCCTTCAGAACACTCATGGATTTTTCCAAATCTTTTCTGTCGGGCAAACCCGATGGACCGAATCTTACACTAAATGCCGGTTTAAGCTCTTTGGTTATAGGAATGGTTTTTGATTTCATCTTTCTAGCCATGATCGCTTGGCGGTGCTTACCAAAAGTTTCCAATACTTCCGTAATATCTTGTTTTAACTCTAAGGTTGGCTCAAATAAATTACCTAATCCTTTTAACCTGTCGAGGACGGTGAAGATGTTAAATCTCTTTGGATTCAAGCCCTCTTTCAATTCCTCCCAGGCAATGGGGTTGACACGGGTGCTCCCTCCAATGGTCTTAAACTGTAGGGAGAGGCAAGCGTTTTCCCTTTAACATTTTGAGTGTAATCTATGCGAATGCCCTTCCTTTTCTCCACATCCCACTCCATACAAACCTTTTCTGGATAGACACGATGAATGATGTAACTCACTCTCATGGCGAAATTTCTGGTATCCTCGTAGGTAAATTTCCTCCCGATGGGAACATAGATGTGGAGACCGGTGGCTCCCGAAGTTTTTATGAAGGATTTGAGCTCGAATTCGTCCAGAACTCGTTTGATAAGTTGTGTTATCTCGATGGTATCATCGAAGGTTGCAGGTGGGAAAGGATCGAGATCGAAGATGGCAAAATCGGGGCAGTCTGGTTTATCGACGCGCGAGAACCAGGGATGAAACTCTATACAAGCCTGATTTACCAGCCATACCAGGCTCTTTAAATCATTGGCTAGGCAGAAATTTATGGTCTCACCGTCCTCCGAAAGATACAGGCAGGTCTCAAGCCAGGGAGGGGCGTGCTCGGGACAGTTCTTCATGAAGAAGGAAGGTCCATCGATTCCGTCGGGATAGGGATGAAGCGTTAAGGGACGATCCTTTAGGTGGGGAAGCAAGTACGGGGAGATATCTACGTAGTATTTCATCAAGTGAGCTTTAAGGATTCCCTCTTTTGCCCAGAAAATTTTATCGAGGTTGGAAACCTCCACTTTTTCCCCATTGATTTCGAGGAACTGTTTGATCATTTTCCTTTTATCCTATTTCTCCAGCCCTATTTTATGCCGTCTAAAGCTCCTTTGCTATTCAGTTTTGTCTCCATTCCGTCCATATTTGGTAAAATAAATAT
>DDKQ01000086.1:0-41962 GCA_002339355.1 Candidatus Subteraquimicrobium carltonvillense | reverse complement strand
ATAAATATAATAATCCTATGAGGTTGATGTAAATCAAATGCAAGTTAAAGAATTTGTAGTTTGTTGGAAGGGGGTGAAATGGTGGTAAAAAGAGAGTTAGAAGCCTTTTTTGAGGAGGGAATGGATTTCTTAAAATTCCTTGAGAAATTGGGAAAGGTTTACCCAAATTTTTTCCGCACCACTAAGGAAAACGAATCTCTTGAGAAGATCAATGGTCAAATTGCGGATACTCTTTGTATCATTGCACGAGATTTATTGCGCTCTCCCTATACCGTTGAAAACCTTCCACACCGGTCTCTCGTGCACATTTTTCTGAATCAAAAGGGAGCTCGCTGTAAAGAGCTTGAAGAGGCGGTCTACGTTTTGTCTCTTCCCTCACACGCTTCGAGTCTGATTAAAATCTTCGATTTAGCATGCAAAAAAGAAAAAATCTTCACAGAGCACATCGATGTCATTCAAATAAACAAAATCTCGAAACGCAAAGGCTTAAGAGAAAGTTAAACTTCCACGACTATGCGTGTATTGGTCTCCGTGACCCCATCGATACCATGTATTTTCGCGAGCACCAAATCGGCTAAAGCTTTATGATCTGGTGCTTCGACAAAAGCGATGAGATCTCCCGGTTGACCCCAACAAGCGTGTACGGACTTTACCCCCTCAATTTTGGAAATCTCCTGGACTGCATCCCTTATTTTGCCCGCCTGAACTTTGATGAAGATATATGCTGAAGCCATTTAATCCCCCTCCCTTCAATATGTTTTAGATACGATCTCCATACATACCAAAACCGCGTGGTCCCACACTCCTTAAGGTGACATTCTTAAAACCGGTTTCAAGAAACCAGGTCCGTACCTCATCAGAGTCGTGGTTATGGGAATATTCTGGAAGGATGGAAATCAATTTATAGATGGGAGCCAATGAATAGCATAAATAATAGAGTATTATGGGAGGAGTCTTTGTGGTGAACCATCTCAGTATATTTATAATCCCGGTGAATATAAAGATATTCTTATAGAGCCAGATATACATCCTGCCACCGGACTTCAATAGTGGAATGAACCCCCTAAAGGCTTGTTCGGTATCTGGGGTGTGATGGAGGACACCCGCAGAATAAATGAAGTCGAAGGATTTCCTTTGCAAAGGAGGATTCAATATATCACCTTGGACGAGGTGGACATAACCCGATTTTGAGGATTTATGCTCTTTCTTATATTGATTTGCTTGCTCAATACCTAAACTTAAGTCCAGCCCCACTACTTCTAAACCAAAATCACTTAGAGCAATGGATAGAGTACCGTTTCCACAACCTGCATCAAGGAGAATTTTGTTCTTTAACATGACCGGATCAATGTCCATTCCTTCTATGAAAGCATTTTTCCTCAATTCGATGCTCATTCCCCAAACAGGATCCCGAGGTGAAAGCATCTGCCATTCTAAGCTGAAGATTCTCTTTGTTCTTCCCTTCTCACCCTGGTATGATTCGATGGTTATTCGTTTCAAATCCACGTAATATGATATTTCCCTTTGATATTTTGTCAAAAATTGTCTCCAGTTGGCGAGAGCTTGGGTAAGTAAGCGAGGTATTTCATCGACTATGGGGAAAATGCTCCCACACCGGCATTTTAAGAGTCCATCCACAACTTCGATGCGATGGCAAAACGGACAGATTTCATCGATCTTCTCATGTAAATCTGTTACAAGGCGATTCTTCAGGCCGCAAAATCTTTCACAACATTTGATATTCGTTACACATGTTTCAAAATCATTTCTCGCCAGGAAAGAGTGTAGTCTGAAAAATCCACCACAAAAGGGGCAACTGAGGAAATTTAAAAGTCTTATTTTCATAATTTAACTTCCTGGATTCTTTTTTACTCCTTTGATTTTTGATGTCTCCAGTCATAGACCCACTTGTACTCTTCATCCCAAACCTTTTTATATATTTGGGTGACATTCCGTGCATATTCTCTTAAGTGTGGAATGAATTCACCGAATAAGCTCTCCGCTCCCTCATGAGTTGGATAAGCACTGTATTTTTCGACCAATCCGGCCATGGCACCCGGGTGGTCTATTAAGGGGCAAGGTCTGAGATCGTTATGTCCAAAGGGCTGGCTTCTTCTAATTGCTTTGAAGAAATGGGAATTGAGGGCTTGCATTAAGCTTTTATCCTTGATATTGTCGACGGCAAAGTGGCAAAAGATACACGGTTCCACATCACCCTTGTTATTTATGTGGACATAGAGCTTCCCTCCGGCAAGACAACCCTCCACCAAGGGTCCATCGCCCCAGAAGTCCACGAGCAGAATGGGCTTTCGCGATCTTAAATGGTTAACCCTGGCTCTTACATAGTTTCTCTGCTCCGGTGTGGGCATTACACTCAGATCGCAATCGCGACCAATGGGCATGTAGTGGAAATACCAACCCAGAGCAGCTCCCTTTTTCATGAGCATATCAACGAATTCATCGCTTACGACCACTTTATAATTGTGACGTGTTGAGCAAACGGAGAAGAAAAATAAGACCCCAGCTTCTTTTAAGTGATCCATGGCGTGCATGATTGCATCGAAGGTCCTTCGACCACGGCGGGCGTCCGTTTCCCCCTTGAATTCCTCAATACTAATGGCTGGAGCAACGTTGCCTAATTCTGCAAGTTTTTCAGCCATTTTCTCATTGATCATCGTTCCGTTAGTGAAGACCTGAAAGACCATATCCTTATGATCTTCAAAGATCTCAAGGATGGTCCATAGATGAAGGGTTCACCACCCACCAGGGTTATGAAGTTCACGCCGATTTCCTTGCACTCGTTAAGTAATTGTTTAGAGACATCTTGCAAGCCCTACTTATTGGATACATATTTTTGATTAAATCGTCAACACCCTTAAGCAGCTGGTATAAAATTCCAGAAAATTGTGGATTAAAAGGCACTTTCCATATGGAGAATTTCTGGTTCACCTCCTTGATTCAAGAGAATTGAGAGGACATCAAATCTCAGATTGGGGACGTTATTTGCTTTTGGGTGAGTTAATAAATAAAACTGGGCTATCATCCTCAAACGATTTTGCTTATGGATGGTCACTGCTTCGAAGGGTTCTCCAAATTCCTTATTTTGCCTCGTCTTCACCTCGCAGAAGATAAGGACATCACCCTTTAGTGCGATGATGTCTATCTCGCCCAACTTGCATCGAAAATTCCTTTCTATGATTCGATAACCCTTCTTTCGGAGGTGAGAACAGGCTAGATCCTCACCACTTGGACCTATCGACATGATGAAACCACCAACATTTGACAGTTAACCATCAAAAGGTTCTGCCGGTTTCATTATTTAGAATAAAGACACGTTGCTGTAGTCCAAGCAGGTCCCTTAAATCAATGAGAGTGTTCAGGCATTTTTTGGGTGTATCGCATCCATATCTCTTAACCACCTCGATGCCTTTATCACCAAGAGAGCAGATGATAGGAGCTCTCTTTTGAAAGCAAGCTTGTATTTCGGACCAGTGAGATTCGTGGAAGAAATATGCTTTTGTGTATCCGATAATCAAATCATAAAATATCGGAGTTCCGGGTTGGGGCTCTCGAAATGAATCGTTTGTAAGCATCTCCAATAGATCCTTCCTCTCCCTTTCCTCGACGATTTCTATGGGAAAATCTCTTTCTTGAAGACGGGAGACAACGGTGAGGTGATGAATTGTACTGGTCAATAGACCTGCGATGATTACTGCCAATAAATCCGAAGATTGACGGGGGAAAGTTGTGGGAAACTTTTCCACCAGCATTAATGAATACATGAGGTCTTCTGCGGCGGTGATTTCTGCTTCTTTGATGTCCTTCAATTTATCAACATTTAGGAATATGCAGATGTTCGCATCATCGACGATGTGAGCTCCCAGGGTATCCCGCACATGTGGATTTGGATGCTCGCTCATCGGTTGAAAGGTCAAAATGCGCTTGCTTTTCTTTTTGACCTCCTTACAAAGCGCATTAAATCGTGGTGAGAATAGATAACCAAGTGCCTTCATTTCATCCAACCTTCTTTGTTTTCAATTATTGCCTCTTTTTGTAAGCATTGTACTGATCCACGAATTTCATTGCTTTTTCTTTTACCGGCGTAAAGCAATGGCGGTGGATTGGACACGGACCAAACCTCTCTAAGGCTTGAAGATGTTCCTTTGTCCCATAGCCCTTATTATGATCGAAGCCATAAAGAGGAAACTTTTTGTGATATTCCCTCATTAGGTGATCTCTGGTCACTTTGGCTACAATTGAGGCAGCGGCGATGGATATGCTTACCTTGTCTCCCGATATTAGCGAAAGATGAGGCTCTTTTAAATTTATAAGGGAAAAGGTGTCGGAGAGAATATAATGAGGGCGGACGGAAAGTCCAAGAGCAGCATGGGAAAGAAGGAAAAGGTTGGCTTTCTGGAGTCCCATGGTGTCAATTTGCTCAGGATCTAGGGTTGCCACGTTCCAATTTACCGCCGACCTTGTAATGATTCGATGGAGTTCCTCCCTTTGTTGGAGAGAGAGCTGCTTGCATTCCCTTAATCCTGGAAGGTAGATTCCCTGAGGTAGAATAACAGCTGCTGCTACCAAGGGACCTGCCAGGGCTCCGCGACCAGCTTCATCGACTCCCGCAATGAGTGAAAATCCTTTCCTCCATAACCTATGTTCATAGGTGCAAAGCTTTAGAAAATCCGCCTTTTCTTGCTCCTTCCTTGAAAGCTCCTTGCGACTCGTTGAGGCAAGTTTCAATGCCCCAGCTCTCTTATCCCTTTCCAATGAGGGAAGCAGCTCTCTTTTGGCTTCGTCTGAGGCGCTACGGAAAAGCTCTCTTATTTCTCTTAAGGTCAGATGGGGTAAGTCCATGTGTTCGGCATCATTCCCATAAATTTTTACACCTTACATCAGGGAAGTAATTTGATGTGGTGTGGAGGCCAATAAATGAGAAAAGCCTCACCCACCAGGTATTTCTCATGCATGGGACCGAACATCCGGCTATCCATACTATTTGCTCTATTATCTCCCATTACAAAGACATTATCCTTGGGCATTTTCACGGGACCATAATTGCTGTAATCCCCACTTGATGCGGCATAAGGCTCCTCAAGGATTTTCCCATCGATGAAAACCTGACCCTTTCTGATTTCTATGATCTCACCTTCAGTGGCGATGATTCTCTTGATGAAATCCTTATGGATATCATGGGGGGGTTCAAAGACCACGATTTCTCCGAGTTTGGGTTCCTTGAATCGATAGATAAATTTATTCACCAATACTCGATCCCCGGGATAAAGTGTGGGTTCCATGGAACCAGAGGGTATATAAAAAGGCTGGACAATGAATGTTCTAATGAGCCAGGCTACGATAATGGCGGTGATTATTAAAATGGGGAGTTCCCTTAAAAATGCCAAAAATGAGTCTCTCTTCGACCCTGTCTCCTCCCCTACGTAAGCTTCTCTTTCAACCCTTGATTTTTCCTCTTCCCCTTCATCGTAGTTTACGAACAATTTATTCTCACCGAAACCCGCTATCTTCTTTCCTTGACGCGCGTCGCCTTTCCAACTCTCTTTCTAAGGTAATAAAGCTTGGATCTACGAACTCTACCTCGGCTGACGACCTCTATCTTGGCAATCATTGGAGAATGTAGAGGAAAGGTTTTTTCAACACCAATTCCAAAGGAGATTTTCCTCACCGTAAAGGTCTCCTTAAGTCCACCGCCCCGCCTTTGTATTACTATTCCTTGGAATACCTGCGTGCGCTCTCGGCTACCTTCTATAACCCTATAATGGACCTTGACCGTATCGCCGGCTCTAAACTCCGGTAAATCCTTCCGAATCTGTTCTTTTTCGATGGTTTCTATGAGATCCATGATTTCTCCCTCCGAGTAAACAGCGTCATTATAGCATATCTTCGAATCGGGAAAAAGCGCCTATATTTCAAGTTGCGCCTTGATTTCCTCGAGTAATTTCTTATCTTCCTCACTCAAGATCGCATTTTTTAGCAAATCCGGGCGTCTTCGCAGGGTGCGTTCCAAGGATTTTTTCCTCCGCCATTTTGCAATCTCCATATGGTTTCCGCTTAAAAGGACCTCTGGCACGGACCAGCCCTTGTAATCCCTTGGTCTGGTATATTGAGGATATTCGAGCAAACCACGGGAGAAGGTTTCCTCAGCAAGAGAGCATTCATCCCCCAAAACCCCGGGTATAAGGCGAGTTACTGCATCTATCAAGACCATTGCTGGAAGCTCTCCCCCACCGAGCACGTAATCTCCAATTGAGATTTCATCGGTTGCCAGATGCTCATGCACCCGTTCGTCGATCCCCTCATATCTTCCACACAGCAATATGAGCTGTTTCTCTCCTGCTAGTTCACCGGCGAGATGCTGATTGAAAATTTTGCCTTGAGGGGTAAAAAGGATGACTCGAGCGATTTTCGGCAGGTCTTCTAAAGTGCATTGCGCGATGGATAGAACAGCTTCAAAGAAGGGTTCGGGCTTCATGATCATCCCTGGTCCACCGCCATAGGGGGTGTCGTCAACCTGCCGGTGTTTATCATGGGTATAATCTCGTAAATCATGGATGACTATTTGAATTAAGTTTTTCTCTCGGGCGATGCGCACCATACCACATTTCAGGAACGACTCAAACATCTCGGGAAATATCGTTAGAACATCAATTCTCATGTCATCTCACCAGTCCCCACTATTTTATTCGAGAAGTCCAGGCAGGGGTTTGATTATCATTTTTCCCCGGTTTAGATCGATTTTCTTCACCACATCTTTAATCGCTGGTATCAAGATCTCTTTGGCGCCTTTGCCGGTGGGACTTACGACATATACATCATTTGCCTCGGTTCTTAAGATTTCCGTAATGGTTCCCAGAGATTCACCCTCTTCGGTCAGTACCTCAAGACCAATTATCTGGTGAAACCAATAAGCACCCTTGGGAAGGAGGGATTCTGCCTCCTCCAATGGAACTCGGAGAAAGCAATCCTTCAATTGCTCTGCTTTGCCACGGTTATCGATTCCCTTGAATTTTATGGTTATACCCCGACCTTCAAATTTTACATTTTCTATCGTCAACTGCTCTTCGTAGAGGAGTGGCGGGGTTATATGAACGCTTAAGCCCCGTTTAAATCTCGATGGGAAATCGGTGAGGGATTTTATTTTAACCTCGCCCTCTGTGCCTCGTGGATGCATGATTTGCGCTATTGTTAAAAATTTTGGTTTCATTGAAAATCCTTTAAAGGGAAAACGGGCTGACCCTATTCGTGTCAGCCCACTATTTGTCGGACATGTAAATGTCCATGGCAAAACGCCAGTTAATCTATGATCTCAACGATTGCCTTCTTCCCTTCCTTCACGGCGGCGGCTTTGACGACTGTTCGAAGTGCCTTGGCGATACGTCCCTGTTTTCCAATGACCTTGCCCACATCTTCGGGAGCTACATGGAGCTGTAAAATTACCGATCTTTCCCCCTCCACAACGCTTACATTTACCTCCTCTGGTTTGTCTACAAGAGCTTGGGCAAGAACTTCTAACAACTCTTTCACGATGTCACCTCCTGATTCTTTTTACCCGAAGGCAGGTATTTATCTTTGTGAGTTTCAAACTCCTCTCGAATACCCGTTATTTCGAGCAACCGCTCTACGGCTTCTGAGGGTTGAGCCCCCCGAGCAAGCCACTTCAGGACTTTTTCCTTGTCTATTTCAATAAAAGAGGGTTCAGTCTTGGGATTATACCGCCCAATGATCTCAATAAACCTGCCATCTCTAGGCATCCTTGAATCTGCAACCACTACCCTATAAAGGGGTCTTTTCTTGGCTCCTACTCTACTCAATCGTATTCTAACCGCCAATATATCACCTCCACCTTTACTGATTTGCTCATAAGATTAAAATTTCAAACAAAAGCCAACTGGCTAAGTAGCAAACAAGCTAACTGACCACTCTAACTGAGGAAGATTTTTCGTCCTAGCCTTATCCCTTGAAAACTATCGAATTGTTTCATGAGTTTTTTAATTTGGTGAAAGCGCCTTAAAAGCCGATTTACCTCCTGAGTGGTATTTCCACTGCCTCTCGCTACCCTTAAGCGCCGGCTTCCATCGATGATATTGGGATTCCTTCTTTCCTCGGGGGTCATTGACTGAATTATAGCTTGTAACCGGGTGAGCTCATCATCGCTTATCTGCAAATTCTTCGGAGCCGGCAATCCGGATATACCTGGCAGCATCCCTAAAATCTGATTTAGGGGTCCCATCTTTTTAAGTTGTTGCATTTGATTGAGAAAATCTTCCAAGGTAAATTGACCCTTTCTTAATTTTTCCTCTAAAACTTGCGCTTTACGGGCATCTACAGCTGCCTCTGCTTTCTCAATAAGGGTCAGTATGTCACCCATCCCCAATATTCTGGAGGCCATGCGGTCGGGATGAAAGAGCTCAAGGCAATTCAATCTTTCGCCCACGCTGACGAGTTTGATTGGCTTATTGGTGACCGTTTTAATGGATAGAGCTGCTCCCCCACGAGCATCGCCATCCAATTTCGTCAATATGACTCCATCGAAATCTATTTTTTCTTTGAAGGCAAGAGCCAGATTCACAGCATCTTGACCAGTCATCGCATCTACAACGAGAAGAATTTGATGTGGATGAATCTCCTCCCTCAACTTCCTCAATTCTTCCATCATCGTTTCATCGATATGTAAGCGTCCGGCGGTATCCAAAATGACAACGTCGTAACCATTGAGGATAGCTTCCTTGATCCCATGCTTGGCTATTTCCAAAGGCGGTGTCCTTAAATCCATGAAAAATACGGGTGTTTTGAGTTCTTCACCGAGGGTCTTGAGTTGGGCTACCGCAGCTGGTCTGTAAATATCCGTGGTGATCATAAACGGTCTCTTGCCCAGGGATTTTAAATAGTAGGCCAATTTTGCTGTTGCTGAAGTCTTCCCCGATCCCTGAAGCCCCACGAGCATGAAGCTTGTGGGAGGTTTTGGGGCGAAGACCAGCTTACTGGGTGTGAGTCCCATGAGCTTTGTCAATTCTTCGTACACGATCTTTACAACCTGTTGCCCGGGGGTCAAGCTTTCAAAGACCTCGCTTCCCACAGCCCGCTCTCTAACCGCTAGGACGAAGTTTTTCACCACTTTAAAATTGACATCTGCTTCTAAAAGGGCCAGGCGGACCTCGCGAAGAGCATCGTCGACATCCCTCTCGCTTAATCTTCCACGCGATCTCAGCTTGGCAAATATGGTTTGTAATCTGGTAGATAGATTTTCAAACATTTCTGCCTCCTGATACCTACAAGCTACCGACCATATTATAGAAGCGGAAGGTGGGTGTCAAGCAAGGGTGGAGCCAAAAAGCTTATATCACAAGAGGGAGTTTATGGTAATATCCAATTTAGGGTGTTGGTAAGGTGAGAATATCTCGGAAAATAGTTGTGAGTATAATCCTCCCGTTGATCTTTAGTTTAATGGGTTGTGGAGGAAAATCAATATCCAGCAAGTATGGTAAACCAAAGATTATTACCTCGGTATCTTATACCTTAAATTCTCTAGAAGCTCGGGGAACACCCTTTTTGATACTGGATAATGCCGGGAATATATACGTTGCCGAAGGAGATTTCGCGGTGAGAAAATTCAATCCCAAAGGGAAACTACTTTTGAAGATAGTTCCTCGAAAGAAACTCGCCATCGCACCAGAGACCGATTCGAATGAGGTAAAATATTCCGCCTATCGCATCTGGGGATGTTGTGTCGATGAGCGGGAAAATATTTATATGGGGGTGAGCAAGACGCTGGTTTCTGAATCGAATAAGCCCCTCTCTGCCAGTATAGAAATTCAGAGGTTTGACAGACAAGGAAAATTCCTGGGGAGAATCTATCCTTTAACTGAAGAACAAGCCCTGGGGGTGATCGGAAATCCAATATTATATTTTTCTCACAATAATTTAGCATACAAAAATGGGAGCATAATCACCTCATCTATATCTCAATCTTCTTTAACGGTACAAATTCTCAACAGGAAAGGGGAGCTTAAAAAGGTAAAAACCCTCTCCCTTTCCAAGGAGGAATACCCTATAGCCTGGGTTGTTCATGGGAATGATGTTTACCTCATTTTTTTGGATGGTAAGAAAGAATCATTGAAAATGGTGGACATTTTCACTCAAAAAACTATACTCTCAGAATCCTGGAAGTCCCTGGGACTTACCGGTGTCTGCCTTGGGATGGACAGGGAGCGTAGCCTATACTTTGCCGGAACAAAATCGGTTGCTTCAAAATCCAAGACTATTTACTTGGCGAAAATTACTCGCAAGGGTAAAAATCTTCTTATCCCACTTTCTTCCTCACCCAAAGACACTATTTTGGAATCCGGTCTGGTGAGACCAAACGGGGACGTTTATATCCTCTGGTCCAAAATCTCAAAGATTCGAGCTAGAGGTCATTTTTTTGTTACAGAGTGCATGAACCAATGACCCCATAGATTCTCATTTTCTCTCCCCATTTCTTATCCGCCAAGGTAAACTCACCTTCCTATCTCTAGTAGGTAAACCTGTATTATTAACAAGATGGGTTAACACTATGGTCGGGGTGAAGTGCTCGTGAGCCCACGCGGTCGGCCTGGTTTTAGTTTCACCAAAGTAATACTCCGGCCGCCGCCCCGTACGGGCAGGTTTTCTTAAGCACTTACCCCTCCCTTAAATGTCAAAAGTGTCAACCTAAATCGTTAATAGTTCAAGGTAACCTTTATAAGTGGATTCTGGAAATTATTATCCTTACAATCTTTTATCCAGTATAAAGTATTAATCGATTGCAAACGATAATAAAGTTGGAATTTAATTTCAAAATCAAGGGAGAAAGAATGAAGTATTCTCACGAACTTTTTCACGAAGCACTAACGGAGTTATTTAAGCAGTGCGGAGTCAGCCTGAGGAAGTTTGCGCGCAGGTGCAAAGTTGATTATACCTATTTGAGTAAATTAAAAAGAGGCAGGATGCCTGCACCCTCAGACGAGGTTATCAGAAGAATCGCCGCTGGTTTTGGAATCTCACCCGATTATTTCATGGAATATCGGGTTCGAAAAGTTTCCCGATATCTGATGTTAAAACCCAATTTGATAATGACTTTGTATAGGCTCGCAAATCTGCCCATCGAGGTCCAAAAGAAAATTGAGAGCAAAATCATTAGAGTGCTTGAGAAAGATTTCCCGCCTACCCGTCCGGCAGGCAAGGTCTAAATGTCCCTGGATAAAAGGGCTTCAACGAACTCGTTGGCATTAAATTCACACAAATCTTCGAGCCTTTCTCCCACTCCTATGAGATTTATGGGTATTCTAAGCTCATCAGCGATGGTGACCACTATGCCACCCTTAGCCGTGCCGTCCAATTTGGTGAGGATTATTCCATCGATTTTGAGAGCTTCATCGAACAATTTGGCTTGAGCGATTCCATTCTGACCGGTTGTAGCGTCTATGACCAGTAAAGTTTTTATGTTGGACTTGGGTGCCTCTCTCGCCGCTATGCGCTTGATCTTCTTCAGTTCTTCCATTAAATTCACATAGGTATGCAATCTACCTGCAGTATCGATTAAAAGGACGTTGACTCCCCTGGCCTGCGAGGCGTGGATGGAATCGTAGACCACAGCTGCTGGGTCGGATCCTCTCTGATGTTTTAGAACGGGAGCTCTAACTCTTTCCCCCCATATTTCCAGTTGCTCAATGGCGGCTGCTCTAAAAGTATCCGCGGCGGCGAGGAGGACTTTTAAACCTCCTTTCATAGCTCGATGAGCGATTTTGGCTATAGCAGTTGTCTTGCCCACACCATTGACCCCAACGATTATTAAGACATTGAGTTTATTTGCCAGGAGAAGGGGCTCTTTGGAGTCACCAAGAATGCGGATGAGTTCTTCTTTAAGTAGTCCAAGGATTTGGAGAGGATCTTGGATCCTTTCGATCTCAACGCGTTCTCGAAGGTCCTGGACTATTTTAAGGGTGGCCTTGATGCCGACATCCGCTTGAATCAAAACTTCTTCGATATCATCCCATACCTTTTCGCCGGGTATCGTTGTTCTCAAAAAAATATCGAAAAGTTGGTCGGTTAGTTTTTCCCGACTCCTTCTTAAACCGGTTTTTAACCTTTTAAGCCAACCCTTTGATGAGTCGCTCAGTTTAAGTTCTCCCCGCTTTTTCATACGCTACTTCCTCTTCCGGTTTGAATTTCTGTGAAATGAGTTTGGATATCCCATCAGCCTGCATGGAAACACCGTAGATTGCATCAGCTATTTCCATGGTTCGCCCTTGATGGGTCATGATGAGGAATTGGACCTTACCCCTAAGCTTGCTTACAAGGGCGATAAAGCGCTGTAGATTTACGTCATCCAGAGTGGCTTCGACTTCATCGAGTACATAAAAGGGGCTGGGATGCGTATGATAAATTGCAAACAGAAACGCCAAAGCCACAAGAGCAGTTTCTCCCCCTGATAATAATGATAATTTCTGCAATCTTTTTCCACCGGGTTGAGCTTCAATATCGATGCCCGTATTCAGTACATCATCTCTGTCAGTTAAGGTGAGTTCACCCTTTCCACCTGGAAATAAATAGGAGAAGATTGATTGGAAATTTAGGTTAACTTCCTCGAAGGTCTCGAGGATTCTATCCTCGATTTTTTTGTCAATGGCTCTAATGACCTTCCCCAAAGCTCGCTTGCTTTCTAAAAGGTCATTGATTTGGGTATTAAGAAACTTTTGCCTTTCTTCCAAGGCGGCAAAATCTTTCAAGGCTATGGGGTTGACTGGCCCCAATTTAGCGATTTCCTCTTTTAGCTTTTGAATTTGAAATTCATAGGTTCCTTTGGAGCCCCTTGGGCTATCTTTAAGAGCTTTTTCAAGGGAAACACCGTATTCCCCCACGATCTTTTCGACCAAGGTTTTGACTTCGAGCTCCAGTTGAGCCTGGGAAACTTCGATACGATGTACATTTTCCCGTAGTTGTTCTATTTGTCCGTCCAAGAAGCCCACTTTGGTTTGGGATTCCTTAATGGATTTTCGAATCCCCCTTGAAACATTTTCTTCATCAGTGACTATGTTCTCTAGTTTGGAATCCCACTGCTCAATTTCACTTACCAGCTGACAAAAAAGATTGTGGAGGGGTTGAATTCGCTTTCTTAAATGCTCTAGTGATCGAGCGATTCCATATTCTGACTTTAGAAGATCTTCAACCTCATTTAACTCTCTCTTGGCTGTAACCAGTTGTTTCTCTGTATAAACTCTTCGCTCTTCCAGGGAAGCAAGTTCAGCTTGGCATTGGGTAATCTCTTTACGGATTTTATCTCCTTCCTCTGAGGAAAGACCCTTTTCCTTCTCGAGAACCTGCATTTTATGGTCTAAAATGGTGATTTCTTCCTCAAGGGATGCAATTTCGTCCTTCAGCTTTTTTTGGGGCTTGTCTCCAATGGCGGTGGCACGTCTGGGAAGATTCTCCAAAACTTCAAGGAAATTTTCCTGGATCGTTTCCTGTTCATCTTGGATTTTTTCGAGTTTTGCCTTTACATCCTGACATAATTGGGTCAAATCTCTTAAAGATCCTCTTCCCTCAAGTTTTTGTAATAAATCTAGCAAATTTTGTTGGCAGAGTGCCAATTTTTTGGCTTGTTTCCTTAAACTGGAAAGGACTTTGGCCAAAGTGCGTTCCAATGCGATCCATGTCGCTTCCTCTTCCCATATTCTTTTTTTCTGTGCGAGCTTTGATTGTTTTGAATAGATTGCCTGCTCAATTTGCTCAATTTTCTCCTCAATCTTTTTCCTATTTGTTCCAAGGGTTTCCATCCTTTGGTGAAGTTCGGAAAGATAGGTGTGAATTCGCTTGAGCTCCGTATCGGTAACAAACCTCTCCTCTTTTAGCTGGGCTATCTCCTTTTCTCTTTGGTCTTTTCTCTTTTCAAGCTGATGAATTTTCTGCCGAAATTCACTCAAACGTTCGATTAAATTCTTGCCCTTTTCTTCGAGAAGGAGAAGCCTACTATTTAACCGCTCGTAGATTCCTTGTAGATGGCGGCGTTGCTCTCCAATATCACTGACCTGGATACCTTTCTCCTCCAAGCTATTGTGCAGCTGCTCCAGTTTTCTTTTCTCCGATGTGAGTTCTTCCTTCAAGGCATCGATCTTAGAATTCAAATTCTCCTTCTTTATCTTGAGATCATTCCATTCGGATTGAAGTTCCTCAAGCTTCATGATACAAAGTTCAACCTCAAGATCCCTTAACTGCTTTGAGAGTTTTTCATGGGTCTGAGCTCGATCTGCTTGAACTTTTAATGGTTTTAGTTGACGATTGACCTCTTGTAACACATCTTTTATCCGAATCAGATTGTGATCCATGGAAACTAGCTTCCGTAGGGCTCTTTCCTTACGGTTTTTATGTCTCAAGACTCCCGCAGCTTCTTCAAGGAGTATCCTCCTTTCATCGGATTTACTGGTCAAGATGTCCTCGAGTTTGCCTTGACCGACGATTGAACAATCCTTATTCAAACCGCTTTCTGAGAGGAGATCTTGAATGTCCACAAGGCGGCAGGGTGAATCATTTATGAGGTATTCACTCTCCCCTGAACGCAATATTCTTCGAGTGATGACGACTTCGGAGAATTCAACGGGGAGGAAACCATCGGAATTATCGAGATAGAGGGAAACTTCCGCTAAACCCAGAGCTGGTCTCAGGGAACTCCCTGCAAATATTATATCCTCCATGGAGGAGCCCCGAAGTGCTCGGGGATTTTGTTCACCCAATACCCAGAGGATGGCATCGGTTATATTGCTCTTACCACTGCCATTGGGTCCGACAATAATGGTTATCCCTGGCTCGAATTTAAAGAGTGTCTTATCAGCAAAGGATTTAAATCCGCGAAGAGTAAGAGATTTAAGGTACAAAAACTGCCCTCCTAACTTCAACTCAAAGGTATTCTATCACAGATAAACCCTGCGATAAATCAGTGCTGTTCAACCACTTAAAACGTGTTATAGTTGCTAAACGGCGAGAAAATTTTTTCCTCCTTATCAGCTGCGGGTTTAAAATTTTTTTCAAAAAGGTGTTTCGCCGAAGGAAAGGATGTGATAAATTGGTTTTTGGTTTATATCTAGAATACAACCGCCTGCCCCGCCTAAAGGAGGTTGTATGCTGAGGGAGAGATCTCTTGCTTTAGTTCTGGCATTTGTCATTGCACTACTTTTACCACTAAGTGTAGCTAACCCCACCGCCTCTAATCCATTAAACAATGCAGAATTAGAAATTCAAAGGCAACAAACACGGATATCATCATTAGAGGGACAAGAGAAGAGTATCCTCACCGAATTAGTAGCCATCGATACCAGTCTGGAGCGCAATGAGAAAGAACTTGAATCCCTGAGCGCGAAACTTTCGGCTACTCGATATAGGCTCCTCCAACTGGAGGGCGAGTGGCAACGAACAAATGAAAAACTTCGCGAGAAAACCGAGATACTCAATGAGAGGATCAAGAATATTTATATTAGTGGAGAAGTAAGTCCTGCCCAATTCCTCTTTAATTCAAATGATTTTTATACCCTCCTTAAGACCCTAACCTATGTGCAAATCATTGCCGCAAACGATGCGGAATTGGTTAGATGTGTAAGCCAGGAAAAAGAACGTCTTGAACATCTCAAAGATGAGATCGAAGGGAACTGTGAATATCTTACCCATTTAAAATCCGAGTATGAATCAAGGCGAAAGTCGCTATCTCAAAAACTTAAGGAGAAAAGAAATTTTCTATATAAAATACGGCGGGAGAAGAGATTAAGCTACGGGAAATTAAGGATACTTAAAACTAGGGCCTCTTTGATTAGAAGCAAAATGCATCAACTACAACCTCCGAGTAGAGGCATCCACGCAGGAAGCTTTAGGATACTGGCAACTGCATATTGTCCTTGCAAGATTTGTACGGGCTCTGGAAATCGAAGAACATCGACGGGCATGCCCGCCGGATACGGTGTTGTTGCTGTTGACCCCCGTGTCATTCCCCTCGGTACTAAGCTTTATATCTCAGGTTACGGGGAGGCAATAGCGGGCGATGTTGGCAAAGCCATCAAAGGTTATAGGGTTGATCTATGTTTCAACACCCACGTTGAGGCTGCAAGATTCGGAAAACGTTGGGTTACCGTGGAAATGAGAGATTAATCATCAGTTTCTCTTCGTAGTGTTTCTAAAGCTTCCTGGGCTGCTCTTTGTTCTGCTTTTTTCTTACTCCGACCCATTCCTTTGCCTAATATCTTGCCTTGAACCAGAACTTCTACGTGAAAAATTCTTTCGTGAACGGGCCCTTCTTCACGGGTAATTTGGTATTCGGGCACTGCCCCGAGCTTCTCTATAGTGTATTCTTGGAGAGCCGTTTTAAAATCCGAGAATTCCTTTAAGGTTTGCTCAAAGATCATATCCTTGAAATTTTTGAGAATGAACTCTCTAACTACGCTTAAATCTTGATCGAGGTATATGGCTCCCAATACGGCTTCAAAACAATCCGCAAGGATGGATGTCCTTTCTCTCCCTCCAGTGAGTTCAGCTCCTTTGCCCATAAAAATAAATTCACCCAAGCCTATCCCTTGAGCCACTTTAGCCAAAACTTCAGAGTTAACCAAGTTTGCTCTGAATTTTGCCAATTCTCCCTCATTAAATCTGGGGAAGCGGTAGAAGATAAAATCCGTGATCACGAAATTAAGGATGGCATCGCCTAAGAACTCCAGACGTTCGTAAACTTCCCTTGCATCCATGCCCATTTCAAAGGCGAAAGAACTATGGGTTAAAGCCCGCTTGAGTAAGTTCTTATTGGAGAAGGTGATGCCCAGATGCTTCTCCACTTTTGTGACCCTATCTTTTTCCTCAATCTGCAGAACATCTCACAACCTTTCTATTGGAATCTTTTATATATCCTGGCATAATTTCAGAAAATAGTTTGGCAACCTTTAAGTCCAAATCCTAAATTCGAAATCCTAATATTCTAAACAAATCCAAATTCTTAAATCCAAATTTTTGAAAGCATCTATTTCTAGCCTATAAATCTCTTTATAACCAGCGTAGCATTATGTCCACCGAATCCCAGAGAGTTAGACATGGCTATGGAAACATCACTTTTTACGGCTATGTTGGGAACGTAATTTAAATCGCAGAGGGGATCAGGTTTTTCCAGATTTATGGTGGGGGGAACGATCCCAGTCTCAATGGTCATGGCACAGGCGATTAATTCTATAGCACCCGCTGCTCCCAGAAGATGTCCTGTCATCGATTTTGTTGAGCTCACCAGAAGTTCATAAGCGTGTTTTCCAAATACCTTTTTTATAGCCATAGTTTCAAATTCGTCATTATAGGGAGTGGAAGTTCCATGCGCATTTATGTAGTCCACTTGTTCGGGGGAAAGATCAGCCTCGTCTAGGGCCATCTGCATTGATCGAGCTGCTCCTTCTCCAGTTGGAGATGGTGCAGTAATGTGGTAAGCATCCCCCGTTAGACCATATCCAACCACTTCTGCATAGATGTGTGCACCTCGGGATCGAGCACCTTCCAAGGTTTCAAGAATAACGATGCCCGCACCTTCGGACATGACGAATCCATCTCGCTGAGCATCAAAGGGTCTGCTGGCACGCGTGGGTTCGTCATTGCGTCTCGATAAAGCTCGGCAGGCGCAGAAACCGGAAATACCAAGGGGAGTGATACTAGCCTCTGAGCCTCCCGCGATGCAAATATCGGTGATCCCCCTTTTAATCATCTCAAAGGCGTCACCGATGGCGTGAGTGCTCGCGGCACAAGCGGTAACCACACAGGTATTTGGACCTTTAGCTCCGAAGAAGATGGAAACCTGCCCCGCTGCTAAATCACAGATCATCATGGGGATAAGATATGGACTCACTCTGCGTGGTCCCTTTTCCAACAGGATTTTGTGTTGTTCCTCGAGGGTTCCCAGTCCCCCAATTCCAGAACCGATTACCACACCCACTCGCTCGGCTATGGATGGAGTAATCTTGAGTTTTGCGTCGTCTAAAGCAAGTTTGGTGGCGGCGATGGCGAATTGGGTGAAGCGATCCATGCGTTTTGCCTCTTTGGGCTCTATGAAAGCAGTAGGATCAAAATCTTGTATCTCTCCAGCTATACGGGTGGGATACTCACTGGCATCGAAGTGAGTGATTTCGGAAATACCTGAATTACCCATTACCAAAGATTGCCAGTAGGCTTCCTTACCAATTCCAATTGGAGTCACCGGTCCAAGACCCGTGATTACGATCCTTCTCTGCACTTTACACCACCCTCAAGGTCGCCTCTTTAAACTCCTCGATTAGATTTTTTATAATTTCCCCGACGGGTAAAATCTCCTTTACTTCTCCCACTCGCTCGCCGCAGAAGACCAAACCCCTCTTCATATCACCCCGCTGTGCTCTCACTAAGGCTTCGATGATGCAATAGTTCTTTTTGCAATGTTTAAGACATTTCACACATCTTTTATAGTCGACCGGTTTGGGGACTTTCCCAGCGAAAAGAGCTTTAGTGAAGGGAGTTAGAAGAGCTCTCCCGGGCATGCCCACCGGGCTTTCGATGATTACGACATCTTCTGGTTTGGCCCTAACGTAGGTTTCCTTCCATGCAGTTGCGGCGTTGCTCTCCTCACTAGCTGCGAATCGAGTGCCCATCTGAACTCCACTGGCACCCATGGATAGAACCTTTGCTATATCACTTCCTCTAAAAATCCCCCCTGCGGCTATAACGGGGATTTTAACTGCCTTTATGATTCTGGGCAGTATGGATAAAAGAGGCTGATCGGTTCCCAAATGACCACCCGCCTCTTTACCCTCCACCACTATTGTGGCTGCACCGAATCTTTCGGCCAATTTAGCAACCCTTTCCGAGGATACAACGGGGACGAAGGGTATGTTGGCATTGTGGCACCATTTAAAAGCATCACGGGAAAAACCCGCTCCTGATATGATTAAATCGACTTTTTCTCGAATGGCAGTCCGAACAAGTTCAGCAAATTCCCCCAGCGCCACCATGATATTTACTCCGATAATTCCATCGGTCAGTTTTCGAGCACGACGAATATGTTCAGCGAGTTCAGGAGGGTGTAACCCCGAACCAGCAATAATTCCAACTCCCCCCTCATTAGCCACAGCTGCAGCCAAAGGGGCAAGGGAGATTCTAACTGCCATGCCTCCCTGTATAATTGGCAGTGAAGTCTGCCATTCTCCGATTTTCAATTTGGGCAACTCCACAAGGTATTCCCCCAATAAAAACAATTTTGCTGTTTAGGTAGATTCGCAGCTACCCAGCGAGCTTATTTCCAATGTAATCCACCACATCTTTCACCGTGGTGATTCGCTCTGCATCTTCGTCTGATATTTCGATGCCGAACTCTTCCTCCAGGGCCATAATCAACTCCACAATGTCTAGGGAATCAGCGTCCAAATCATCGACGAACGAGGTCTCTGGCGCCAACTTATTTTCATCTACAGTCAGCTTCTCTGCGATGATATCCTTCACCTTGTCATAGATCTCATCGCTCATTTTCATTTCTCCCCCTTTTCGATTAATTTCCACTTTGAAGTGATATATACATTATTATATTAGTATTCCTCCATCTACCTGAATTACCTGTCCCGTGATATAGCTGGCTTCATCAGAGACTAAAAAGGCGATGAGGTTTGCGACTTCCTCCGGTCGACCCAATCTTCCCAGAGAAATCTGTCCAATTATCCGTTCTCTTATTTCATCCGGGAGCCTTCGGGTCATATCTGTTTCGATGAATCCTGGGGCTATGGCATTAACTCGAATTCCCCGTGAGGCTAGTTCTTTAGCCACTGTTTTGGTCAGTCCAATGACCCCAGCTTTGGAGGCTGAATAGTTGACTTGCCCCGCATTTCCAGCGATTCCCACAACAGAGGCAATGTTTACTATGGTCCCCCGGCGTTGCTTCAACATATATTTTGCCGCCGCCTGTGTGCAATTGAAGGTACCCTTAAGATTGACGGCCAAAACGGCATCCCATTCTTCTTCCTTCATTCGAATGAGAAGATTATCCCGGGTAATTCCAGCGTTGTTGACTAAAATATCGATTCCACCGAAGATTTTGACCGTTTCCTCGATAAGTTTTCTTGCTTCCTCAAGGATGGAAACATTTGCCTCAATGAATGTGGCTTTCCTCCCGAGCTTTTCGATCTCTTGAACGAGCTCATTCGCTTCCTTACCGGTTATATCGTTGACAACGATGTGAGCTCCGAGCTTTGCCAATTTTAAACAAGTTATCCATCCAATTCCCCTTGCACTCCCGGTGACCAGAGCCACTCTATCCTGCAAATCAAACATTTCACACCCCCAAATTTATGTTTTAGATTATACCCTGGATATAATTCCAGAAAGTTGGTTCAAATCCTAAATTCGAAATCCTAAATCCTAAGCAAATTCAAAATCAAAATTTTTGAAATCCTAAACGCTCTTCTAATCGCATTTCATCTCGTTTTGATTTTTGAATTTTAGACATTTGATATTGTTTAGTGCTTAGTATTTTGAAATTAGAATTTAAACTTGAGATAAAGCCGTTTTTGTAGCAAAAAAGAGCTTCGTCTACCTCAGGCGATTTTATGTCTAGCCTAAGTTTTAGAATAGAGCTTGTATGGTTTGACGAAAAGATTCAGCGTCTTCAACATTTAAAATCTTGACCGAAGGAGCAGTCCTTTTAACTAGTCCGGAAAGAACTTTGCCTGGTCCTACTTCGATGAAGACATCGATTCCCACTTTGAGCATTTGCAGAATGGATTGCTTCCAGAGTACCGAACCGGTAATTTGTTTGCGCAATGCATCTTTCAACTCTTCACCCTCTGTGGAAAGTCTTGCTGTGTAATTAGAGACCACTGGTATTTTAGCATCTTTAAAGGAAATAGCATCCAGGTGGTTAGCGAATCGTCTTTCCGCTTTCTTCATTAAGGGGGAGTGAAATCCCCCGCCTACCTCTAGTTCCACAACGCGTTTGGCTCCAGCTTCTTTAAACAACTTGGCTGCCCGTTCGACCATCTGTTTTTCTCCTGAGATTACTACTTGACCGGGGCAGTTATAATTGGCGATGTTAATAATCCCATTGCTTCTCAGAGAGCCCACGATATCTGCGGCGAATGTCGAATCCATGCCCAATACCGCAAGCATCTTTCCCGGGAATTCTCTCGAAGCTTCTTCCATAAGTTCAGCTCGTTTGGCAACGAGCTTTAGGGCCTCCGAAAAATCCAATACCCCCGCGGCTACCAGCGCGGAGTACTCGCCGAGGCTATGGCCCGCAACGATATCGGGTTTAATACCCTCTTTGTTCAAGAGAAACCAGCAAATGAAATTAATGATGAATACAGCGGGTTGCGTATTTACGGTTTCTACTAATTTTTGTCTTGGACCATGAAAGCATAGGAGGGAAAGATCTCTTCCGAGAATTTTCTCTGCCTCTTTGAAGAACTGGGCCACTTTTGGAAAAGCGACTAAAGCCCTTCCCATCCCAACATATTGAGATCCTTGTCCGGGAAAGATAAAGGCAATTTTCCGAATCGAATTCTCCCCCATCTTTTGAGTTAATTTGTATTATTAACAAGATGGGTTAACACCTGGTCGGGGTGAAGTGCTCCGAAAACACCCCGAAGAACGCTGTCGCGTTTACGGGGCAGGCGCAGTTACGGCCGTTTACCCCCGTTGGCGAGTGAAACGAGTCCTTCGGGGCCGCTCGGGTCTCGCCTCGCTACAAAACTGTGAACATGTTCAAAGGTTTTCATAGATGAGGCTCCGACACGGTTTTCTTAAGCACTTACCCCTCCCTCGAATGTATAAAGTGTCAACCTAACTCGTTAATATTTCGAGTTTTATTTACCTTAACATTCGCTTAATTCGGTTAAAACTCGACGGGCCTCCGTGACGATATCGCTTATGATCTCTCGAGCGCTTTTAATTTCATGTATCAATCCAGCACATTGACCAGCCATTACACTTCCCCATTTTACATCGCCTTCGCGCATGGCCAATCGGAGCTTGCCCACCCCCATTTTCTCTAAATCCTCACCACGACCCTCCGCATCCATCTTTTGAAACTGCTTAGCCAGCTTATTTTTGAGTACCCGCACGGGATGTCCTGTGGAATATCCAGTAACCACTGTATCTCTGTTCCTGGCTTTGACCACTTTCCCCTTGACGTTTGGATGAATGGTACACTCTTCAGCACACATAAACCTTGTTCCCATCTGAACACCCTTAGCGCCCAGGGCAAGGGCAGCAGCCAATCCTCTTCCATCTGCGATTCCGCCGGCTGCAATGACTGGGATGTTTACCACATCCACAACCTGCGGTACCAATACCATAGTGGTTAAATCTCCGATATGTCCCCCTGCCTCCATTCCTTCAGCAATTATCGCATCGGCTCCCACCCGCTCCAGTCGCTGTGCTAGAACAACGGAGGCGCATACGGGTAGAACTTTTATATTCCTTTCCTTTAAAGCGGGCATATGTCGTCCTGGATTTCCCGCGCCCGTCGTCACAATGGGTACTTCTTCTTTTAAAACGACTTTGAACAGTTTGTCTACATGCGGGGTAAGTAGCATGAGGTTTACACCAAAAGGTTTATCCGTGAGCTCCTTTGCCTTGAGGATTTCCCTTTCCAATTCCGCAGCGGGCATGTGCCCGGCACCAATAATCCCTAAACCACCTGCATTTGAAACAGCAGCTGCCAATTCGGCTGTGGCAACCCAGGCCATCCCTCCTTGTATAATGGGAAACTCTATCCCTAGCAGATCGCAAATCTCAGTCCTAAAGTCCATTGGTGACCTCCTTGCTCCATCGGACCACATTTGCTCCCCAGGTGAGTCCAGCACCGAATCCAACGAAGAGTAAAATGTCTCCCCGCTTTAATTTCCTTCCTCGCCAAATTTCATCCAAAGCTAGAGGAATGGAAGCAGTAGAAGTATTTCCGTATTTGTGAATGTTGGTGACCACTTTGTCTGGACTGATCTTTAATTTTTCCACTGCCGTCTCGATAATACGCTTGTTCGCTTGATGGGGGATGAAATAATCTACATCCTCAATAGAAAGATTGGCTAAATTTAGTGCTCCTTTCGCTGCATCTGAAATGGCACGAACGGCGAATTTAAATACTTCATTGCCACTCATATGAATGTGGTGGAGTCCAGCTTTGACGGATTTTTCACTTCCGGGAATGAGAGCACCACCAGCTGGTATCTTGAGTAAATCTGAGCCAGAGCCATCGGCGGCCAAATAATTGGCCAATATCCCATATCCTTCTTCAGCACGTTGAAGAACTACTGCTCCTGCACCGTCTCCAAAGAGTATGCAAGTACTTCTATCCAACCAGTTTACATAACGGGTTAGGGCATCAGCCCCAATGAGAAGAATCGTCTCGAATGCCCCTGTGGCTATATATTGAGAGGCAACGGATAAACCATAAATGAATCCGGTGCAAGCGGCAGAAATGTCAAAAGCGGGACAACTTGCTCCCAATTTATGCTGGGTAAGACAGGCGGTGGAGGGAAAAATCATATCGGGTGAAGCGGTAGCCACGATGATGAGATCAATATCTTCGGTATCAACATTGGCATCAATGAGGGCCTTTCGACCCGCTTCCGATGCTAAATCTGAAGTACACATGGTCTCATTGGCTATTCGTCTCTGGATGATGCCAGTTCGGGTCTTAATCCATTCGTCGCTGGTGTCCACAATCTGCTCTAAATCAAAATTTGTCAACACTCTTTCGGGAACATGGGAGCCAATCCCCACTATTCCCACGGGAGGTTTGGAATTAATCTTATTCCCTCTCACGATCATTTTCGATGCTTTCCTTTATTGCCAAGACAACATCTTTTCTAACGGTATCTGCAGCTAATCTTATCGAATTCTTGATGGCTTTTGCTTTGGAACTACCATGACTGATGATACAAACCCCGTTTATGCCCAAAAGTTGAGCTCCACCATATTCCTGATAATCAAGTTTTCTTTTCAACTTTTTGAGACCTGGGGCGAGAAGAAGTCCTCCCAATCTTGAGGCAAAGGATTCGGTAATAGTCGATTTCACCTTAGAGAAAAACATTTCTGCCATACCTTCCATCAATTTAAGAGCTACATTGCCTGTGAATCCATCACAAACTACGATATCCGCTTTTCCAAATAGAATGTCTCTCCCTTCCACATTACCTATGAACTTCAATTTGGATTTCTCCAATAGTCCATAAGCCTCTTGAACTAGCTCATTTCCTTTACCTCTTTCCTCCCCTATACTTAGGATTCCGATGGAAGGATTCTCAATTCTCAGTACATTTGTGAGATAGGCTTGACCCATCTTAGCGAATTGGAATATGTTTTGAGGTTTACAATCCGTGGTAGCTCCAACATCCAGCAAAAGAACGGGTTTACTAGGAGTAGGAATGATGGTGGCAATAGCCGGCTTGGAAATTCCCTTGATGCGGCCTAGAATCAAGAAAGCTGCACCGACAACGGCCCCAGTATTGCCAGCAGAAACGATTGCATCTCCCTTTTTTTCCTGGACCAACTTCATTCCTACAACTATAGAGGAATTTTTCTTGGCTCTCACTGCCCAAGAGGGGTTTTCGCCCATTTCAATTACTTCAGGAGCCGCTTCGATGGTAATATTACCGGGGGCATCAAACCCGGTCAGCTTGTCCTCTAAGATATCAAGACGACCCACCAATGTTAGTTCAACGCCGGTTTCTTCCTTAGCAGCCAGGATTGCTCCCTTAACAATCTCCTCTGGAGCATAGTCGCCTCCCATTGCATCTACTGCTATTCTTACCATCTTATCCCCAAATGCCAAGTGCAATACCTCTTCCATGAATTTATTCTATTTCCATTACGCGTTTGCCGCCGTAATAACCGCAGTTCGGACAAACGCGGTGAGCTAGTTTTGGTTGATGGCACTGTGGGCATTCCAAGAAAGTGGGCATGGAAATCCTCCAATGTGCTCGTCTCTTACCTCGTCTGGATTTGGATATCTTTCTTTTTGGAACAGCCATTTTTACCCCCGTTAATAGTCGGTGGTTTTAAACCATTGATTATAGGCTATCGACAATTGACTAAATTTAACTCTATCGATCACCAATGATTTACTTCTTCAGTAATTTCTTGAGGATTAAGAATCGAGAATCGATTTCTTGCTTTGGACAATCACACATCCCCTCGTTTAAATTCTTTCCACATATTGGGCACAAACCTTTGCATTTGGGATTGCAAAGTACCTTCATGGGAATGACCAACAAAAATGCCTGTTCAATGACTGGAGCTAGATCTACCCTCTCGTCCATGATGGGAAAGGTTTCACTTTCCTCAAGCTCTTGTGATTTTGATGGATGGCAGAATATTTCCTCTATCTTCACTTTCATAGGACAAGCAAATTCTTTAAGACAGCGGTTGCATTGCAGAATTAAAGTTCCTTCAACGGTTCCTTGAGCGAGCACGCCGGAGTCCACATTCTCAAGGGTTAAATTCAAATCCACTAGTTTGGCGAATTTGACCTCCCGCGTTCCCAGGTTTAGAGGAGAAAATTCCTTGCTCATTTTGATCTCCAATTCCTTTCCCACTTCTCTTAATAAATCGGATACATCAATTATTAATTCAGCCATTTTTTTCTCCTTTCCTCATTAGACAAAAATTATACCATAATCTTGCATCCGTTAAAGTTTAATCCCAAAAAATCGAAAAAGTTCTTGTGGAAGGGGAAGGACACACAAGAACTTTGAAATTAAGATCGGGAAAATAAAGGTTTTATCACCGATAAAAAGGAACTTTTAGCTTTTGGATTCCATCTTCCCTTGAAGTCTATCTCTTCCTCTTTGCACGGCTGTGAGGAGTTTTCCCAGATTTACCTCTAGATTGGCGAGCATCTCATCAGCATAATCCTCAGCGCCTAATCGAATTTCTCTCTCCTTTGCTCTGGCCATTTCAATGATTTCCACCGCTTTTTGCTCAGCCAATTTTACGATTTCGGTTTCGGATGTGATGGCTTGTGCCTTCTGTCTAGCCTCATCTATGATGCGATTCGCTTCCTTCTCCGCCTCCGCCAGCATCTCCTGTCTTTCCTTTACAATCCAGCGAGCTTGTTTTAACTCTTCGGGAAGCGTACCCCGCACCTGATCAATGATTTCATAAAGCTTTTGTTCGCTGATTACAACGCTCGAACTGAGTGGAACCTTTTTGCCACGAGCGATAAGATCTTCCAATTTGTCGATTAGAGCCATGATATCCATGGTTATAGACCCCCTCTCTTTGATGGAGAGTGTACTTTGAGCAAGCTCTCTTCAACTTCCGAAGGAACAAGTCCTTTGACGCAACCGCCGTATTCGGCTATCTCCTTTACAGCACTGGAACTCAAGTAGGCACATTCTGGGCTAGCCATCATGAATAGAGTTTCAATTGTGGGATCGAGCTTTCGATTGAGTTGAGCCATTTGAAATTCGTGTTCAAAATCGGAGACTGCTCTCAAACCCCTAATTATTACATGAGCATTGTGTTTCCTGGCAAATTCAACAACTAAAGTATCAAAGGTATCGACGACGACATTCTTCATGCCTGAGGTGGCGTTCGTTGCAAATCTTATTCTTTCCTCCAATGAGAAAAGTGGCTTTTTGGGAGGGCTTTTAGCTATACCCACTACGACTTTATCGTAAAGATTAAGGGCTCTTTCGATTATATCCAGGTGTCCTGTGGTAATGGGATCAAAACTTCCTGGACAAACTGCTACTCGCATGGTGGCCTCCTTAAATTCAAATTTCTCCCTCGCCTTTGTGGAATTTATATCTATTTTCTCATTTGCACCTGGGATGTTCGCTACATTTGATCTTACTGTAAAAACTCAACGCCGTATCCCCATATCTCCGAGTAAATTGAATTTCCAAATTTTCATTGGGAATCGGAGCCCTGCGAGAAGAATGTTCTAAAACCGCTACTCCTTCAGGAGCCAGAAAACCTGCGATTTTGTTAAGGACTGAATTTAATTCGACAACGTTAATTTTATAGGGAGGGTCTAGAAAAATCAAATTAAATTCTTCATTTTCCTCAAGTAGACGTTTAACAATTTCCTCAACCTTATTCTTAAGGATTCTAGCTTTTTGGGAAAAACCCGTGTGTTCTAAATTTCTCTTTAAAGCCCGAATTGAGGAGGGATTATCATCCACAAAAACCGCAAATTCCGCTCCCCTACTCAAGGCTTCGATACCAAGGCTACCCGCCCCCGCATATAAATCAAGGACTTTGGATTCCTTGACTTTTTCTCCAAGGATATCAAAGAGCGCCTCCTTTATCCTATCCGCAGTGGGACGTACCTCTCTTCCCCTTGGAGCTACTAATTTCCTTCCCCTCGCAATACCTGCAATAACCCTCATCTAAAATCAGTTCGTTTATATTAGCTGTGGAATAGCCACTCTAAATTAGCCGCAAATTTCCTTTTTACCTCGCCTAACAATAAACGATGTTCCGGTTGGGATAAATTGGGGTCACCTTTAACCAATTCAAATGCCTCTTTTCTGGCTTTTAAGAGGATGTCGATATCCCTTGTGAGTTTAGCCAGTTTTAAATCGGGCAGACCCGATTGACGGGTACCAAAAAGCTCACCTTCGCCACGGATTTCAAGATCGGCTTCGGCGAGTTTAAAACCATCGATAATATTTCCAATGGCCTCAATGCGTCTTTTGCCTTCATCAGTAACCGGATCGGCGAAGAGGATGCAGTAAGATTTATACTTTCCCCTACCGACTCTACCTCTTAATTGATGCAGTTGAGCCAGACCGAACCGTTCAGCGTCCTCGATTATCATGACTGAGGCATTGGGTACATCGATGCCCACTTCTATGACCGTCGTCGAGATGAGTATATCCAGTGAACCATCTCGGAACTTTCGCATGACTTCTTCCTTCTCCGCAGGTTTAAGCTTGCCGTGGATGAAACCAACTCTTAAGTCGGGGAAGATTTGAGTTCTAAGCCTCTCGACTTCTTCCATCACCGCTTTTACCTGCCTGCCGGCAGGCAGGTCCTCTAATTTATCGGACTCCTCAATTAGAGGACAAATGATATAGCCCTGTCGCCCTCGCTTTATTTCGCTTTTCATCCTCTCATAAGCCCACCGTCGATGTTCGCGATCACAAATGATGGTTTCCACATGTTCCGCTAGCTTTCTTCCCTTGGGAAGTTCACGAATGATGGATACATCTAAATCGCCGTAGAGAGTGAGGGAAAGCGTTCGAGGGATCGGAGTAGCCGTCATGATGAGAACATCTGGATTATATCCTCGCCCGCCATGTTTTGGGGCCTTTTCCTTTAAGTTCACTCTTTGCCTCACCCCGAATCGATGTTGTTCATCGATTACCGCCAATCCCAAAGATTTAAACTGAACTCCTTCTTGAATTAGGGAATGGGTGCCCACGACGAGATGCACCTCTCCTTGGCGGATTTTCTCTTGAATCTCCCCTTTCTCTTTGGGGGATGTACTCCCAGTAAGCAGGGTTACTCTAATACCAAGGGACTCTACCAAATCTCTAATTTTGTGGAAATGTTGCTCGGCTAAAACCTCGGTGGGAGCCATTATTGCTCCCTGATGCCCATTTTGGATGGTGATAAGCATTGCGGCTACAGCAACAACGGTCTTTCCCGATCCCACTTCTCCTTGCAAAAGTCGATTCATGGGATGGGGACTGGCTAAGTCTTCCTGTATCTCGGCGATTGCTCTTTTTTGATCTCCGGTTAGTTCGTAAGGCAATGATGAATAAAAATTCTTTAGGAGCTCGCCTTCGATGATATGCCTGATTCCATTGGTCTCTCGCTCCAAACGCTTTTTTCGAATGGCTAAGCCAAGTTGCATCAGGAAAAGCTCCTCAAATAAGAGTCTCGATCTTGCCCTATGGCATAAGGATTCCGTAGTTGGGAAATGAATTTCTTGAAGGGCGAGGGATCTGGGGGGTAAATCAAACTTTACACGGAGCCAGGCTGGAAGAGCATCAGGTAAATCTGCATAATTGTCTATCAGGCATTTTATAATTCGACGTATCATACCTACTGAAAGTTTCTGTGTGGCTGGATGTAAGGGCACGATCCTACTGGTGTGAATGGTATCCTGTCCTAAATCCATCTTCTCGTCGAGAATATCGAAGAGCGGACTTTCGATCTGTAACTGTCCAAACCTGTAGGAAACTTTTCCACTGAGGGCAACGATTGTTCCTTCCCTTAATCTTTCAGCAATGGAGTTCTGATAGTCATATCGAGCGGGGGCTTTTGAGAACCATACTCCATAAAGGTAAGCCGTCCCATCATAAATTCCAATGTTTAACACTCGAGTGCCCCTACGTCCTTTAACCCGGCGGATGGCTCGTACAACGCCCACTACGGTGACTTCTTCTCCCACTTTAACATCGGAAATCGCCCTCAACTTGGCCAGATTTAAATAGCGGTGGGGGAAATGATATAATAAATCCTCGATATCCTCAATATTGAGTCGTTTTAGATACCGAGCATTGGCAGCCCCCACGTATTTTAATGAGCGAACGGGGGAGTCGAGGAAACTCTGGTTGTGAGATAATCTTCGCTTCGGAAGAGATTCATTGAGAAGGAATTTTGTAGAATCAAATCTATTCAGTAAGATTAATCGATCCGGAATTGAAATCTTCGAATAATTCCGAAATGCCTCGGGAAATTGCTCATCCAGATTTCTTGATATAATACTCTCCTTATTTTTTAAATAACTACCAAAACCTCCGATTACTGCATTATTTTGAGCTCCTAACCTTTTCTCTAACGCTAGAGCTTTAAAGATACCGTGGACGGAGCCTGCCTCCAAAATTTCCTCCTTATGATTCCACCTTTACTCAAAGGTGAATTGAACACACCCAAGCATCCTAGGAGTAATTCTTGCTTTGTTTATTATCATCGATGGACTCCAAGTCATTTAAATCTTTCACGATTGCATCTACATCTACACCGTGCATTAAGGCCCCAATTTCAATGCTTTCCATAGTTGCTGCTACACAAGCGATACATCCCATGCCATGCTTTATGAAGATTTCCCTTGCCCTTGGGTGTGCTAGGAGAGCTTCTCGAATTCTCATCTCCTTGTTGAATTGCATGGATCTCTCCTTCCCATCGAGAACCACCAAGGATTACCAAATTTATTATATATCATAATCATTGACCCTCAAAGGGAGGTATTTTCTTGCCAAAATGTTGGGAGGGTGTTATCCTTTTGGGGATTTTAATTGCCTATGTCTGATTTCTTACCGAACGAATTATAGCCTGTTGTTATCGAGTTCACTCTGAGTTAGGGCCAGGATTCAATGAGAAGATATATCATAATGCACTTAAATTAGCTTTTAACAAAGAAGGGTTAAAGTTGGTTAATTTCGGCAATAAGAGCTGCCAGATTAAAAGATTTGTTTTTGATCTGTGTAATCTAATAAAATCTGTGTAATCATTATATTGGGAGTGTAGAAATGGCAAGAAGGTGTGAAATTTGCGGTAAGGGACCATCCTTTGGGTATAGGATCAGCCATTCGCATCGAAAAACTCCCCGGCGGTGGAGTCCAAACTTAAGAAAGGTTCGAGCGATAATAGATGGCTCGCCAAGAAAGATAAGTGTTTGTACCAAATGTCTTAAGGCAGGCAAAGTTGTAAGAGCTTGAGTGGAAGCAAAGTTGGACTTGAAACTCACCTCTTGATGGCCATTGGCAAAATTTGGGATCTTCCTTTACCTATTAAATAAGCGGATTTGATTTTTTGAAGTACATATTCCTCTGCTAGTTCGACGGCTTTTGGGACTTCCACACCCTGAGCAAGGTGAGCTGCCAAAGCGGAGGAAAAAACGCAACCCGTCCCTCGGACATTTGACTCCACTTTTTTGTGTATGTATTCGTAATATGTGGTTCCATTCCACAGGATATCCATGCACTTTTCTCCCTCAAGATGTCCTCCTTTAATCAATACCCACTCGGATCCAAAAAGGTGAATCGCCTGAGCAGCTCTTCGCATGTCGTCAAAATCCCTTATGGGAAATCCCGCCAATTTTTGAGCCTCGGGGATGTTTGGTGTCACCACTTTCGCCAGTGGGAAGAGACGAACCCTCATCAGGGAAGAACCACTTGGTCCCAAAAGAATGGTACCATCGGTGGCCTCAATAATCGGATCCACCACGAGGTTTTCAACCCCATAATCCTCAAAAATTTCCGCAATGGTTTTAACATTTTCCCTCGTTCCCAGCATTCCTATTTTAGCTGCATCCGGCCTGGCATCGGTGAGAATTGCCCTAATTTGATCACCGACGATTTGGTGAGAAACATTATGGATGGTCATTATCCCGGAGCTATTTTGAGCAGTAACCGATGTTATCACGGAGAGAGGAAAAATCCCTAGTTCAAGGAGGCTGAAAATATCGGCTTGTATTCCCGCTCCCCCACTTGGATCCGAACCTCCTATGGTGAGCACCTTCCTGATTTGCATTTTTTATCTCCTCTTCTTGAAATGTTCATAGCCAAATGTAGTAAGCTGAGAAACCTTTCCCTCTTTATTGACTAAGCATATTCCCTCTTTTCGATCGACGATTTCCCCAACCTCCGTAACGAGGGTGCCTGTTTCCCCTAATAAGTAATTCTTTATCTCTTCCGCTTTAGATGGAGGTGCGGTGAACACTATCTCGTAGTCCTCTCCACCATAAAGTGCAAAATCCAATGGTTTCTTTCCCAAAGCCAAAGCTATTTCCCTTACTCCCTTGGCCACCGGAATTCGATAAGCAAGGATTCTTGCTCCCACTCGACTTTCCTCGCAGATGTGATTAATCTCGCTCGCTAACCCGTCGCTTATATCCTCCATGGCATGAGCACCATGCTTTGAAACGATTCTTGCCTCGACTACCCTTGGTATAGGTACTAAGTGAGCTCTCCTTAAGCTCTTCTCGTATCGAAAAGAACCTTTAAACTGAGGATTCAGAAGTAGCTCTAATCCAGCTTTGGATGCACCTAGTCTCCCCGTGACTAAAATTTTATCTCCGATTGCAGCCTCGCTCCTTCTCCTAAGATATGCCGGTTCAACTTCGCCGATTATTGTAACGCTCAAGGTTATGTGGGGAGCTTCGGTGGTATCTCCCCCAACTAGTATTAAACGGTATTTGCGTATTGCCTTCATCATCCCCCTGTAGATCGCCTCGGCGAATTCCACGCTTGTTTTGGGTTTTAAACCCATAGAAACTAAGGCAAAGCGAGGAATACCAGCCATGGCAGCGATATCACTGATATTTATGGCCATTGCCTTGTAACCGAGCTCATTTGGGGAAATAGTGCCCAATTTAAAGTGCACACCTTCGATTAGAATATCGGAGGTTAAGACCAATAATAGATTTGGATCAGAAGTCACCACCGCAGCGTCGTCTCCTATAGGAACAATGATGCGCTTATCCTTTACTGCAGCGATCTTTGAAATTCTCCTTATAAGACCAAACTCGCCAATATCCTCGATGAGCATGGTGACAACCAGTCCATTTCCTCGATTTTATAGTTTTAGCATCTTTTGATTCGCGGCGATTTAAAGAATTCAGCTACCAACTTCATAGCACAAAATTCTCCGCACATCGTGCACACATCCTCCTGTGGACCCTTTCTTTCCTCATGGGCTTTTCTAGCCTTTTCAGGATCGATAGCCAGTTTCATTTGTCTTTTCCAGTCTAAGGCTTTTCTGGCCTTGGACATCTGTAAATCCCACTCCGATGCACCAGGGATACCCTTAATGATGTCGGCTGCATGGGCTGCAATTTTTGCAGCAATGACACCCTCTCTTACATCTTTGATTGTGGGAAGACCAAGATGCTCTCGGGGAGTCACGTAGCACAGAAAATCGGCACCTGAAGCAGCGGCGATCGCTCCGCCAATTGCAGAAGTAATGTGATCATAACCGGGTGCCACATCAGTAACTATCGGTCCCAAAACGTAGAAAGGAGCATCCTTGCATATGGATTTCTCCATTTTTACTGTAGCCTCGATTTGGTCAAGAGGTACGTGACCTGGACCCTCGACCATAACCTGAACTTCAGCTTCTCTCGCTCTATCCACGAGTTCCCCTAAGGTTAAAAGCTCCTCAATTTGAGCTCTATCTGAGGCATCGGCTATGCATCCAGGTCTCATGCCATCCCCAAGGCTTAAGGTAACATCGTACCTCTTTGCTATCTCAAGTAACCTATCGAATTGCTCATAGAGGGGATTCTCTTTATCGTTGTGGAGCATCCAGCCGATTATAAATGCTCCCCCCCGGCTGACCACATCAGTTATGCGTCCTTCTTGAGTTAAGGCGTTAAGAGCCTTCCAGGTGACACCACAATGAATGGTCATGAAATCCACGCCATCCCTTGCCTGGACTTCTATGACATTAAAGATATGGTCCGGGGTCATTTTTACAATATTTCCGTATTTAATCTTGGCATCTATGGCTGCTTGGTAAATGGGTACTGTGCCTATGGGGATGGAAGATTTGGTAATTATCGCTCTCCTTATCTTGTTTAAATCTCCCCCCGTACTCAAATCCATGACGGTATCAGCACCAGCTTTTACAGCTACCTCAAGTTTCTCAAGCTCCTCATCCATGAGGGGAAAATCCTCCGATGTACCGATATTTGCATTGACTTTTGTGTGCAAAGCCTCTCCTATCCCTATGGGACGGGCAGAGGGGTGATTGATGTTTCTGGGAATGACGATTTTGCCTTGAGTAATGTTTTGAAGGATCAAATTTAAATTTACCCCTTCTTCCCGGGCTACTCTCTTTATTTCTTCGGGGATTTCCCCCGCTTTGATCCTAGTCACCAACGTGGCCATATTACTCCTCCTTTAGCTTGGCTTTGACCTCTCTGATCTTTCTTAGAAGTTCTGAGGTTGCTCTCTTCACATCGGTGGCACAAGCCACAGCAGAGATCACCGCCACTCCATCTGCTCCCGCTTTGAGCACATCCTCGATGTTATTCAGGGTTATCCCACCTATGGCAACGATTGGAGTTTTCACGGAACTCCTTATTTCAGATAAAGTACCCAATCCCACGGGCTGACCGGCATCGCTTTTGCTCGGAGTGAGAAAGATCGAGCCAACTCCAAGGTAATCTGCACCCTCTCTTTCCGCTCGAACTGCCTCTTCAATGCCACCTACAGAAACGCCGATTATTTTTCCCTTCCCCAGGATTCTCCGAGCATAAAGGAGGGGCATATCCTCCTGACCTAAGTGCACCCCATCGGCATCGATGGCCAAAGCTATATCGATTCGATCATTGATTATGAAGAGAGTCCCAGACCGGTGGGTCAACTTTTTAATCTCCGCTGCTATTCTCAGGATATCTCGCGTGCACCTGTCCTTCTCCCGCAATTGGATTACAGTGGCTCCTCCTGCGATCGCATCTCGAGCGACATCGATATGTGTCCGGCTTAGACCCGGTATTTCTGTGGTGATCACGTAGAGATACAGATTCATATTCTCCTCTTTGGAATCATTCTTCACCTTTAAATCTACTTTTTAAAATGAAGGATGCTATGTCGGCTGCTCTTCTTCCCGAAAGGAACATCCCTCCAAATATGGCACCCATCCGTGGAGAACCAAAGACCGTGGCTACAGCCATACCGGCAACTATAAGACCAGGAAAGATCTCACATGTTCTATCCACAACTTCTTTCTCACCCGCTTCGGACCACATGCAACTCTCTCCAATGACCTTACCCGTAAGGGTGGGAAAATTAGCCTCCGAGATTTTTTGAGAAACAACGCGAGCTACCTCAGCCCCATGACCCGTGGCATCTATTACGAGTTTCGATTTTACGGCCAGAGGATCGACATGGAGATGTGCAGCTTCAACGGCACCCCAATTTATAACCACACCGGTAACCCTGTTCCCTTCACGGATTATTACATCCTCGACGCTTATACCTATCCATATCTTGGCTCCTGCCTCGATGGTTGCAGTTGTACATCTTGAAACCGTTTCCACCGAGTCGGCTGTGTAGTAGCCGCCTGGATACTGTTCTAACTTCACTCCTAGTCCATCGAGAATCTGTTTGGCCCTTTCCTGTATCACGATCTTTGGGAAAAGCATACCTCCTCCCCACATTCCTCCTCCAACATAGAGATTTCTTTCAAAAACTGCGACTCTATAATTTTCTTGAGCCAAATATCGAGCTGCGGTTAATCCGGCAGGACCGGCCCCAGCAATGGCCACATCCAAATCGAGACGTTTGGAAAAATCACTCCAGAATCCGTCAATTATGGCTCTAGTCACCACAGTTTCTTCCAAGGCTTCCCGAGTGCTAAGATCCTTTACCACGACGACCTCCTTTGAAAGAAGCTTTTAATAGATCGAGATAAAAAAACCGTATTTCCAGCGGAAATACGGTTATAAAGATATTATCCCTCCGCTGGCATTACCCAGAGCAGGTTCAAAGGGTCGTTCAATGATATCGAACCTCTCAGCCCGTAACACGAGCTCCCCTAAATCTGTGAAGTTTCCATGATTATACACAAAGTTCAATGCCCCTTGCAAATGCATATTTATTTCACTCCCTTGATATGCTAACTTATAAGCGCAGATTTGGAGGCACTCGATGGATTTAAAGGGTAAGAGACCGAAAAGAAAAGGAAAATCTGAACACTTTACCTATGCGCGGGCCGGCGTCGATTCTGCCAGAGAGGAGGTTGCCCTGGAAGAGCTAGTGAAGTGGATCAAGAAGACCTTTCAATTGAGGAAGGAAGTTGGAGTGGCGAAACTTAAGATGGGTTACTTTGCCAATGTCATCGATATCGGATGGAATATGGGAATCGCCATTTCAACCGATGGAGTGGGGACGAAGGTTCTCATCGCACAAATGATGGGCAAATACGACACCATTGGAATTGACTGCATAGCCATGAATGTCAATGACATCCTTTGCGTAGGAGCAGAGCCGATTTCCATGGTGGATTACATAGCAGTTCAGGAACCACATCCTGATCTACTGGAAGGGATTGGAAAAGGACTTTATCGAGGGGCTCAAATGGCGAGGATAACCATTCCCGCCGGGGAGATAGCCCAACTAAAGGAATTAATTAAGGGCAAGAGGGAAACCTATGGCTTTGATTTGGTGGGTACATGCGTTGGCATTGTCCCTCTCGATAAGGTGATCACGGGGCAGGATATCCAAGAGGGGGATATTGTGCTGGGTTTGGAAAGCAGCGGCATCCACAGCAATGGTTTAACGCTGGCACGTCAAATTTTCTTTGACAAGATGGGTTTTGATGTCAACAAGTACTTCGATGAGTTAGGAAGGACCATTGGCGAGGAGCTTCTGGAACCCACCAGGATTTATGTCCCCGAGGTCATGGAAATTCTAAATTCGGATTTAAACGTGAGAGCCTTGATACATATCACGGGGGATGGCTTTCTCAATTTAACTAGGGTGGTCTCGGAGGTAGGATATGTAATAAATTACCTACCTGAACCGCCACCGATATTTTCTTTGATTAAAAAGCTGGGCAACGTAACCGATGAAGAAATGTACAAGGTTTATAACATGGGCATCGGTTTTTGCCTGGTTATGGCACCAGATGATCTGGCATCTGCTTTGGAGATTATAAAGAAACACGATATAAAGGGCCATCAAATTGGTTGTGTAAGGGGTAAGGAAAGAAGGATAATAATTGAACCCAGAAAACTCACGAGCAAAGGAAATAGATTCTATGGATATTAGTAAATTAATTCCTGATTTCTTCGCGCGTAAGCTATGGGCAAATACAGGATTAAAGAGTGGTTGGGAGGGATTGACCTTGAAACTTCGAGCACATCATCTGCTGTGCATCCATGGGTTTCGGGGATTGGGTTACACCTCTGCATTCGTTGATACTCTGAGGAGAACGATTCAAATCATTAAGGCGAATGAAAACTTATTAATCGAACTCACAAATGAATGCGACATCCTCTGCTTCGCTTGTCCTCATAAGCTTGGTAATAAATGCGTCAAAGATGGGTTTTCGTGTGAAAAGAAAGTGAGGGAATTGGACGGTGAGGTATTAAGTTGCTTAGGGTTGAAGCCTGGATCTACTATATCGGTAAAGGCTCTGCTTCCGTTGATTCAAAGGAAGATCGATGAGAAGGATTTGGAGCGGATGTGTGGGGGTTGTGAATGGTTTGACCTCGGTTACTGTCGGGAGGGACTAACAAGAGGACTTTTGCAGTAAAATAGATAAGAGGTAAAATCTCACTCAAAACTATTCGGAAGTTTTCAATATGGGATAAGGATTGACGGCTCTTCCCCCGCCTGGGTGGAATTCGAAGTGAAGATGAGATGATCCACCTCTTGCATTTCCAGTATTCCCCACGTAACCAATCGTTTGACCGGCTTCAACGCGACCTCCTGTTACAGCATAACCGCTGAGATGCATATAACAGTAGGTATTGCCATCATCTCCATAGAGATAAATGGTTTTACCACCACCCCCACTATAGCTTGTACTCACGGTACCACTGACACAAGCCACGCAGGGGGTGCCACGTAGGGCAAAGATATCACAACCCTGGTGGCGGTGTCCTCTTCTAGGAGCTCCCCAAGAATTACAATAGGCATGGGGTCCCGCTACGGGAAAATGAAACCCCCCTATACGATATCTTTGTGAACGGGCAGCGGCTACAAATTTTCGAGGTCTGTGTCGATTCCTTTGCAGTCGAATCAATTGAGCTTGAGTTCTCGAAAATAAAGACTTTTGTTTGGCTAATTCTTTCTCCATCTCACACTGCTTTATCTTAAGCGATTTCACGAGTACTCTTTGTCGAGTACTTTGGGCGGTGAGTTCATTCTTCATCCCTTCAATCTCAGCCAGGTTTCGTTTAATTTCATCGAGATTATTTACATCTTGTTCACCAATTGCCTGCATCAAATCGAAGCGCAATAGAAATTCAGAAAATGTTTTGGATCCGAATAATACATCCAGAAATTCAACATGACCATGGCGATAAAGGAAGTTGATCCTTTGATTCAAAATAACCTGGCGGTGCTCAAGTTCTTTTTTGGCGGCTTCCAATTTTGCTGTGGTTTTCTCGATATCGGCATTAATTCTAGCCAATTTTATCTGGGCGGAATTATACTCCATTGCCAGTTTATTTAATTTCTTGTTCAGGTTATAGATTTGATTTCTAATCTGGGATGCTGGTAACCTTTTCTTTTTTACGGGGGAAGCAGTGGAGGTTGTGGGGACAATGAGGGAGAGGATCAAAAAGAGGGAAACAATTTGAAAGATTCTAAAGATGGGAAGATCCCTTGATTCGATTTCTATCGCCCCCAGGAGTATCCAAAAGCCAGACTCTCCTTTTAATATCATAAAAGAGCAAAAAATGTCAACCTAAAATACTCTTACCAAATCCACCTCTCTTGCTTTGCACTCTCATTATGATGGGGATAAACTATTTGTATGAAGCAAAAGAGGTGAGATCGTGAGCAAAAAACCAAAGAAAAATCCCAAGTCTTTAATGTTTGGAGCAACTGTTCTGAGTATCATCACCATCTTTGGATGTGCAAAGCATGGTTTGAAGGAAAAGGCAGTGGTCAAGGAGAAGCGAGAAAAACCAGCTGAGGTCAGGAGATGGGAAAAGGAGATACCAAAGATTTCTGAGGAAGAAGTTCCAAAAAAACAAGAGGTTATCGAGGAACGAGGTCTCGTTGCTTTGGCCCATGAAGCAACCATGCCTCAATCCACGAGAAGAGCCGTTGAACTCGCCGGTGGTTTTGGGTTCATCAAATCCGGTGAAACCATTCTGGTTAAGGTCAATGCAAATTCGTATGATCCCCATCCTGGAACTACAAATCCCGAGGTGGTAAAAGAAGTAGTGAAGATGGCTTTTGAGGCTGGTGCGGGAAGGGTAATTGTAGCCGATAGATCCAGCATTTACGGTCCTTGGTCTAATACCATGTATAACATGCGCCGAGTTGGGATTGAAAGAGCGGCTCGGGAGGCGGGAGCAGAGGTGATAGCTCTTGAGAACACCGAATGGATTCATATAAGACTGGAAGGTGCGACTCACTGGAAAGAGGGATTCACCATTCCCAGACTTGCTCAAGAGGTAGATCACATCATTAATCTGCCGGTGGTAAAGACCCATGAAGCCGCGGTTTTCTCCATGTCTCTTAAAAATTTTGTTGGACTTATCTCACCTCATGATCGAAGGGTGATGCACGCTTCACCTCATCTTCAGGAGATGATCGCGGATTTAAATCTGGCCTTTAAACCCAGTTTCATAGTTATGGATGCGAGCAGGGTTTTTGTGACCGGGGGACCGGCGAGGGGAAGAATAAAAGAGCCACGGATCATTGTGGCTACAAGGGATAGAGTAGCTGCGGATGTTGTGGGATTGGCCCTTTTAAAAACCCTGGGCACCACCTCAAGAATTGAAAAAAGAAGCGTGTGGGATCAGCCACAAATTAGAAGGGCGATGGAACTCGAGTTAGGAATCCCCGATGCTAGTGAGCTTAAATTCAAATGGGAATCGATTGCAGACATAGAGAGGATTACCGATCATGCTCTGCATTAGTGAAGCTAAAGCCAAAATATGTCAAGGATCCTATTTGACCCATGACTCATGGAACTGCTGATTAACCCTGTATTTTAAAGTCAATTGTTATTTTCGTACTTGCGCAAATGCGAAAATAACCTGGTTTAGAGTGCAAATCGTAGCATAGATTTATAATCCAAAATTAGTTTGTCAACAGTCCCTCATGTCCCATGACAAAGGGAAGTTAAAATGGAATATCTTCGGGATACGCCGTTTCCTTTATGGGTATCCGTATTTCACCTCTGATGGGACATATCTCCAAGAAATCGCACCAGGGACAAAATTGATTCCTTTGAGGCTCAAACTCCCGAGTACCCTTGATTTTCCCCACGATATTTGCAATCTCTCTTAGACCCTCTTGAAGTTGCTCATCCGTCCTGAAGGTATCGATTTGCTTGTTCGACTGGAGAAAATAGATGGTCAGTTTAATTGGTTCAAAGTGATATTTTTCTCTAATGGCTAAATTATAAAAGGTCAGTTGGATATCTCCATCGGCTTCCTCCGAGGTCATGGACTTAGCGCCGGTCTTATACTCGATTACCTGGAAGATTCCATTATCCAGCCTATCAATTCGATCTACAACTCCCACGAAGATTAGATCCTCTATCTTGACTTCGAAATTAAGTTCTGTAAATAGGGGCTGGACTCTACAATCGTTGGAGCGATAAAACCGCTCCAAAATTTTCAAAGCCTTCTTTCCCCAAATCCTTTCCTCATCTCGATTGCCGAAGCCCTCTCTAATCCAATTCTTGCGCAATAAATAATGAAACTTTTCAAGGCTTCTGTCCTCTGGATTTGAAATCCTGAAAAAATCGCGAAGGGCACGGTGAATACTTTCCCCCATACTCATAGGGGGACGAGGTTTTCTGTACTGCTTTCCCAACCAATCCACGTAGAGAAAGCGGTATTTGAGGGGACATTGCTGAAAAGTTGCCAATTTGAAATAGCTTATCTTCATAAATACTCCTAGTTCGGGGTCGGGGCCGTTGCCGCTGCTGTTCAAGCCTTGCTCGCCCGCCTGCCGGAGGACAGACTTAACGGTTCTCTTAAGATGCGCCCTCCAGGATACTCTTATCAAATTATTAAGCGTGAATTATGTCTGGGCTACAGTTTTAAAATATAACCGCTTATAATAATATCAAACGTATGTTCGAAAAGCAAAGGAGTCAATCATCCTTATGCTGTACGCTCTTTAAGTATTCTTTAATGATTCGGCGACCTTTCTGAGCATACTTTTCAGGTACGAGAATTTCTCCCCAAGCTCCAGCCATTATGGTGCCGATATCATCGTACCAGGGAATTTGAAACGAGCGAACCATGACGGGAATGCCCTGACACTCCAAAAGCCCCCTTATCATCACAGCTGCCACCTCACTTGGAGCCGTGTAAATCACCACAAGCTCAACTTCCTTCCTTCTCCTTTTGGGCATAACCTCTCTCCAGCTCCCATAGCAAATTGAATTTACAAAGCCACCAGACCATCGCCTCTGCAGGCACCTCAGACGAGCCATATAGCCATCCGGGCGACTATTGACCGCTCTTAAGCTTTTGGAAAATCCGACCAGCAACACCCTGGTCTAGGAAAACATAGCTTGCTCGTCCCACAGAGCCGGTGCGTCCCGGAAGGACGATGGTCTCGATGTTTTCCCTTTTTACTGAGACCACCAATCTTGCGAGCTGGAACATCTCCTTATTCGATAAATTAGTTTCACAATTGCTGGTGACTATGGGCAACCAATTTAACAGATCAAAGGGGGAATTCTTGTGCCTTTCTTGTTCAAAGATTGCTACCAGCAGATGCTGCTGATGAGCTGCTCGCCCTAGGTCACCACCGGGGATATGTCTCGCTCGGCAGTAGGCCAGGGCTTGACCGGGATCGAGTCTTTGAGGACCGGCAGGAAGATTTGCCCCTGCCCATCTGTCATATAAGGGTTTGTCCAAGGTAATTTGAACACCCCCTAAACTTTGGATCATTCTCATGAAACCATTAAAGGTGGTGACCATGTAATAATGAATCTGTAATCCACTGTAGTTTTCGACGGCGCGGACCGTAAGCTCGGGTCCACCAAAGGCCATGGCTGAATTAATCTTCCCATAGCCCCTCCCGGGAATATAAACTCTGGAATCTCTGGGAAAGGATATGAGAGTGGTCGATTGAGTTGAGGGATTGATTTGAACTAGAATTATAGCATCGCTACGTCCAACTATACTTTCAGTGCGAGAATCGCTTCCCAGAAGCAAGATACGCACGGGCTCTTTGGAATATGAGTCTAGAGAAACCTCAATCCGGCGTTGAATCTTAATGGTCGGTTTTTTCCTCGCAGTTTTGATCCGCTCGCAACACAGCCCCGATAAAACGAGGAGAAAGAG
>DDKQ01000059.1:7124-7842 GCA_002339355.1 Candidatus Subteraquimicrobium carltonvillense | reverse complement strand
GTAATCATAGTTAAATCGGTTTTCTTTGGACCCAAGGTCCCTCAAACTGCTGTGGAACGGGATGTGTTGAAGTATGAAGCGGAGGTGAAAGCCAATCCCAGGGATGCTGAAGCTTACACAAACCTTGGATTTGCCTACTTTCGGTTGGGAAAGAATGAAGAAGCGATAAAAGAGTTAAGGAAAGCCATCAAACTCGACCCCAAATCTGCAACACCTCACTATTATCTTGCTCTTCTTTACCAGGCACAGGGAAATATAGAAAAAGCGATCGGCGAGCTAAATCTAGTTGTCAAACTCAACCCCCGACATGAACTAGCCTATTTCTGCTTGGGAAAGATATATTTCGACCGAAAGGAATATGATAAAGCGGTTGAGGCTTTTAAGAAGAGCATAGAGATAAGCCCGGTGACTGCGGATACCCATTATTATTTGGGGATGACCTACGAGATGATGGGGTATAAGGAGCTGGCGATAAAAGAGTATCAGGAGGTGCTGAAATACTTGCCGGATCATGAGAAAGCCGGACAAGCCTTGAGAAGGCTAAGAGAGGGAAAGTAATGACGGCAAAACAGGAGAAATGGGTATATATTTTAGGGATAACTCTGATTTTAATCCCTGTAGTTATTTTAGCTATTTATTTGGGTTCTTTGAGAGAAAAGGCTTTACAGGATAAGGCGGCTGAGTATGGTGAAAAAGGGGTGAAACTGTTCAGGGAAGG
>DDKQ01000059.1:2297-6713 GCA_002339355.1 Candidatus Subteraquimicrobium carltonvillense | reverse complement strand
GCATACATTATCAATTAGCAATAACCTATGAAAACATGGGGAAGACAAACCTGGCGGTCAAGCATTATAAAAAGACTATCCAGTTGATGCCCAAAGCTCCTGAACCGCACTATAATTTGGCTGCAATTCATAAATCCAGGAACGAGTTGGATAAAGCCATCCATGAGCTAAAGATAGCCATTGATCTCAATCCTAAATTTACAGGTGCATACTTAACCCTGGCTGAGTATCTCATCCTAAAGGAGGAACTCAACCAAGCCGAAGAATATTATAGGAAAGTCATGCGAATTGGTAGACAAAGATTCGATCTTGTCGAGGCACACAATGGATTGGCGAAGATTTATATAAAGAAGAAAATGGTGGATGCGGCGATAGCAGAGTGGCAAAAAACGCTGAAGTTGGATCCAGAAAATGAAGAAGCCAGAAAAGGGGTTGGAGAATACAGAGGGGCGAAGGAGTAATAAACTTGAATCGCGAGCAACCTGGAGGAGCTCAACGACGTGAGGCACCAAAGACAAGTACCATATTATTGATCTTATTGCTGGTTGTAATAACAGCTTTAACCCTGTATTTCCTTTTTGTTTTCCTAAGGAAGCCCCCGAAACCCGTTCCTCCAATCGCTGTCAAGTTATGTCTTACATGTCATACCGAATTAAAAGCGAAGCTAAAGCTGGATTACGCACACCTCATCTTTAAGCGTGGAGAATGCATCGTTTGTCACATTCCTCACAATAAAATCAAGAAAGTGAAACTCAGAGCGGCAAGGAAAGAGCTTTGCCTTGGTTGCCATCAATCAATTGCCCAAAAGCTGAATAAACTTTATACGCATCTTCCAGTGACCAAGGGCTTCTGCATCGATTGTCACGAACAACACGCATCCTCTCATAGGTATATTTTGAAGGAGTCTCCTCAGAAGATCTGTACCGCCTGCCATCCCATATTCCACGATCTCAAGTTGGCTCAGGTCCATCCACCCTATGGGAAGGGCTACTGTGTCGATTGCCACGATGCCCATGGTTCGGATCATAAAGTTATGCTATTTATGGACCAAAATCCTTTGTGCTTCATGTGTCATCCCACGGTTGCCCCGGATATTTTAAAACCTGTTCAACATCCACCGTATTTTAATGGTGAATGCACGGCTTGTCATCATCCTCATGCTTCGAACGTTGAACCTCTGCTTTTAGCTGCTGAGCCCGATGTCTGTTATTTCTGTCATGATGATATTGCGGAAGAAGTGCAAAGACCATCTCATCATCCCATCGGTGTGACCATCGTTTGCCACGATTGCCACTCCCCTCATGCCTCCTATTTTTCCAATCTCACGCTCGCTTCGGGCAACGATTTATGCTATTTATGCCATCCTAATATAAAGAGAAATTATGTGACCTGTGCTCATAATTTCGTGAGCTGGAGAAGGGAAGAGGGCTTCTGCACGAACTGCCATATGGCTCACGGTTCCGACTTTGAGCCTCTATTACTTTACGAATCCATCACCCTTTGTAAGTCTTGTCATCCATTGGGTCCGCATAGGTGGAGCGACCATCCCTATGGCGATGGCTATATAGATCCACGGAGGGAAACGCGCCTCACCTGTGCCAGTAGCTGTCATGATCCCCATGGAACGGGGAAGGTGGCTATGGTCCGCTGGTATCCGGATGAGCTTTGTTTGATCTGCCATCCCTGGAGAGAACTTCCTTAATGAAGGAACAATCGAGTAATATTTTGCTATAATTGTCGGGTAAAGACTTCAAATAATTTAAAAATAAAATGCAAAATGACAAAGTAAAATTCAAAAAGGAATTCAGAGAAAGAGTTTTAAAATCAGCCAATGAAAGCAAGTTCTGGCTAACACTTCTGAGAGATTCAGGTAGAAGCGAACCCCAAGGATGTCCAACTGTTACTTCAAGAATTGTCGGAGATTGCCAATATTCTTGCCTCAAGCATTTTGACACTTAAAGGCAAAAAATAATCTTGGATTTTGATCTGTAATTTTGATTTTTGATCTTTGCATTTTACATTCCTGACAAAATAAATGGGCACTGGTGAAATTACTGTACAGATTAGCCCAGGTCCTTATAAGTAGATATTATGGGATATAGGAGGAAGCATTGAAGAAACAACACTTTTTAATCATCGTCCTCATCATCTTGCTCTTAATTTTGGCGGCTCTTCTCTATCTTTACTTGACTCTGGTTCGTCCCTCTCAAAGGGTTGTGACTCCAGAAATAAAGGGAATCAAGCATCTATTTTCCATATATGGATATGGAGATAAGCCCGATCAACTTCTTTCAAGACCCCATGGTGTAGCCGTGGATAAAAAGGGAAATATCTATGTAGTTGATCAGTACAATGATCGAATTTTGGTCTTCAATAAGAAGGGAAAGTCTCTGTTCAAGTTCGGTGAGAGGGGAAATGGTCCTGGACAATTCACCCGTCCCATGGGTATAGCCGTAAGCCCCAAAGGACGCATCTACGTCACGGACAGATTGCAAAGTAAGGTTCTCATCTTCGATTCTAAGGGGAAATTCATCAAGGAATTCAAGGTGATGATGCCCTTGATTCCCAGAGTTGCTCACAATAAGCTTTATATCACCACTTATGGTTATGTCGTAATCTACGACCTTGATGGTAATGAGCTATCAAAATGGGGAAGAAGAGGGAGGGACAAAGGAGAGTTTGATTTTCCCAATGGGATTGCCATTGGAAAGGAAGGCAATGTCTATGTCTCCGACTCAAACAATTTAAGGCTCCAGGCTCTCGATAAAAATGGTGAGGTCTTGTGGGTAGTTGGCAAGCCTCCCAAGGATATCTGGGCTCTTGAGCGCCGCTTTGGGCTTCCCGCGGGACTCGCCATAGATGAAAATCAAAAGCTCTATCTGGTAGATGCCTTCCATTATTCCATTAGGGTGTTAACGAATAGGGGCAAAGAATTGGCAAACCTGGGTGGGGAGCCTGGGGACAAACCAGGGCAATTTTACTACGCTGCAGATATCGCTTACGCCAGCAATGGTGTTTTTATAGTTTCTGATAAGTATAACGACAGGGTCCAAGTGATAAGAATAACCGTTGAATAGCTCCAATCTCCAACCAATTAATTTTCTCAAAAAAGAAGGATTTAGCAGAGAAAAGTAGAATAATTAAAATTGTGTGACTAAATTCACAATTTCCTGGGTATAATGTATAACAAATACTAAGAGATTCATAGAAAGGGGGTGCAAAGGTGAAAAAACTCATAGCATTATTCGTCACAATAGCCTTCGTACTTACCATATCAGGTGTTGCCTTCGCCGCAGGGTATAATGTGCCTCTGGAATATACGAGAAAAAAGGGTTATCCCTCGGGACCTCATGGTGACTATGCGGATACCACCAACAAGTGCAAGGATTGTCATGCGGTTCACTTAGCTCAAGGTACCTGGAGACTCTTAAGAGACAATACCCGAGCCACTGCATGCGATGCCTGCCATGGAACCGGTGGGCTAAGTACACTAATTATAACCACGAACCCCGAGGGTCACACTATGGGCTACTCAGGTACTGCACCTGACGATGCTGGCACAGCGTGGAGTACCACCAGTTTCGGCTGCATGGATTGCCACTCCCCACATGACAACAACACCGTGGTACTTACGGGCAAGACCACGAGCAAACTACTCAAAGTCGATCCAGACCCAGGTGAGGCTCTGTACTGGACCGGTACTGGCGATGAGAGTGAGTGGTGTTCCGACTGCCATTCTGCAAACTATGGTCTGCATACTGCAGCAAAGACTGTGGGGGGAGCCACAAGATACGGTCACGACTGCAGCACAGATGGAATGACCATTGTCGGTGCTTGGCCAGTGGTCAATCCAGGTGATAATGTCAATAAGGGACCGACCTGCAAACAGTGCCATCTATCAAGTGACTATCCACACAGCCAAGGTGGAACCACCTCCAGGGATATGCTCAAAGACACACTAGGCAGTGGGACACCAGCAACTCTACTCGATGATGTCTGCAACGATTGCCACAATACCGCAACACTACCGTAATAGGTCCTACCGCACCTTAGAAACAGACCTTTAGGTCTCTTAGTTTGGCATACTGTAGTCAAGTTTAGGTATATTCACTCATTAGGGCGGGGTAAACCCCCCGCCCTTTAAATTTATGGGGTCAAATCTTGACATGTGACAATTTTGCTCGCTCGTCGCTACGTCTTTTTCTTCATTTGAGGGCACAGAGTCCCGCCTCTACTCCATGTACAAATGGGTCTTTAGACTCCGTTACCAAACTTAACCTCAATAACTCATCTAGAACTCCCAACCTCAAACTCCGAACTCCCAACCCCCAACTATAACCAACTCTAATCTTTTCTGTAATAAATGCCGATATTGGTAATAGCTAAATTTTTGATTAGGAAATGGGAGTAGAAAGG
>DDKQ01000059.1:0-1923 GCA_002339355.1 Candidatus Subteraquimicrobium carltonvillense | reverse complement strand
TCGTCACAATAGCCTTTGTACTTGCCATATCAGGTGTTGCCTTCGCCGCTGGTTACCTTACTGATGCTCAGGTTACGGCGGTAAACCCCCACGGTAACTACTCAAATATCACTAACAAGTGCAAGGCATGTCATGCAGTTCACCTTGCTCAGGGAAGCTACAGATTACTTCGCGCTAGCTCTAAAGCAGCCGAATGTGATTACTGTCATGGTTCAGGTGGAATTACAACTAAAATTGTAACCACCAATGCTGAAGGTCACACCATGGGCTTATTAGTTACTGCTGCACCTGACGATGCTGGTACAGCGTGGAGCACCACCAGTTTTAGCTGCATTGATTGCCATTCTCCTCATGACAACAACACCGTGGTACTTGCGGGCAAGACCACGAGCAAACTACTCAAAGCTAATCCAGACCCAGGTGAGGCTCTGTACTGGACCGGTACTGGAGATGAGAGTAAGTGGTGTTCAGACTGCCATTCTGCAAACTATGGTCTGCATACTGCAGCAAAGACCGTGGGGGGAGCCACAAGATACGGTCACGACTGCAGCACAGCTGGGATGACCATTGTCGGTGCTTGGCCAGTGGTCAATCCCGATGATAATGTCAATAAGGGACCGACCTGCAGACAGTGCCATCAATCCAGCGGCTATCCACACAGCCAAGGTGGAACCACCTCCAGGGACATGCTCAAAGACACACTAGGCAGTGGCATACCACCTACTCAACTCGATGATGTCTGCAACGATTGCCACAACACTGTATCACTACCGTAATCTGTTATTTCCTTCCTATTCCATTGGGGCGGGGATAAACCCCGCCTCAACATTAATAGATAACATCACGTAGCGCGGGGGCTCAACTTGCCCGTATGGGTCCCCGCAAAACATTTTGGGTGGGGATAAACCCCACACCTACTTCGAAGATTGGTAAAGGGGCAACATCCTTTAATATCGTGATTTTTTCACAAAATTTTGCAAGTGGAAGAAGGATTATATCTTTTTTTGTCGAAACAATTAGTGAAATGAGAAAATTGTCTCTTTTTATGTTGGTAATTTTATTTGCTTGGGCTACCTCAGGAATCGCATTGGGGGCGGGTTATAACCACCCCACGAGCGGTTTTATTCCTTCGGTTGACAATCCTCATGGTGGGTATGCGGATACCACGAATAAGTGCAAGACCTGCCATGCGGTTCACTTAGCTGAGGGCTGGCCCAACCCCACTCCTGGATTCAGATTGCTCCGAGCCAATTCCGCCGCCAATGAGTGTGACTACTGCCATGGTGTGGGAGGTCATACCGAATTGATCATAGGGGTGGGCACGGTTCCCGGTGAGGGTCACACCATGGGCTACACAGGTACTGCACCTGATGATTCCGATTCTCCAATAACTGATCAACCTTGGGAAACCGATTATTTTGCGTGTCCCGATTGCCATTCCCCACATGGCAACAATCTGGCGACCATAATTAAATACGACAACGGCATCCCAACTCCGTTTCCAAACTATAAGCTATTGAAGGTAGATCCCGATCCATATGAAGCCAAATACTGGGTTGGAATTGGCTGGGAGAGTGAGTGGTGTTCAGATTGCCATTCCGCAAACTATGGTCTACACACCGAAGCAAAGACTGTGGGAGGAGAAATAAGATACGGTCATGATGTTAGTGGAGCAGGACCTCATGCTACTGCTGCCTATCCATGTGTGGCTTGTCACGACGGTCCCGGAATAGGTGTGGCTAAGTACGATGTCTCTTATCCTGAAGATCCCTCGAATAAGGGACCGACCTGCAAACAGTGCCATCAATCCAGCGGCTATCCACACAGCCAAGGTGGAATTACCTCCAGGGATATGCTCAAAAACGCTGGATTCAGTGGTGGTCGCCAGCTCGACGACATTTGCAACGATTGCCACTTCACACC
>DDKQ01000061.1 GCA_002339355.1 Candidatus Subteraquimicrobium carltonvillense | reverse complement strand
TTTGAACCTTTGGATTCCTTCGACTTTGCTCATGACATGTTTGGTCATTTAATATTGTTTAGATTTTGGTGCTTTGTGCTTAGAATTTGAAACATTCCTTTGCTTAAGAACAGTTTGGCAAAAAGAGCTTCTGCCGTAGGCGATTTATGTCTAGCCTATAATAAATATTGTATTTTTAATTTGACAGACTAGAGTAGATGAGAGTTTGAAAGGGGGTGAAGAGAGTGAGAGGAAAATGCACTTATGGGCGGATTTTTGCACTGATGCTGGTGGCATTGGTTTGTGCGGCAATGGTGATACCACCGGTAAGTAGTGCACAGGTTAAGAAATGCAAGGTGCTGATAGGATTCAGGGATAAACCTGATATAGGTTTGGTGCGACGTTGTGGTGGTATAATCAGCCACACATATCGATTAATCCCCGTAGTAGCCACTGAAATGCCGGAAATAGCTCTTTCTCGATTGGCAGCTGATCCAAGGGTTAAGTACATTGAAGAGGATCAGAGGGTTGAGGCATTGCAGCAGACGCTACCCTGGGGAATAGATCGCATAGATGCGGAACTCGTCCACCCCTACAACAAAGGTACCGGAGTTAAAGTTGCCATAATTGACACGGGGATAGACTACACTCATCCGGATTTAGATGCCAATTACAGGGGCGGATATGATTTTGCAAATGATGATGCCGATCCAAAGGACGATAATGGACATGGAACCCACTGCGCTGGCATCGTTGCAGCGGAGGACAACCTCGAGGGCGTCATCGGAGTTGCCCCCGAAGCAGATTTATATGCTGTAAAGGTTCTCAATAGATTTGGATCGGGTCTGCTTAGCGATGTCATTGCGGGAATTGACTGGTCAGTTACAAATGGCATGCAAGTGATATCAATGAGTTTAGGAACCTCCGTTTATTCAGTAAGCTTAGAGGCTGCATGTAACAGTGCCTATAACGCAGGGTTAGTATTGGTTGCAGCGGCTGGTAATAGTGGGGACGGAGATCCTACAACCTATGAATACTCTTATCCGGCTGCATATGCTTCAGTCATCGCCGTGGGCGCTACGGATATAACAGATACCGCACCTTATTGGAGCAACTCAGGTCCATATCTGGAATTGGCTGCTCCGGGCGTGAGCATCTATTCAACCCTACCAACATATAGAGTTACCCTGACCCGGACGTATGGATATAACTATGGAACTTTGAGTGGTACATCTATGGCTTGCCCACATGTTACAGGAACGGCAGCCCTGGTGATAGCCTCTGATCTAACATTGACAAATCTGGATGTGAGATCACGATTGCAAACAACCGCCGACGACCTTGGACCCGCTGGATGGGATTCTGTTTATGGATATGGTTTGGTCGATGCCCACGAAGCTGCTCCGGGCGTGGATATAACTCCACCAGCGATATCTAATTTGACACCCGCTGATGGATCAATTGTAAACATGGGGACGCCTACGATTTCAGCCACGGTTTCTGATGTAAGCGACATCGATGAGACCTCCATAGTTATGACCGTAGATTCGGTAATGGTGGCTCATGTCTATGATTCCCTCACCGGTGTGGTATCTTACACACCCACCACACCTCTGGCTGAGGGTTTGCACTCGGTAACTTTAGACGTATCCGATACGGTTGGCAATGTAGCCAGTACAAGCTGGTCATTCACCGTGGATACCACTCCACCAGCACAGGTAACCGGTGTCACAGTAACCACAATAAGTAGTAGCCAGTTGGATGTCACATGGACAGCAAACACCGAATTAGATATTGACCACTACAATGTGTACAGGAGCACCATATCCGGTGGTTCATACGATCTCGTTGCTTCACCAGCTACGAATTCTTATTCAGATGTTGGACTGGCGGCCTCGACAACCTACTATTATGTGGTGACAGCAGTTGATGTGGCAGGAAATGAAGGAACACCCTCAGCGGAAGTATCCGGAACGACAAGTGAGGCGCCTGCTAACCTTATGTATGTCTACAGCATTGACATGTGGTACACGAGGGTAGGACGGAACTATAAAATATACACTACCGTGAAGATAGTTGATACAAACAACGTTGGCGTTGAGGGTGCTACGGTTTATCTTGAAATGACTTTAAATGGTAATTTCATTGCTAGTGGCAGTGGCAACACAGGTGCTGATGGAACGGTGACCTTTGTGTATGGTCCGACAAAGGCGACTGGAACCTATACCTCAACGGTAACCAATGTGGTAAAGCTCGATTGGACCTACGATTCCACCTTAAACGTGGATACTAGTGAGTCGTTGGTGGTACCATAACAGACATATCTTCGCTTTGTTGATGCCCCGAATTTTATCAATGTGCAAAGACCCACCACGTGTGGGTCTTTGTTCTTTAAAAATCTGGTTTCCAGATTGTTTGTAAATTATAATAAGAACGTGCATACGACTTTGAAGAACCGAGACAAAGGGGAAGAAGGTTTTTAATGGTTTATCAAACTCCAATTTTGCGCACAAAATTGCTCGCTCCAAAAGTACAAAATATTCTCAAAAGGTGGAGATTGCTCGAGCTCCTACAGGCAAATGTCGACCGAAGGCTCATAGTTGTATGTGCTCAGAGTGGATATGGTAAGACAACGCTCCTTGCGGATTTCGCCTCCGACACAAAATTTAAGGTAATTTGGTATCGTCTGGACCCGGGTGATAATGATCCCGCCGTTTTTTTGAATTATTTAGTGGAGGCGATTAGGAAAGAGTTTCCTCGCTTTGGTACTCAAACCAAAAATAGGCTAAGAGAAACAGTGGATCTTTCCAAGGAAAGGAAATCGGTGGCAACCGTTTTCATCAATGAGTTAATGGAAATTATCCCAGAGGATACGCTGATCATTTTGGATGACTATCACCATGTAAATGATAATTCAGAAATAAGTGAAATCATCAAATTCCTTCTTGACCAGCTACCTCCAAAAGTTCATTTCGTTATCCTTTCCCGGGTTACACCAAATCTCCCCTTGGCAACACTTAAGGCGCGGAGAGAGGTGGCTGAAATCGAGACCGATAATTTGAAATTTACCCCTCCAGAGATTCGCCAACTGTTCAATGATTTTTATCCTCTTTCCTTGGATGATGAGGAATTGAATAATCTGGCAACTAAAACTGAGGGCTGGATCGCCAGTCTTTTGCTCCTCTACGATTCCCTGAAGAATCTAGAACCGCTTAAGAGGAAAGAATTTATAGATCACTTTATGGGTACTCGAGATATCTACGAATATCTAGCCCAGGAGGTTTTTGAGCAAGAATCCCCAAGGATTCAGACTTTTCTTAAAAGAACCTCAATTGTACCCTTTATAAATCCAGATCTCGGCAATATCTTAGTGGGCATTAAAGATTCTCAAAATGTTTTAGAATATTTGGAGAAAAGCCATGTTTTTACCACGCGTTTGGATAGCATATACCGCTATCACCATCTGTTCCAAAAGTTCTTGGAAACCAAATCCATCGAAACCGAGAGCAAAGCAACGATCCTTAATCTTCATCAGAAAGCTGCACGTTATTTCAAGAGTACAGGCGAGTGGGATCACGCTGTCTACCATTATTTCCAAGCGGAAAAACCTCATGGAGCGGCAAAGCTCATCTCAAAAATTGCTGGTGAGATGATAAGCACCAGTAGGTTTTCCACTCTTAAATCATGGATTGATAGAATTCCTTATCAGATTGTTCAAGGAGAGCCTTGGTTGCTGATCCACAAGGGTAAAATCCGGGAAATTCAGGGGGAATGGGATGATGCCTTGGCTCTGTACGAAAGAGCTTTTCTTATCTTCAAGAGGAGAGGGGATAGGCAAGGCGCGGGGATAAGTCTTGGCAGAAGTGGTGAGCTCCATAGATTAAAGGTGGCTTATAAGCAAGCGATATCTCTTCTCGAGCAATCATTAAATTATCTTGAGGAGAAAGATCAGGCATCCATCTTATGTAGTTTGGCTAGTTGCTACCTCCGAATGGATCCTGAACGGGCTCTTCCTTTATTCGAAAGAGCCCTTACACTTAGCCAAAAAGTGGGGGACAAGACCACCCAAGCTTCTGTTCTTCATAATCTCGCTATCCCCTACTTGGAGAGGGGAGAATTTGCTGATGCTCTGCGAATGAGCAACAAATCTCTACGACTGAGACAGGAGCTGGGAAATAAACACGATATGGCCCTCACTTTATGTAATATCGCCATGGTCCATCGCATGGAGGGAGATTATGAGCTCTCTCTTAAGGTGTCACATCAAGCCTTGGAAATTGTTGAGGAATTCGGATACAGACGGGTGCGAGGATGGGTCCTCTGGACAATGGGTGAAACGCTAGCAGAGATGGGGGAGATTAAACAAGGTTTGAAATTAGTGGAGGAGTCAAAGGCGATCTTCGAGGAGTTGCATGATACCTGGGGGCTATGCTTCGCCTTACGCGCCCTGGGTAGACTCTATGGCATGCAAGGGAGATTCCAAAAAGCTTTGGAATTTGGTCAACGAGCTGTAGCATTAACCAGCAGTGAAGGAGGGAGCTGGGAAATCAGTTGGTCTCTCGCAGACTTAGGAATTTTGTACTCTAAGTCACAAAAGCCGAATAAAGCCCAGGAAATTCTCCGTAAAGCGGTAGAGGTTGCCGAGAAACACGACAATAAATATATTTTGACCTCTATTTATCTCCATTTAGCTGCCATCTATCATAAGAGGAATGATCAATCGAAGGCTCAAAAGTACCTCGAGCAAGCACTCAATCTCTCCCGCGAGTATGAGTATCATCATCTATTATCTATGGAGGCTAGAGACACTCTATCCCTATTTACGTGGGCTTTTGCAAAGGGGATATCCATGGATTATTTGGGGAGAATTCTTTTCCGCATGGGGAGCGAAAGGTTATATCGGTGCCAGGAAGTCACAGTGCTTTTTGCAGATATCAGAGGATTCACCAGCCTTTCAGAGGATTTAGCACCTGAAAGGGTAAGATCAGTTTTAAATACTTATCTTGCCTTCCTCACTGAAATCATTTTCCAACACGGTGGCACGCTTGATAAATACATAGGTGATGCTATCATGGCATTCTTCAATGCTCCCAAGGAGCAGAAGGATCACGCTTTGAGAGCTGTTGAAGCTGCTATCGAAATGCAGAGGGAAATCAAGCTCTTTCAAGCTAAGACCACCGATCTCCCCGTGGTCAGTTATGGTATTGGTATTAATACGGGAGATGTTGTTGTGGGTCACATCGGTAGCGGTAAACGTCTGGACTTCACAGTTATTGGTGACAATGTGAACATAGCCTCTCGTCTATGTAGTGTAGCAAGTAAAGGACAAATTTTGGTAAATTCCAGCACCTATGGTTTGGTCAAGGAAGCAGTTGTGGCGGAGAAGTTACCACCGATTAGACTCAGAGGAAAAAGAGAGCCATTGATAGTATATAATGTATTGGATATGAAACCAGGATTAAGGATTAAGGATTACAAAAAGGCTTAATCCTTACAGCTTATAGCTTAAATAAAGGAGGTTTTTAGGATGTGTCAGGAAGGGGAAGTGAGAGAGTATCAAGATGGCGAGGTTATCTTCAATGAATGCGATCTAGGGAGGGAGATGTTCATCATCCAGTCTGGCAGGGTGAAGGTGACCAAAAAAATTATACGAGAGACAGAGGAAATGGAGACCACATTGGCAATCTTAAAAAAGGGAGATTTTTTCGGAGAGATGGCTCTGTTTGAGAATCGTCCTCGCTCAGCTATGGTGATGGCTATGGGCAAGACCAGGGTATTGGTCATCGACAAGGAAAGATTAAAGTCTCTAATCAGAGAGGATCCTGATTTTGCCTTGAAGATGCTAGAGGAAATGAGCCACCGGATTCGAGAGATAGATGATCAAGTTGAAAAACTTTCACTTCAGGTTACCCTTTCGGGACGCAGATTGAGGGAATCCATGCCCTGGATAGGACCTTAAGCAGGAATAAGGATTAGTGTATTATTAACAAAACTGGTTAACACTATGGTCGGGGTGAAGTGCTCGTGAGCCCACGCGGTCGGCCTGGTTTTTAGTTTAACAAAAGTCATACTCCGGCCGCCGCTCCGTATGGGCAGGTTTTCTCCACACTTACCCCTCCCGAATGTCTAAAATGTCAACCTAACTCGTTAATAGTCCAGTTAAGGATTAAGGGATAAAAAGGCTAATCCTTACAGCTTACAGCTTAATCCTGGAAAGAAAGGGCTTAATCCTTACGGCTTATAGCTAATGGAGGTTGGTTATGTCTTTGTTTTATTTGTTGTTGCTAGTGCACCTCGTGGTGGATTTCATGCAACCGGCATCGTTAGTTAAATGGGCGAAGCAAAGCATTTTGGGCTTGATCACTCATAGCGGTATTTATAGCCTGCTCACTGCCATGGTCCTTGCACCATATTCTCACCGATGGCTACTTTGGGCCATAGTACTTGGCTTTTCCCACTTTCTTTTTGATCGGTTTAAAATAAATGCGACGGCAAGGAAGCCCACTGCGAGTTTATACAGCTTCATCGGAGATCAGGTCCTCCATCTCTTTGTGATGGGCATGGTTTTTTTCCTGACTGAATTGAGATTCGTCTCTTCATTGCACATTCCTTATTCTCAATTCTTTCCCTATCTCGTTGGTTATATTGCAGCTACCTTTGGTGGTTCCATATTAATCTACGAATTTTGCAATACTTTTAGTAGAGCGGGACCGACCGGGTCTGCTCCTCCAGCAGGTGAGCCTGCTAGTAGGCGTGGCAATAATACCCTTTATTTTCACGAGAGGTTTATGGGTATTGTCGAGCGAGGGCTGGCAGTTACATTTATCCTGGTTGGCTTGTATTTTCTGGTACCTCTAGCCTTCATACCTTCAATGGTGAAGATGATCAAGGGTAATTGGAAATACCTCTTTGTCCTTGAATTCGCTTCGAGTATGAGTTTGGCGATAATCGTTGGTCTCATTCTTAGGACGATTTAAAAGGTTTGGTTCTAGGTAGTAGGTAGGGGGATTGAGGCTGGTTTCTCAAAGTTAAAGGCTTAATCCTTACAGCTTGACAAAGTGGTGATAAATTTGAAGATTTTGCATACCGGCGACATCCATCTCGGAGCTAAATTCTCTATACTTGGTGAAAAGGGGGAGGAACAACGCCTTCAAATCCTTAAAACCTTTGGAAATGTAATTGATCTCGCCATTGAAGAAAATGTGGATCTCTTCCTCATCGCGGGTGATTTGTTTGATTCCAATAATCCCTCCCGGCGAACCTTGGATGGAGTCGTTCAGCTGTTCAAGAAACTAGAGCAGAAGAATATTCCAATCTGTCTCATACCCGGTACTCATGACCGTTATGATGCAGCCTCCATCTATCGCCATTACAATTTCAATGATGTTCTTCCCAATTTTACCCTTTTCACTGGTGAGGTAACCTTCAAAGTCTTTGAGAATTTGGGTTTAACGGTCTATGGAAAGGCTCTCACCACGGGGATCTTAGAAGAGAGTCCCCTTGAAGGTATTCATCCTCAAACGGGGACAAAATTTCACATCGCTCTCATCCACGGATCTATGAAAATTTCCGAAAAGGTAAAGGAGGATGGAGCGATTTTCACCTTGGAGGAGGTAGAGAGCAGTGGCATGAATTACATAGCCATGGGGCATTGGCATTCCTTCGCCGATTATTCCAGGGGTCGAACCAAGGCTTGCTACTGTGGTTCTCCAGAGGCACTGGATATTCACCAGAAAGGATCGGGCAATGTTCTCCTAGTATTCATCGATCCGGATGGCTCAGTGAAGGTGGAACCAAGACGAGTGGGGAGGCGCCTCTTCAAGATGCTGGAATTACCGGTGGATATGATGAGTAGTGTGGACGAGATCAATGAGGCCATAAAGGCTCATTCCGACCCAGATCTCATAATCGAGGTAAAACTCCAGGGACTGGCGAGCTTTG
>DDKQ01000085.1:8549-29347 GCA_002339355.1 Candidatus Subteraquimicrobium carltonvillense | reverse complement strand
TGGCCTAAATAGGTTGATGGGTTAAAAATCCATCACCTAACACCAAATAACCTAACCACCCGGTTACCCAATTACCTAATTTGCAGGGGGTGCCATGAAGACCCAAAAAATAAGAATAAGACTAAAAGCATATGATCATGAAATAGTCGATCAATCGGCAAAAAAAATAGTGGATACCGTGAGGAGGACGGGAGCCAGGATTTCGGGTCCAATTCCTCTTCCTACGGAACGTAGTCTTTATTGTGTGCTTCGATCTCCTCATGTGAACAAGGATTCTCGAGAGCAGTTTGAGGTGAGGATTCACAAAAGGCTCATTGACATTCTGGATCCCACACCTAAGACGGTGGATTCGCTGATGAGGCTAGATTTGCCAGCGGGTGTGGATATAGAAATTAAACTGTAAAGGCAGTCGATAGTCGATAGTTAAAAAATAGGAAATGAATCTATCGACCATTGACCATGGACTATCGACTGAATCTGAATGAGGTGCGGAATTGATGAGGGGGATTTTGGGAAAGAAATTGGGGATGACCCAAATTTTTAAAGAGAATAAAGCGGTGCCCGTAACCGTGGTAGAAGCGGGACCTTGTGTGGTCACTCAAGTGAAAACGAAGGAAAAGGATGGATATTCTGCCATCCAAATCGGCTTTGATGAGATTAAGGAAAAACACCTTAATGCACCACTTAAAGGACACTTTGCCAGGGCAAAGGTTTCCCAAAAAAAATATCTGGCCGAAGTGACTATTGCAGAAGGTGAAGATTACAAGGTGGGTCAAGTTCTCACGGTGGATATCTTTTCCGAGGGAGAAAGAATAGATGTCACCGGTATCTCCAAGGGTAAGGGTTTTGCAGGTGTCATGAAGAGATGGGGATTTAAAGGAGGTCCTGCCTCTCACGGTTCGCGTTTCCACAGGGCACCGGGTTCCATTGGAGCATGTGCCGATCCCTCAAGAGTTTTTAAGGGAAAGAAGATGCCTGGTCACATGGGCAATGAGAGAGTCACGGTACAAAATTTAGAGGTTGCTAAGGTGGATCCGGATCAAAATCTTTTACTCCTCAGAGGGAGCATCCCCGGAGCCGTGGGTAGCTTGGTTATGATCAAGGAATCAGTGAAGGCGAAGGGAAAATCCGCCAAAAGGGGTAAACATGCTTAAATTACCGGTTCTGAGTGCTAGGGGAAAGAAGATAGACGAGGTTGAACTCAACTCCCAAATTTTCGAATGTGAGGTCAATGAACCCCTTCTTCATCAGGTCATCAGGTCTCAGCGTGCAGCCATGCGAAGTGGAACGGCTTCAACCAAAACCAGAAATGAGGTTCGGGGAGGGGGCGCCAAACCTCGGCGTCAAAAGGGAACTGGTCGGGCAAGAGCTGGGACTATCCGTTCTCCCTTGTGGCGGGGAGGAGGGGTCGTCTTTGGTCCTAAGCCCAGAGATTATTCTTTTTCGGTGCCCAAGAAGGTTAAAAAACTTGCTCTGAAATCGGCTTTGAGTGCGAAAGCCAGAGATTCGGAACTCATAATTTTGGATCATTTCAAGCTCAAACAGCCCAAGACTAAAGAGGCCGTAAAGGTATTAAAAAATCTTAAGGTCACAAAGAAGACGACGGTTGTGGTCACAGAAAGGAATGAGGATGTAAACAGGGCTATACGGAATATTCCTTATGTGAGGGTAATAGAGGTCTCAGAGGTCAATCCATATAACGTCCTCGATAACGATGTTTTAATTCTGACGCGAGATGCCTTGAACCGATTAACGGAGGTGCTTCAGTAGATGAAGGATTCCAGGGATATCATCATTCGGCCCGTCGTCTCTGAGAAAAGTTACAAACTGATTGAGCAAAATAAGTATACTTTTGAAGTCCATCCAACGGCCAACAAGAGCGAGATTCGCAAGGCGATTGAAGATATTTTCAAAGTCACCGTGGTTGATGTGAACACCATCCCCGTCAAGGGGAAGCTTAGGAGACGGGGGTATACTTTCGGAAGGCAAAGGAATTGGAAGAAAGCCATTATTACGCTCAAGGAAGGCGACCGCATAGAACTCTTTGAAGGCGCCTAACAATTAGTTCACTGTTCACCCGTGGCTCATTGGGTTTGCCTCAAAGTTCTATATTTGACGAATAAATACTTGTGTTATAGGGAAGGATACTGGCAAATTCTAAATACTAATTTCTAAACTCTAAACAAATTCAAATGACCGAAGTTTAAAAACTCAAAACAGTGAAAACCTTCGGTTCCATGATAGAAAAGGTAAAATAAGTTTTTGGTCATTTGGGTTTAGATATTGTTTAGGATTTCGTGCTTAGAATTTAGGATTTAATCCTGTTTAGCGCTTCGCACTTGAGATCCAGCCCGAAGGGTTTATGCGCAACTATTCAGGAGGCTATATATAGCCAACTAACAAACAAGCAAACCAGGATGGTGGGGGATAAAAATGGGAGTCAAAAAGTATAAACCTACATCTCCAGGTAGAAGATTTACCATAGTCTCCGATTTTCAGGAGATAACTAAGGAGAAGCCGGAGAAGTCTCTTACCGCTCCTCTTTCAAAGAAGGCTGGGAGGAATGTTCATGGTCGAATAACAACTCGACACAAGGGGGGCGGTCACAAGAGGAGATATAGGATTATTGATTTCAAGAGAGATAAGGATGGAATTCCCGCAAAGGTCGTAGCCATCGAGTACGATCCAAATAGATCTGCTCGAATAGCTCTATTACATTATGCGGATGGCGAGAAGAGATATATCCTTGCCCCTCAAAATCTTAAAATTGGGGACGAGGTTATGTCCGGATTAGATGCGGATATAAAACCGGGAAATGCCCTACCGCTTCATAAAATTCCCGTGGGAACAAGCGTTCACAATATTGAAATTTATCCCGGGAAAGGAGCCCAGTTGGCACGCTCTGCGGGTACCTTTGCTCAGATAGTTGCCAAGGAGGGGGATTATGCTCAATTAAAGCTTCCCTCTGGGGAGGCGAGGATGATCCGCCAGAGTTGCCGAGCTACCATTGGCGAGGTGGGTAATGTGGAGCATGAGATCGTATCCTTGGGAAAAGCTGGGCGTAGTAGATGGTTGGGTAAAAGACCCGCCGTTCGTGGAAGCGCCATGAACCCCGTGGATCATCCCCATGGTGGTGGGGAGGGGAAAGCCCCCATTGGTCGCCAACCCGTAACTCCTTGGGGGAAGCCGACACTGGGATATAAAACCAGAAAGAAAAAGCCCTCAGATAAATACATCATTCGGAGGAGAAAGGGGTAATTTGAGGGGGAGAATATGGCTAGATCGCAGAAGAAGGGGTCTTATATAGATCCCAAGCTCTTGAGGAAAATCAAAGAGATGAACGAGAGGGGCGAGAAAAGGGTGATAAAGACCTGGTCTCGGGATTCTGATATCATTTCCGAAATGGTTGGCCACACCATCGCCGTTCACGATGGTAGGAAACACGTCCCAATTTATATAACGGAGAGTATGATCGGACATAAGCTGGGTGAGTTCGCACCTACGAGGATCTTTAGAACCCATGGAGCTCATACTGAAAGATCCACGGCCATCAGATAAGTTTGTTAGTTGGCTGGTTTGCTTGTTTAATCTTTCTAGCCAACCAGCAAACCAGTTAGCCAGCCAATCAATTTGGGGAGGTTAGAGTGCCTAAGAGGGCGGTAATTGAAGAGATCCCAAAGGCTAGAGCCGTTACGAAGTATATCCGAGTAGGTCCTAGAAAGGCTCGACAGGTAGTTGATTTGATCAGAGGTAAACCTGTTGAGGAGGCTTTGACAATCCTTCAATTTTGCCCCAAAGCTGCAGCAAAAATAGTTTCAAAGGTTGTGAATTCAGCCGTGGCAAATGCGGAAAGAAACTTGCATTTAAGAAGGGTCAATTTGTATATTTCTGAGGCCTATGTTGACCAGGGTCCAACCTTGAAGAGATATCGACCAAGGGCTATGGGTAGAGTGGCGGTGATTCGAAGAAAAACCAGCCATATCACCATAGTTGTCCAGGAACGTGAGGAGGTACCGAGACGTGGGGCAAAAGGTTAATCCCATAGGTTTAAGACTGGGAATAATTGAAAATTGGAAGTCTCGCTGGTTCGCCAGCAAGGACTATGCAAAAGCTCTGGGGGAAGATCTGAAAATACGCCAGCATATCCTGGGGAAGTTGTCTCGAGCCGGCATTTCCAAGATCGAGATAGAGCGGGCTGGAGATAGGGTTAAGATCGATATCCATACGGCGAGACCAGGTATTGTCATAGGCAGGAAGGGCTCTGAAGTGGAACTTCTTCGGGCGGATTTGGAAAAGATAATCGGAAAGCAGATTCAGATAAATATCCAGGAAGTCAGAGCACCTGAGCTGGATGCAACCCTTGTGGCTCAGAGTATAGCAGAGCAGCTTGAAGCTCGAGTTTCCTTCAGAAGAGCCATGAAAAGAGCCATAACGGCTGCCATGAGAGTTGGTGCTCAGGGTGTCAAAGTTTCATGTTCGGGAAGATTGGGTGGAGCGGAGATGGCGAGAACGGAGTGGTATCGCGAGGGAAGAGTACCCCTCCATACTTTACGTGCGAGTATCGACTATGGTTTTGCAGAAGCCCATACCACCTTTGGACTCATCGGTGTGAAGGTTTGGATTTATAAGGGAGAAGTTTTACCCTATGCTGCGGAAGAAGAAGAGGAAGTGAAGGAAGTGAAGCCCGAGAAGGAGGAAGCGGTCGAAGAGGTACCAGCAAAATCAGCGTCTGAGGAGAAGGAAACCAAGAAGAAGGAAACCAAGAAGAAAAAGAAGGAATCAACGAAAGAGGAGGCCTAGATGCTTCTACCGCGGAGAGTAAAGCATCGCAAGGTTCAAAGAGGGAGAATGAAGGGGAGGGCAAAGGGAGGCACGGTCGTACATTTCGGTGATTTCGGCCTCCAAGCTTTGGAACCAGGCTGGATAACGAATCGACAAATCGAAGCCGCCCGAATCGCTTTGACAAGGTATATAAGGCGAGGGGGTAAGGTTTGGATCAACATCTTTCCTGACAAACCAGTGACGGAGAAACCTGCTGAAACCAGAATGGGTAAAGGCAAGGGATCGCCTGAGCACTGGGTGGCTGTGGTCAAGCCCGGGAAAATTATGTTTGAACTCGCCGGGGTTAGCGAGGATGTGGCGACCGAGGCCATGCGATTGGCTTCACATAAACTCCCCATCAAAACTAGAATGGTAAAGCGCGAGGAATGGGGTGGTGAGCGTGAAGGCTAAAGATATTCGTGAGCTCTCAGATGAAGAGTTGGGACAAAAATTGAGTGAGGCAAAGGCCGAACTATTTAATCTTCGATTCCAATTAGCCACCGGTCAGCTCGATAATCCCATGAAAATAGGGGAAGTGCGAAGAAATATAGCCCGAATTAAAACCATCAAAAGGGAAAGAGAACTAGCAAATCAGTCGATGGTCGATAGCTCATAGTCGATTATTAAAAACGCCAACTATGGATCATGGATTAATTGACCATGGGCTTGCTATTGACGGATTTTGGAGGTAACCATGGAAAATCGAGGCAGGAGAAAGGTGAGAGTCGGGAAGGTTGTAAGTGATAAGATGGATAAGACCATTGTTGTCGCCGTCGAATCCATTGTGCGGCATCCACTATATAAAAAGATCATGAGACGAACGACTAAATTCAAAGCTCACGATGAAAACAACGAGTGTCGTGTGGGAGATGTTGTGAAAATAATGGAAATCCGACCCTTAAGCAAGGGAAAAAGGTGGCGTGTGGTTTCCATTTTGGAGAAAGCCAAGTAATCTGTCGCAGGATGCAAGTCGCCGATCCTTAAGAAAAATTAAATCTGTAACATGCGACGGGTGACCTGCGGCGAGGGAGTTAGGATGATTCAGCAGGAAACAAAGGTCAAGGTCGCGGATAATACCGGAGCCAAAGAAATACAGTGCATTAGGGTCCTTGGATCAGCCCGAAGATATGCCCGGGTTGGAGATATCATAGTGGGAAGTGTAAAGGATGCAATTCCCGGGGGAGCCGTGAAGAAAGGTGAAATCGTACAAGCTGTGGTGGTCCGGACCAGAAAGGAGACCAGACGCCCCGACGGTTCTTATGTCAAATTTGATGATAATGCGGTGGTGCTCATAAATGAACTCAAAAATCCTCGGGGTACAAGAATTTTTGGACCAGTGGCTCGAGAGTTGAGGGACAAAAACTTCATGAAGATTATCTCTTTAGCTCCCGAAGTCCTTTAATCGGTGAACGAGGAGAGAAGATGGTTAGGTTAAAAGCAAGAAAAGGCGATAAGGTGTTGGTGATAGCGGGCAAAGATAAGGGGAAAAAGGGAAAGGTACTCGTCGCTTTACCCAAGAGAGAGCGGGTTATCGTGGAAGGTGTGAACGTGGTTAAAAGGCATACCCGTCCCACGCAGAGAAACCCTCAAGGAGGGATCATTGAGAAAGAGAGTGCAATTCACGTTTCTAATGTTCAACTAATATGTCCCAATTGTGGTCAACCCACTCGCATTGGCAAAAGAGAAATCTCAGAAGGTAAAAGGGTTAGAATTTGCAAGAAGTGCGGACAAGATATAGATAAAGTTTAGGTTTAGTTCACCATTCACCTGTTTGTTGGTTTGCTTGTTTAATTTTTCTAGCCAACCAGCAAACTAGCTAATCAGCTAATGGGTGAATATAGTGGGGAGTAAAAATGGCGAAGGCAAAGACGAAAGAGAAGGTAAAAAGAGAGAAAAGGGAAGCTGCTGAGAAAATAAGCGGGGAGCAAATCCCTAAGCTCAAGCGGAAGTATAAGGAAGAAATCGTGAGTGTCTTGATGAAGGAATTTAATTTTTCCAATCCCATGCAGGTCCCTCGCTTGGAGAAAATCATCATTAACATGGGTGTGGGGGAGGGTGCGAAGGATTCAAAAGCTATTGAGGCTGCAGCGAAGGATCTCGTAACCATAACCGGGCAGAAACCGATGATTACGCGTGCCAAGAAATCCATCGCTGGCTTTAAGATTCGCAAGGGGGTTCCCGTTGGCTGTAAAGTTACTCTTCGTGGCAATAAGATGTATGATTTTTTGGATCGACTTTTGACCACAGCTTTGCCCCGTATCAGAGATTTTCGTGGGCTCAATCGACGATCCTTTGATGGAAGGGGTAATTATACTTTCGGCGTTGATGAGCAGTTGATCTTTCCAGAAGTCGATTACGATAAAGTTACTAGGATTCAAGGAATGGATATCACTCTTGTAACCACGGCCGGGGATGATGAATTGGCATATGCTCTGCTCAAACACTTTGGTCTACCTTTTAGAGAGAAATAGGTTATTTGGGAGGAAAAATTGGCCCGTAAAGCACTTGTAATTAAACAGCGCAAGAAGCAAAAATACAAAGTTCGGGAATATAACAGGTGTGTTAGATGCGGTAGATCCCGTGGCTATCTTAGGAAGTTCGGACTTTGCAGAATTTGCTTGAGAGAACTCGCTCACAAGGGGGAGGTCCCCGGGCTCATCAAAGCTAGTTGGTAAACCAGTAAGTTGGTTCACAGTTCTTCTGGTTGGTTTGTTAGTTGGTTTTTTTGCTAATAATGTAGGCAAATTCTAAATACCAATTTCTAAACCCTAAACAAATTCAAATGACCGAAGTTAAAAACTCAAAACAGTGAAAATCTTCGATTCCATAGTAAAAAAGGTAAAATAAGTTTTTTGGGTCCTTGGGATTTAGATATTGTTTAGGATTTCGTGCTTAGAATTTAGGATTTAATCCTGTTTAGGACGATTGGGGGTATTTGATATGGTGATGGCTGATCCCATCGCTGATATGCTGACCAGGATTCGAAATGCAAATGTCGCTTATTATGACGTTGTGGAAATGCCCGCCTCAAAAGTGAAGATCGAAATCGCGAAGATACTCAAAAAAGAGGGTTATATAAAAGACTATGAAGTTGCAAAGGACAATAGCCACAATGTTCTTCGCATAAAAATGCATTATGGTCCCAATCGAGAGCGACCAATCACCGGAATTAAGAGGATAAGCAAGCCCGGTTTGAGGGTTTACGCTAAAAAAGATGAGATTCCAAGGGTACTCGGAGGGTTGGGGATTGCCATTATCTCCACTTCTAAAGGACTTATGACCGATAAACGGGCTAAGAAAGAAGGAGTGGGCGGAGAGGTCATCTGTTATGTTTGGTAGAAAGCAGCCCATAGCTAATAGCTGATAGGCGAGTTAAAAATAAGAAATAATACTATCGACCATCGATCATGGATTATCGACTGAATTGATGGAGGGTGAAATGTCGAGGGTTGGGAAGAAACCCATCATAATACCAGAGAGTGTGGAAGTTCAAATCGAGGGTTCCACGGTTAGGGTAAAAGGTCCCAAGGGGGAACTTAGCAAAACTTTCTGTGCTCTGACGATAAAAAAGGAGGAGGATAAGATACTGGTCGAGAGACCATCCGATAACAGGTTGCATAAATCTCTCCACGGTTTAACCAGAACTTTAATTGCTAACATGATAACCGGGGTAAGCTCAGGATTTGAGAAGATCCTCGAGATAGAGGGCGTGGGCTATCGTGCTATTAGAAAGGGAGATCACCTGGAACTCCAGGTTGGTTTCTCCCACCCAGTAATCTTTCATAGACCGGAAGGTATTCAGATAGAGGTTCCCCATCCAACGAGGATCGTGGTTAAGGGAGCCGATAAGGAGATGGTTGGTGAAGTAGCTGCTCAAATAAGAGCTATCCGTAAGCCCGAGCCATACAAGGGGAAAGGGATCAGATACCTAGGTGAACACGTTCGAAGGAAAGTTGGTAAAACAGCCAAATAAAATCAGTTTATTTGTTGTTGGCAGGTTAGGTGTTAGTAAAAATTGCGAACAACGAACAACTAACAACTAACAACGTAAAGTGGGGGGATTATGGAGACTGCTCAAAAAGTTTTAGCCAGGATAATGAGGCATAAAAGGATACGGAAGAAAATATTTGGCACAAGCGAGCGACCAAGACTTTCCGTTTATCGCAGTAATAAGAACATTTATGCGCAGATTATAGATGATATTCGGGGGATAACTCTGGTGAGTGCTTCAACATTTGACCCCGAGATTAGGGAAGGAATATCGCGTGGTGGAAATAAGGAAGCTGCTAAGCTGGTAGGGAATCTGATAGCAGAGCGAGCCTTAGCCAAGGGAATACGCGGGGTGGTTTTCGATCGTGGAGGATACCTTTATCATGGAAGGGTGAAGGCCTTGGCAGAGGCAGCACGCGAAGCGGGGCTCAAATTTTAAGCCTCAGCTTAATCTCGATACAATTACCGTGAACCGTGAACGGTGACCATTTAAGAGCAACGAACGGGGGTAGAGAGTGGTCCAAAAAATTGATCCGGATCAATTGGAGTTAAAAGAAAAGGTGGTCTTCATCAACCGTGTGGCCAAGGTAGTTAAGGGAGGTCGTAGATTCAATTTAAGCGCCTTGGTCGTAGTGGGTGATGGACAGGGACATGTGGGTGTAGGTTTGGGTAAGGCAAGCGAAGTCCCCATGGCCATCTCTAAGGCCATTCAAAATGCAAAGAAAAACTTATTTGAGGTTCCTCTCGTGGGTAATACCATACCCCATGAAGTCATAGGATATTTTGGAGCTGGGAAGGTACTTTTGAAACCGGCGTCGGAGGGAACTGGAATCATTGCCGGGGGTCCGGTAAGAGCGCTACTCGATTTAGCAGGAGTAAAGGATGTTTTAACAAAATCCTTAGGTTCCAGTAATCCCATTAATACGGTGAAAGCAGCTGCGGAAGGTCTAAAGGGTTTAAAAAGACCCGAAGAAGTTGCCAAACTCCGAGGTAAATCGGTGGGTGCCATATTGCGGTCGGAGGCTAAAGGTGCCAAAGCTTAGAATCACTCAGGTGAAAAGTTTGGTCGGAAGATCGAAACACCAGAGGCTAACGATAAAAGCGCTTGGCTTAAAGCGAATCCGCCACAGTGTGGAACACGAGGACAAGCCCGAGATAAGAGGCATGATAAGAAAAGTTAGCCATCTAGTAGAGGTAGAGAAAATAAACTAGCCCCCAGTCATATTCTAGATATAGGCTAGACATAAATCGCCTACGGCAGATGAAGCTCCTTTTGCCAAACAGTTCTTAAGCAAAGGAATATTTTAAATTCTAAGCACAAAGCACCAAATTCTAAACAATATTAAATGACCAAACATGTCCTGAGCAAAGTCGAAGGAATCCAAAGGTTCAAAAATTTGGATTTTGGATTTGTTTAGGATTTAGGATTTCGAATTTAGGATTTGCGAACCAACTTTCTGGAATTATGTCTAGGGCACATTCTAGATATAATTACCGTGAACCAATTACTGTGAACCGTGAAAGGTGAACCATGTAAGGGTGTAACCAAAGCTTGCGATTAATAGGGACGAGCGGTGGGAGTCGGGATACTTGGAGGATTTATAAATGAAACTACATGAACTTAGACCTGCGGAAGGATCCATAAAGAGCAGAAAGAGAGTAGGGCGAGGACGTGGATCGGGTTACGGAAAGACCTCTGGGAGAGGGACTAAGGGTCAAAAAGCTCGCTCGGGAGGAAGTATAAGACCCGGTTTTGAGGGAGGCCAAAATCCCTTACACTTAAGGCTACCCAAGCTACCGGGATTTAAGAATCTCTTCAAGCGGGAATATGCTATCGTTAATGTGGAAAACCTTAACGTATTTGAGGATAAATCCGTCATTGATCTCAAAGCATTGCTTGAGAGGGGATTGATCAAAAAAAGGAATTTACCCGTGAAAATATTGGGTGAAGGAAAACTCTCTAAAGCCCTTACGGTTCGCGCTCATTCCTTCAGCAAAACGGCGGTTAAGAAGATAGAGGAAGCGGGAGGAAAAGCGGAGGTTGTTCAATGATCGAAGCCATCAGAAATGCCTTTAAAGTCCCTGACTTAAGGAGACGTATCTTATTCACCTTTGGTATTTTGGCGATTTATCGATTTGGCGCCCATGTACCCGTACCAGGTGTGGATGTTAGCGTCATTAGGGAGTTGTTCAAGCAAGGCGGCATATTGGGCTTTATGGATCTCTTTGCCGGGGGAGCACTTTCGGAATTTGCTGTTTTTGCTCTAGGAATAATGCCTTACATCACGGCGGCTATTATCATGGAACTCTTGACTGTGGTTATCCCCAAGGTTGAAGAATGGGCAAAGGAAGGGGAAATTGGACGAAGGAAGATAACTCAATGGACTCGATATCTAACCCTATTTTTATGCCTCGTTCAATCCATCGGTTTGACCTTCTTTTTCCAAGGTCAGTTGAAAATAGTCTTTCCCTTACTCACCAAATTTCTAATAGTCATAACTTTAACCACGGGGGCTATCATCATCATGTGGCTTGGAGAGCTAATAACCCAAAAGGGCATTGGGAATGGCATGTCGTTACTCATTTTCGTCAGCATAATTTCGCGCTTTCCTCAAGCCTCGATTGAAACCTTTCAAATAGTGAATCCTTTACTCATTATTCTGTTGGTGTTCATAATTTTGGCCATGATCGCTGCGATAATATTCACGGAAAGTGGTCAGCGGAGGATTCCGGTACAGTATGCGAAGAGGATCGTGGGCAGAAGGATTTACGGGGGACAAAGTACATACATTCCCCTTAAGATTAACTCCGCAGGGGTTATCCCCATCATCTTTGCTGCTTCTGTCCTGCTTTTTCCGGCAACCTTAGCTAGATTTTTCCCTGGTAAGTTTTTCAAAGTTTTGGCCGAAACCCTTAATCCCACTTCTCCTTTTTATCTTAGTTTGTTTGCTTTATTCATCATCTTTTTCACCTATTTTTATACGGCCATAATCTTTAATCCCATAGATATATCGGATAACATCAAAAAGTATGGAGGATTCATTCCGGGTGTAAGACCTGGAAAACCCACGGCATCATATCTCGATCGAATCTTGAGCAGAATCACTTTCCCCGGCTCTCTCTTCCTGGCTCTAATCGCCGTTCTGCCCACCATTTTCATGGCTCAACTCAATATACCATTTTTCAAGGAGTTCGGAGGCATTTCCATCCTAATTATAGTCGGTGTGGCTTTGGAGACCGTACGGCAGGTGGAAACGCATCTCATCATGAGACATTATGAAGGGTTCCTGAAATAGCCGCATTGAACTTTCACTCCTTTGGAAAGGGAGCTTATGAATATCGTGATAGTGGGACCGCCTGGCGCGGGTAAGGGCACGCAAGCGGTTATGATATCTGGAAGGTATGGTATCCCTCATATCTCAACCGGAGATATACTCCGGGAGGCAGTTAGTCACGGAACTCCCGCAGGCATGAAGGCAAAAAGGTATATGGATCGAGGCGAACTGGTGCCCGATGAAATAGTCATTGAAATCATAAAAGACCGTTTATCAAAGGATGATTGTGAACGAGGATTCATTCTAGATGGTTTCCCCAGGACAACAGTCCAGGCTGATGCCTTAAAGGCTGTACTTAAGGGAATGGAAAAGGGATTGGATTTGGTTTTAAATATCGATGTTGAGGAGGATGAGATAATTCGTCGTTTGAGCCTCAGACGTATATGTCAGCGTTGTAGCAAAGTATATCATTTAATTTACGACCCACCCAAGAAAAAAGGTATATGTGATGCATGTGAAAGCAAACTCCATCAGCGCAGCGATGATATGGTGGATACCATCGAGAATAGATTGCGGGTTTACCGAAGACAAACAGAGCCTTTGCTCTCGTATTATCGGAAGGCCGGATTACTTCAAACTGTAAAAGGAAAAAAATCCGCCCGTGAGGTATTCGAGGATATCTCAAGCCTCATAGATAGAACTTTGACCCGCCTGCCAAAGCCGTAAAACTTGGTTATTCCAAAGAAGAAGATGATAATCCGTAAATCCATAGAAGAAATCGAGATTATGCGTGAAGCAGGTCGCATTGTGGCTCAAACTCTGGAGGCGATAAAAAGGGCGGTCAAGCCGGAAATAAGCACCATTAAGCTGGATAAAATAGCCGAAGACTTCATAACGAAGAAGGGAGCAAAGCCGGCTTTTAAGGGATATCGAGGTTTTCCCGCCGCAATTTGTGTTTCGATAAATGAAGGGGTCGTCCATGGTATCCCCAGTTGTAGGAGGCTCAAGGAAGGAGATATCATAAGCATTGATATAGGCGTAGAATATAGGGGTTTTCATGGGGATGCGGCCATCACCCTACCCGTGGGAAGGGTTTCTTCAGAGGCTTCGAGATTAATAGAGATAGCTAAGAAGGCTTTACAAATGGGAATATCTCAGTGCGTTGTGGGAAATCACCTTTATGATATATCTCATGCTATTCAAACCGTTGCTGAAAAGGCAGGCTATTCAGTGGTGCGAGAATTTGTGGGACATGGCATTGGGCGATCAATGCATGAGGATCCGCAAATCCCAAATTATGGTCACCCCGGAAAGGGTCCTCGTCTTGAGGAAGGCATGGTATTTGCCCTAGAGCCAATGGTGAACGCCGGTGGTCACGAGGTCGAAGTACTCCCTGATAAATGGGGAGTCGTCACTCGCGATCGTAGCTTATCAGCTCACTTTGAGCACACCGTAGCCATCACTAAGGTTGGTCCGTTGGTTCTGACGTCCTTATAGACTGTTCACTTGCTTTTTGCTATAATATGTTTTTGCTATTGCGAAGGATGGCGATATGGTGAAGAAAGAAGAGGCTATCGAGGTTGAGGGGAAGGTAATCGAAACTTTACCCAATGCGATGTTTCGAGTCGAACTCGAAAGTGGACATAAGGTTCTCGCTCACATTTCGGGCAAGATGAGGATGCATTACATTAAAATTCTTCCCGGGGATAGAGTGATTGTGGAACTCTCTCCCTACGACCTTAATCGGGGGAGAATCATCTATCGATTTAAATAAGTGAGAAATCAACTAAGTGAGATTCGTCGAATGTTAAATTTAAAAGCGTTCGACGTACGACATTTATCATTCGACATTGGTGTTAATTTCTCTTGAATAACTGAGGTGAATGGAATTGAAGGTAAGACCATCGGTTAAAAAGATGTGTGAGAAATGCAAAATAATCAAGCGTAAGGGGAAGATCATCGTTATCTGCGAGAACCCTAGACATAAGCAACGGCAAGGCTAAACTAACCGTCGCAGGTGAAAGGATTTGCGACCAGGATAGGAGGTTAAAAGTGGCGAGAATTGCTGGTGTGGATCTGCCAAGGGAGAAAAGAATCGAGATTGCCCTAACCTACATCTATGGTATAGGTTTGCCCACTGCAAAGAGAATTTTGCAGGCCACTGGCATAAATCCGGATACTCGCGTTCGCAATCTTACGGAGAACGAGATAGCAAGCTTGAGGGAGCATATAGACAAGAATCTAAAGGTAGAGGGAGATTTACGACGTGAGGCTTCTCAAAATATAAGAAGGTTAATGGAAATTGGATGCTATCGAGGAATCCGACATAGAAGGGGTCTTCCGGTGAGAGGGCAAAGAACACATACAAATGCCCGCACCCGGAAAGGTCCCAGGAAAACCGTTGGAGTGAAGCGTAAGAAGTAGTTCACGGTTTACAGTTTATGGTTCATGGAAGATCAATGTTAAATAAGAAGGGAAATGGGGGAATTAGATGGCGAAGAAAAAAGGCATAAAGCGATTGAAGCGTAAGGAACGCAAAAATATTCCACATGGCATTGCCCATATTAAATCCACTTTCAATAATACCATCATTAACATCACCGATTTGGAGGGTAACACCATCGTTTGGGAGAGTGCCGGCACCGTAGGATTTAAGGGCACCAAAAAGAGCACCCCTTTCGCTGCTCAAGTGGCAGCCGAAACGGTTGCCAAGAAGGCTCGTGAGCATGGTATGAGAAAGGTAGATGTTCTAGTCAAGGGACCTGGAGCCGGTAGAGAAACTGCTATTAGAACACTTCAGGCAGCAGGTTTGGAAGTTTGCGGAATCATCGATGCGACTCCCGTTCCCCACAATGGTTGCCGACCTCGAAAGCGGAGAAGAGTTTAAAGGAGAAGATAAAATATGGCAAGATACATCAGTCCCCTGTGCAAAATATGCCGAAGGGAAAATGAGAAGCTCTTTTTGAAGGGTGAACGATGTCTCACTGACAAATGTGCCATGGAGAGGCGTCCATATCCCCCAGGTGAACATGGAAGAAGGCGTCCTAAGGAGACCGAATACGGTCTTCAACTTCGGGAGAAGCAAAAAGCCAAGCGAATTTATGGAATCCTGGAAAATCAGTTCAAGAGGTACTACGATTTGGCTGCGGGAAGAAGGGGCATCACCGGAGAAAACCTCCTACGGCTTTTGGAATTGAGGATGGACAATGCAGTTTATCGTTTGGGTTTTGCAGCTTCAAGGAATGAAGCTCGACAAATGGTAAGGCACGGGCATTTTATGGTCAATGGCAGGAAGGTTAATATTCCATCTTATCAGGTAAAACTGGGAGATGTGATTAGCGTTTGTGAGGGGAGGGAAATTGCAAGAATAAGAGAATGTGTACAATCTTCCACGAAACCTCTGGTGCCAGGCTGGCTGAAGGTCGATATCGAAAATCTCAAAGGAAAGGTTCTCTCCCTTCCTAAACGTGATCAAATTGATATTCCAGTCAATGAAAAACTCATAGTGGAGCTGTATTCCAAGTAAGCATACTTTGAAATTTCATTTAGGGATAAAATCCAACTAAGCAGGGAGAGGGAAGATACATGCTAGACATACTTAAGCCTCAGATTAAGATGGAAGAGGTATCCGATCGCGTTGCAAGGTTTTCCCTAGAACTCTTGGAGCGAGGTTTTGGGTATACTTTGGGAAATTCCTTGCGCAGGGTACTACTCTCTTCACTTCCTGGAGCCGCCATAACTAGGATAAAGATAGAAGGCGTGGCTCACGAATTCTCGACCATCCCCGGGGTTCGAGAGGATGTCACCGAAATCATCCTCAATTTAAAGGACCTCGTTTTGAAGTCGCATTCAGAAGAACCGGCCACCCTGAGGTTGGGCGTTAAGGGTCCAAAGGAGGTTAGAGCGAGCGATATCATCGCTCCTCCAGAAGTGGAGATCGTCAACCCGGATCTTTATATTGCAAATCTTAACAGAAAAGGTCATCTGCAGATGGAAATGACCGTGGAGACCGGGAGGGGATACATCCCCGCGGAGCGCAACAAGAAACCATCGGATCCCATAGGGGTAATTCCCATTGATTCTCTATTTTCACCGGTAAAGAGGGTTTCATATACGGTGGAGGCAACGCGGGTGGGTTACAGAACCGACTATGACAAGCTCACCCTACAAGTGGAGACCAATGGAAGCATGTCTCCCCAAGAAGCCATGAGCCTGGCGGCCAAAATCATCAACGAGCATATGAATCTATTCATGGAGCAAGCCCCCGAGAAAAAGGAAGCTCCCGTATTTGTGGCCAGCGAAACCGTTAAGGATACAGCCCTTACTTCACCCATAGAGGATCTTGATCTTTCGGTCCGTTCCTATAATTGCCTCAAGAAGCAGGGAATTCACAATTTAGAGCAGTTATTACAGTGCACTGAGGAAGATCTCTTAAACATCAGAAATTTTGGAGCTAAATCCATTGAAGAGGTCAAGGACAAGTTGGCTAAGCTGAATTTATCCTTAAAAGAGAGCAATTGAGGTGCGATGAGACATCGGAAGAAGACCAAAAAATTCGGTGCAAATGCCAGTCATAGGGAAGCAATTTTAAGAAACCTGGCGGCGGAGATTTTCAAACACGAGAGAATCAAGACCACTCAATTACGCGCCAAACAGGTCTGTCCCTTGGTTGACAAGATTGTTACCTTGGCCAAGAGGGGCGACTTCCAAGCACGCCGACAGGTACTCGCCATCGTCCAGGATAAAGAGCTCGTTCACAAAATCTTCTCTGAGATAGCTCCCCGCTTCAAAGAGCGGCAGGGTGGTTATACGCGTATTCTCAAATTGGGTCCCCGTCAGGGGGATGCTGCGCCCATGGTCTTAGTGGAGTTAGTATAAGTTCGAGGTTAAAGGTTCAAGGTCGAAGGCTTGGATACGAATGATACAACGTTGAACCTCTAACCTTCAACGAATATTTTAAGGCAAAAGCAGGGCTTTTGCCTTATGTTTATTTACTTAAGAGGACCTCATGATTAAGGTATCCAACCTCACCTACATATACAATCCGGGGCGAAGGGATCAGATCATAGCCCTACGCGATGTAAACTTAACCATACAACCCGGTGAATTTGTTGCCATCCTCGGATCCAACGGTTCTGGAAAATCAACTCTGGCAAAGCTCCTCAATGGACTCCTCATTCCCACCAGTGGAGAGGTAAGTGTGGAGAACCTATCCACTAACGACCCAGATAACCTCCGGAGAATCAGGCAGCTAGTGGGGATGATATTTCAAAATCCTGAGAACCAGATCGTGGCCACTATAGTCGAGGAAGATGTGGCTTTTGGACCGGAGAATCTGGGGCTTGCCCGCGATGATATCCGGAGGAGGGTCGATCGGGCTCTGAGTTTGGTTCGCATGTCAAGATATGCTCGATACGAGCCCCATCTCCTTTCAGCGGGACAAAAGCAGCGGGTTGCTATCGCTGGAGTTCTGGCCATGATGCCAAAGTATTTAGTTTTAGACGAACCCACATCGATGCTCGATCCCCTAGGAAGGAAGGAGATAATTGACATTCTTAAGGGTCTTAACACTGAGCACGGGACAGCTGTGATACATATCACTCATTTTCCTGAAGAAGCTGTTTTCGCCCATCGGCTTCTGATAATGGAGGGTGGCAGGATAATCTCGGATGGAAGTCCTCGAGAAGTCTTCAGTGATGTACGTGGGTTGAAGCACACTGGTGTTACCATCCCACCCATGACCGATTTAGCAAGAGGCCTGGTTGAATTGGGCCTCAAAATACCTCAATCCATCCTCACCGTTGATGAAATGGTGGATGCGTTATGCTCATTGAATTGATCAATGTTGGCTTCACTTATATGGAAGGTACTCCTTTGGCGCAGAGAGCTTTGAGGGATGTGAGTTTGTCCATAGAGAGAGGCGAATTTGTGGGCATCATTGGACCGACGGGCTCCGGTAAATCCACTCTCATTCAGCTTTTTAATGGGTTGCTAACTCCAGCTGAGGGGAAGGTCTTAATCTATGGGAGGGAGATCGGAAAGGATGGCATACCTCCCCACTTGGTGCGTCAAAAGATCGGACTCGTTTTCCAATTTCCAGAGAATCAACTCTTTGAGGAAACGGTCTTCGACGATATAGCCTTTGGACCTCGAAATCTTGGTTGTAGCGAATCCGAAGTCGAGCGAAGGGTAAGAAAAGCCCTTGAACTCGTGGAGCTCGATTTCAATCTCTTTAAGGATAGGTCTCCGTTCTCCTTGAGTGGTGGCGAGATGCGACGGGTGGCGATAGCTGGTGTATTGGCCATGGAGCCCGAAGCTCTCATCTTGGATGAACCAACTTCTGGACTGGATCCCAGAGGGCGGAAGGAGATAATGTCTCGCCTGGAATATCTGCATCATCTAGAGGGTCTGACCATCGTCCTGGTCACCCATAATATGGATGAAGTTGCTCACCTCGTGGATAGATTAATCGTGCTCAATGAGGGCAGTATTCTCTTCGATGATATCCCTCGAAAAATATTTTTGGAGGCGGTGACGCTTAAAAGGATTGGACTGGATATACCTCAGGTGACCTCCTTGGTCAGGGCTTTGAGAGATCAGGGGATAGACGTTCCTGTAGATGTATTTGAAGTGGAAGAGGCAAGGGATGCCATTTTTAAATATTTTAAGGAGAGGCGGAGATGAAGTCTTTGATGCCCTTAAGCATGGGACAATATTATCCAGCGGATTCCGTTGTTCACGCCCTCGATCCCAGGGTAAAGATTTGCCTAATAATTTCATTAGCCGTGGCGATATTCGCCATCCAAAATCTTCTTGGATTCCTCATTCTTTTTCTCTTCTTGGCCTTCGTGGTTTTTCTCGGTCAGTTGCCTTGGGGCTGGATTTTACGCACGCTCAAACCCCTGCGCTTAATAATCATTTTTACCTTTGCAATGCACCTTTTATTCACGTCGGGAACAATTTTGATGAAGCTGGGTCCTTTAAGGATCACTCAGGAGGGACTTCAGATGGGAGTATTCATTTGTATCAGATTAATCCTACTTCTTTTGGGAACTTCGCTGCTCACTCTGACCACAACTCCCATTGAACTCACCGATGGATTGGAGTATCTGCTTAGTCCCTTCAGGAGATTAAAGATCCCCGCTCACGAGCTGGCCATGATGATGACCATTGCCTTAAGATTCATTCCTACACTGGTGATGGAAACCGATAAAATCATGAAGGCACAGATGGCACGAGGCGCGGATTTTGAATCCGGAAATATCTTAAGGCGCGCCAGGAGCTTTCTCCCCCTACTGATTCCCCTATTTGTTAGCGCCTTCCGCCGGGCGGATGAACTAGCCTTAGGGATGGAATCCAGATGTTACAGAGGGGGAGAGGGCAGGACTCGGCTAAAAGCTTTAGAAATGAGCGGAAAAGACTGGTTAGCTGGGATGGTAGCGTTACTGCTTCTTATAGTTTCGGTAGGGATAGGACGGCTCTGAGAAGTGGAATGAGTCTAAAGGATACACTACACAATAATCATTTTTAATGTAGTGTCGGGGTTTATCCCCGACAATAAGGCGGGGGACGAGCCCCCGCGCTACAATTATCGATGTAGGAGGTTTATCCATTTATCATGGAGGGGTGGGGTTTATCCCAGCCCAAAATGGGTGGACAACGCCCTTAACGGTTCTCTTAAGATGCACTCTCTAGGACGTCCCACAGAAATATGAGCTTAATCTCCATATAATTACCGTGAACCGTGAACGGTGAACCATGGAGTGATTCCGATGAGGAATATAAAATTAGTCATGGAATATAAGGGGACCAACTATCACGGATTTCAAAGGCAACCCAACTTACCCACGATTCAAGGGGAACTGGAGAAGACTTTGAGTCAAATCCTTCAGGAGAATATCGTGGTAAAATCCGCCGGACGTACCGATGCCGGAGTTCACGCTTTACACCAGGTGATCAACTTCCGCACCCGTTCTCAAATTCCTTTACTCCGACTCCAGCGTTCCTTAAATTCTCTTCTACCTCGGGACATTGCGGTCAAAGAAGCCGAGGAGGTCGATGAATCCTTTGATGCTCGTCGCAACGCCACCTCTCGCGAATACAAATATTTCATCATGAATAAGGACCATCCCTCACCATTCTTTGCCGAATTTTCCCACTTCATTGCCAGCTCCTTAGATATTGATGCCATGCAGGAGGCGGCGAAACTTTTTTTGGGTACCCACGATTTTACGGCTTTTTGTGTGCAATCGGATATCCCCAAAAATCCCGTCCGGACGATCTTCGAAATATCCTGCAAAAAAGTTCACCATGACTTGCTTTGCATTAAGATTAAAGCCGACTCATTTCTACACAAGATGGTCCGCACCATCGTAGGAACTTTGATAAGGGTGGGATTGGGTAATTTAACCCCTGAGCAGGTGGCAGAAATCATGGAAAAGAAAGATCGAGACAGGGCTGGACCAACGGTACCCGCCAAAGGTCTTTTCCTGAGCAACATTTGCTACGATTAACCTTCCTTGACATAGGTTATAATTTATTGTTAGTATAATTGTCGCTTTTGAAATTGAAGCCTTAAGCTTCGATTTTAAATTCAACTCTATTTATCTCACGAGATTATATGTATTATTAACAAGATGGGTTGACACTATGGTCGGGGTGAAGTGCTCCGAAAACACCCCGAAGAACGCTGTCGCGTCAACGGGGCAGGCG
>DDKQ01000085.1:0-8233 GCA_002339355.1 Candidatus Subteraquimicrobium carltonvillense | reverse complement strand
CGGCCGTTTACCCCGTTGGCGAGTGAAGCGAGTCCTTCGGGGCCGCTCGGGTCTCGCTCGCTACAAAACTGTGAATACTTAAGAAGTTTTCATAGGCGAGGCTCCGACACTTTCTTAAGCACTTACCCCTCCCTCGAATGTCTGAAGTGTAAACTAACTCGTTAATAGCCCAGATTAAAGTTTGGCTATTAAAATATATCAATCTCTTTGGGTGAAAACAATGAAGACGTACATGACAAAACCTTCAGAGGTAACCAGAGAATGGTGGCTTGTTGATGCCAAGGATGTTCCCCTTGGTCGATTGGCGAGTCAGGTGGCCAAGTTACTGCGGGGCAAGCATAAGACCATTTTTACTCCCCATATTGATACGGGAGATTTTGTCATCGTCATCAATGCCCAGAAGGTGAAACTTACGGGGAAAAAGTCTGAAAAAAAGATATATTACCATCATACGGGGTATATTGGGGGACTTAAAGCAACCGATTATGGTACTCTGCTGAAGGAAAAGCCGACATTTGTAATCAAGGAAGCGGTGAGGAGAATGCTCCCCCACAATCGTCTGGGTCGGGCGATGCTTAAGAAATTGAAGGTATACGCGGGCCCCGATCATCCGCATCACGCCCAGAAGCCGAAACCCATCCAGCTCTTGCTTTAAGAGCGGAAGTTGAGATATCCCAGATGGATTTGAGGAGGAACAATTTCTATGGCTAAAAAGAGTGAAGCGGTAGCTAAAAAAGGCGAGACTGCGGCAAAGAAAAGTGAAGCTGTATATTACGGCACGGGAAGGAGAAAGGAATCCGTAGCTCGGGTGCGGTTAGCCCCCGGTAAGGGGGAATTTGATATCGGCGGCAAGGGTCTTGAAGAATATTTTGGAAATAAGATTCTATGCACTTTCGTCAGGCAGCCATTGGAGTTAACGGGAACTTTGAATAAGCTCAATGTCGTAGCCAAGCTTGAAGGGGGAGGGATATCCGGTCAGGCCGGAGCCCTACGCCATGGCATTTCTCGCGCTTTGGTTGAATTTGATGAAAGTCTCCGAGATGAGCTCAAAAAAGCTGGATTCCTAACCAGAGATCCGCGCATGAAGGAACGGAGGAAATACGGTTTAAAAAAGGCTCGTAAAGCTCCCCAATTCTCCAAGCGATAAACCTCAAAATGGCAGTCCCAAAGGGCTGCCATCCTCTTTTTTGAATTTAAAGGAGGTTCCTTTGGGTAGACTTTTTGGTACCGATGGTGTCCGGGGCATAGCCAATGAAGATCTCTCTCCTGAGTTAGCTTTTAAATTGGGGGAGGCGGGAGCATCCTTTCTGACTCCAAGGGGAAAAAAAGGGAAAATTGTGGTGGGGAAGGATACGCGCATCTCTTGTGATCTTCTTGAGAGTGCACTCATCTCTGGAATTTGCTGTAGCGGAGCCGATGCTATGAAGGTGGGAGTGATACCCACTCCCGCCATCGCCTTCCTAACTAGATTTCTTGGAGCAAACGCTGGTGTGGTTATTTCCGCCTCTCATAATCCCGTGGAATATAATGGGATAAAATTTTTTGATGCAGATGGGTTCAAGCTTTCCGACGAGATGGAGAGAGAGATCGAAGCTCTAATAAAATCTGGTTCGAAATCGAGACCAAAGGCGGCTGGGATTGGAACGATCACTCAAATTGATGACGCGATCGAGCATTATGTGAATTACGCCGTAAACACGATCCCAGGTGCATTGGAGGGGTTTAAGATTGCCTTGGACTGTGCAAATGGGTCCACTCATCAAACTTCCCCCCTGATCCTGCATGAGCTTGGGGCAAGGGTTTTGACCTTCGGTGCGAGTCCGAATGGACTCAACATCAATTTAAATTGTGGTTCCACCTATCCTCAGTATGTTCAAGAAATCGTGAGATCCCATAATGTGGATTTGGGATTGGCCTACGATGGTGATGGGGATAGAGTAATTGCGGTAGACGAAACGGGGGATATGATTGACGGTGATTTCATCATGGCCATCTGCGCCATTCACCTCAAAAAGCTGGGCGAGTTGCCAAATAATGCCGTTGTCACCACCATTATGACAAACATGGGTTTTGATCTTGCCATGGGGGGACATGGGATCAAGGTGATCAAAACCAAGGTTGGAGATCGCTATGTTTTGGAGGAGATGCTTGCAAATAAGATATCTTTGGGCGGTGAACAATCGGGACACATAATATTCTTAGACCTTAACACAACCGGCGATGGCGTCGTCACCGCTTTACAACTCATGGCTGTGATGAGGGATACGGGCAAGAGGCTTTCCGAATTGAAGAAGGTAATGACTCGATTCCCCCAGGTGCTCTTGAACGTCCATGTGGCTCGCAAGGAAAATTTGAACAAGTCGGAACGGATAAAGAGGGCGATCAAAGCAGCCGAAGGGAGTTTTAAGCGTAGAGGGAGGGTTTTGGTCCGTGCTTCGGGCACTGAACCCATGGTAAGGGTCATGGTGGAGAGCGAAGATGAGGGGGAAGCAAACTCCATCGCCCACGAAATCGCAGCCGTAATAGAGAAAGAACTCGCGTAAAGGCAGTCGATAGACGATAGCGTATAGTCGATATTCCGTAAATGAAAAATTTAAAATTCTGGAATTTGAGGGTGGAGGTTTGTATGTGCGGAATAGCAGGTTACATTGGAGGAAGAAATGTATCGAATGTCCTTTTTAATATGCTCAAACGCTTAGAATATAGAGGTTACGATTCTGCAGGCGTAGCCATTGTCGATAAGGAAGGATTGTTCGTGGTGAAGAACAAGGGTAGGGTCGAGGAGATTGAAGGGGAGATGTTAAGGACTTGTGACCGAACGAAAATTCACTCCAGCCTGGGCATGGGGCACTGTCGTTGGGCAACGCATGGTGTGCCCTCTAAGAAGAACGCACATCCGCACACGGATTGCAAAGAGGAATTTGTAGTCGTTCATAATGGAATAATCGAAAACTATAAACATCTGAAACAAGAATTAATAGGGAAAGGTCATAAATTTGAATCAGAAACCGATACAGAGGTAATTCCGCATCTAATCGAAGAATTCTACACCGGTGATTTTGAAGCTGCATTTATAGAAGCCATCAAGAAACTAAAGGGTAGTTTCGCCATTGCTGCCATCACACCAACTGAAGCAGATAAAATCCTTATAACAAGAAAGGAAAGCCCACTCATCGTCGGTTTAGGGAAAAATGAAAATTTTGTGGCATCTGATATTCCAGCTGTTCTTCCAGAAACTAAAAGGGTCATAATTCTCCAAGATTTTGATTATGGAATTATTAGGAAGAATTCCGTGGTAATTAAGGATCTAAAAACCGGAGCCCAGGTGGAAAGAGAAACGCAGATCATAGAATGGGACATCAGAGAAGCAGAAAAGGCGGGTTATAAGCATTTCATGCTAAAAGAAATTTTTGAGGAACCCTATGCCGCTAAAAACGCATTAAAAGGAGTTAAGGAAATAAAAGAAGTTGCGAAAAAGTTAGCCCATTTTAAAAGAATATATTTTGTCGCATGTGGTACCGCAGCTTATGCAGGCTTGATAGGAAAATATCTCTTGGAAAGATTTGGAATATCCTCTGAGGCGGTAATGGCATCAGAGTTTAGATATTCTACAGCAAATACCTTATATGAAGATTGTGCGGTAATCACTATTTCTCAGTCAGGTGAAACGGCGGACACCATTGCATGTGCAAGAGAGGCCAAGAGAAGAAATTCGCGCGTGGTGAGCGTAGTAAATGTTGTTGGTTCCACTTTGACAAGACTATCGGATGATAATGTCTACATATATGCGGGACCTGAAATTGCTGTTGCATCCACAAAAGCTTACATTGGGCAATTGGTTTCACTCACTCTATTGAGTTTATTCCTCGCCAAGGAGAGGGGTAAAATCAATGACGAATCTGTGGAAGAAATTTTAAGCGATTTAAAGGAAATCCCCGATAAGATCGGTCAAATCTTGAGTGATGAAAGAGAAATCAGGAAATTGGCAGAGAATCTTGCAGACAAGAACATATTCTTCTACATCGGTCGGCGCCTTAACTATCCCACCGCGTTAGAAGGTGCACTAAAGATTAAAGAGATCAGTTACGTGCATGCAGAAGCATACCCCGCTGGTGAATTAAAGCACGGACCTCTTGCTCTTTTAGAGGAAGGTGTTCCAGTCGTTGCTATCTCGCCAAATGATGATCTCGCTTCAAAGATGGAGAGCAATATTGAAGAGGCAAAAGCCAGAAATGCTACTGTTTTATTGGTTTCGGAAGGCGGTGATTTAAATATCCCAGCTGTTAATCCATTACTTTCCCCCATCTTGTGCATAGTCCCTTTACACTTGTTTGCTTATTATATTTCAGTTTCTAAGGGGATCGATCCCGATCGACCTCGGAATCTAGCAAAAAGCGTCACCGTCGAATAGGTTAGAAAACGACCCTCGACTCTCGTAACTCAACTCGCGATCATATTTTTCGAGCGACGCCCAGACGGGCGCCCGTATGGGCGAGAGACGATGTGACGAGCGACAAATGGCAAAGTTAAAATTTGGGAACTAGTCTTAAGAATTAAAAAGGTTGGAGAGTACATGGTGAAGGGAATCGGTGTGGATATCGTGGAAATTCACCGCATGGGAAGGGTCATCCAAAAATATCCCCGTCTTCTATCCAGACTGTTTACCCTCCAGGAACAGGAATATTGCCAGAGTCGGTTAAGACCCCACCTTCATTTTGCAGCGCGTTTCGCAGCTAAAGAAGCTGTTCTGAAGGCTTTGGGAACGGGTCTTAGGGGGATAAAGTGGACGGATGTTGAAGTCTGTCGAGATTCTTTTGGGAAGCCCTTCGTTCGATTGAAAGGGAAGGCAGCTTCAATAGCCGAAGAAAAGGGAGCCTCAGATATTCTCATCAGCCTTTCCTTTAGCAAGGAAAGTGCCATTGCCTTTGCTCTCGCCATGGGTGGGGGTGAGGATACTTGTACATCGTAACTGGCGAAGAGATGCAGCAGATTGAGGAGGAAGCCATCCGAAAACTGGCGATATCCACTCGTATCCTCATGGAAAAAGCTGGGGAGGCAGTGGCCAGGGAAGTCTTGAAAATGGTTTCCCGACGAGGAGAGGTCATTGTCGTTTGTGGGAAGGGAAATAATGGGGGCGATGGATTCGTAGCCGCTCGCTTTCTTCATAAAGCTGGCGTGAAGGTCATGATCTTTGGGTTAGCTTCCCATGAAGAACTTTCCGAGGATGCATTCGATGCCTTCCGATCTTTAAACGCTCTTTCCATTCCATATGAAGTTTTGGATTCTAATACCTTGAGCCATTTTGAAGCCTCCTTAAGTCGAGCCGATTTACTCATAGATGCCATCTTTGGTATAGGTCTCAAGGGAGCGGTGAAGGGATTCACAAGTAAAGTAATAGAGATAATCAACCGAACTGCCCGCTCGGTCATCTCCGTGGATGTTCCCTCCGGTTTAGAAGTTGATAGTGGGCACGTTCACGGGGAATGTGTGGTTGCGGATAAGACCGTTACTTTCACTTGCCTCAAGGTGGGATTGGTGATATATCCGGGAGCAAATTTTGTTGGCGATCTGCAACTGGTCGATCTCGGAATACCTTTAGAAATTGTCAAAGGGGTGAGCACGACCACCCTTCCCTCCATCGGGGAGATAAAGGATTTTCTTCCCGGCAGGGAGGTCGATGTCCACAAGAAGGAGTGTGGCCGAGTCTTAGTTATCGCTGGCTCGCTGGGGATGACTGGAGCAGCGACTTTGACAAGCTTATCGGCTTTGAGGTCCGGGGCAGGTGTTGTAACTCTGGGGATACCACAAAGCTTAAATCCCATTTTTGAGCAGAAGCTTACGGAGGTTATGACGATACCTCTTCCCGAAACGCCTCACAGAAGCCTCGATGTAGGAGCTTTTGATAAGATTAATGAGCTTTTAAAGGTCTTTGATGTTTTGGTCATGGGACCGGGTTTGTCCTTAAATGAGAGTACGGTTCATCTGGTGCGTAAGCTCGTTGCAAGTGCATCATGTCCTTTGGTTTTGGACGCCGATGGATTAAATGCCCTCGTCGACGCGACTGAGATACTTGCAAAACGCTCGACTCCCACAATCATTACTCCTCATCCGGGAGAACTTGCCCGATTATTTAAAACTACTGCCGACGAAGTGCAGAGTGACCGATTGGGATTTGCCAAGCGCGCTGCCACTTTGTGGAATATTGTAGTGGTTCTCAAGGGAGCACGCTCCATCGTCAGTTGTGAGGAGAAATCCACGATCGTTCCCACGGGAAATCCGGGTATGGCCACCGCGGGCACCGGAGATGTACTCACCGGACTGATTGGTGGTTTTCTCTCCCAGGAAATGACCTCCTATAATGCTGCCGTTTTGGCAACTTACATCCACGGTTTAGCGGGGGATTTAGCAGCCGAAGATGTCACTCCGTATTGTCTAATCGCTTCCGATTTGATAGATTATTTGCCCAAAGCCATCAAATTGGTAGTAGGCAGTATGTAGTTGCAATGTCTATGCACATTGGTAACACTTATATTGTTGGGACATCCCGCCTGCCTGAGCCAAGCGATGGCGGGCGGGTTATAATTCTTGGTTGTGAATAAAACAAAGGGCGCCCTTGAGCTTGGGGTTCGCTTGGGACTGCTCTTACTGTTGCAGTGTGAAATTGACATCCGCACCGCTCAAGTCAATTTGCCGCAGCTGCTCCCCGACGAGTCGGGGCGACGCTGTCGCTCACACTTGCTCTGCAAGCGGCAACCAACGTCTGCGATTAATACCATGTAGTAGATAAGGTGTGTTATTTTATGCAAATGTAGAGGTGAAAATGGGGTACAGGCGTCCGGTCTGGGTGGAAATAAACCTAAAGGCAATTGGCGAGAACATCAAGGTTCTAAAGACCCTCATTGGATCAAAAACCATGTTTATGGCCGTGGTCAAAGCCGATGGGTATGGTCATGGAGCTGTGAAGGTCGCTCAGGTGGCGTTGGAAAGTGGAGTACACCGGCTTGGTGTGGCATTAGTCGAGGAAGGATTGGAGTTACGCAAGGCAGGCATAAAAGCCCTCATCCATATCTTAAGTGAAATTCCACCATCTGCTGGTGAAATTGCCGTGAAATATGATCTCATTCCCACTATCTGCTCCAGGGAGATAGCGGAGGAACTTTCCTCGAAAGCCCGAGAGGCTGATAAAAAAGTTAAAGTTCATGTAAAGGTAGATACTGGCATGAATCGTCTCGGTCTTTTCCCGCATCAGATACCTCAATTCCTTGAGTTTCTCAAAACTCTACCATATCTTGAAGTTGAGGGTATATTTACTCACTTCGCGATGGCCGATCAGGTGCAAAATGAATATACGAAGCTACAGTTGGAGAGATTCATGAACCTTCTGTCCGATCTGAGAAAAAGGGGCTTCAATATCCCCATAAAGCATGCGGCAAACAGTGCGGCTACCATACTTTTCCCCGAGACTCACCTGGATATGGTCAGGGTGGGAATAGCCATGTACGGTTTGCACCCCTCCCCAGCCACGCGGGGAAAGATCAATCTAGCCCCAGCTTTGCAGTTTAAAGCCCTTGTTTCCCTCGTTAAACCTCTTTCGGCTGGAGAAGGTGTGAGTTATGGGCTCACATATCGTGCAAAGAAGAAGACAACCCTCGCTGTTCTTCCTCTAGGATATGGGGATGGATATACCAGACTTTTATCCAATAAGAGCCATGTGCTAATAAAAGGTCGGAGGGCACCCGTGGTCGGCAATATCTGCATGGATCAACTCATGGTCGATGTGAGACATATCCCCGTGGTAAGACCAGGAATCGAGGCAACGCTCATCGGTGAGCAGGGGGGCGATCAAATATCAGCGGATGAACTCGCGAATATCCTGGAAACCATCAATTATGAGATCGTGTGCATGATAGGCAAAAGGGTGCCAAGGATCTATATTGCCTAATGGTGAAACTTTTGGTATGCACTAAATAGAGTGATGTGGGCTATTAACGAGTTAGGTTGACACTTCAGACATTCGAGGGAGGGGTAAGCGCTTAAGAAAGTGTCGGAGCCTCGCCTATGAAAACTTCTTAAGCATTCACAGTTTTGTAGCGAGCGAGACCCGAGCGGCCCCGAAGGACTCGCTTCACTCGCCAACGGGGTAAACGGCCGCAACTGCGCCTGCCCCGTAGACGCGACAGCGTTCTTCGGGGTGTTTTCGGAGCACTTCACCCCGACCATAGTGTTAACCCCC
>DDKQ01000032.1:22606-24114 GCA_002339355.1 Candidatus Subteraquimicrobium carltonvillense | reverse complement strand
TAATAACTCTCAAAACTTACAGGTAAAACCTAGCATTTTTCAGATATTAGCAACAATCTATTAAACGGCGTCAAAAATTTTAAAACTCAAGGAAAAAAGAAATGCCATCATCTTGGTGCACAATTACCAAATTGGCGAGGTTCAAGATATCGCCGACTATATCGGGGACTCCTTGGGATTGAGTCAGCAAGCCGCCGAGACAGATGCGGATGTGATTGTATTCTGTGGAGTTCATTTTATGGCTGAGACCGCCTCCATTCTATGTCCCGATAAAATCGTCCTGTTGCCCGATATAAAGGCGGGTTGCCCCATGGCCGATATGATCACCGCCGATGAATTACGAATTAAAAAGAAAGAACATCCCCATGCGGTAGTGGTATGCTATGTGAATTCCACAGCAGAAGTCAAGGCGGAGAGTGATATCTGCTGTACATCTGCCAACGCCGTTAAAGTCATCCAGTCTTTGGCAGACGCCGAAGAAATCCTATTTGTTCCAGACAAATATCTTGGTTATTACATTTCCACCAAGACCGAAAAGAAGATCATCTTTTGGGAGGGTTTTTGCCCCACTCACGTCAGGATTTTACCGGAGGATATATTGAGATTAAAGGAGATGCATCCGGAGGCGAAGGTCGTAGTCCACCCGGAGTGCACTCCGGGTGTGATAACACAAGCGGACCAGGTTCAAAGCACCGGCGGTATATGTAAATTTTCCCGTGAGACTGAGGCAAGGGAGTTAATCATAGGCACGGAGATAGGGATACTTCACAGATTGCGGAAGGAAAATCCGAATAAAATATTCTATCCAGCCTCCGAGCAAGCCATTTGTCCAAATATGAAGCTCAATAACTTGGAAAAGATTTTATGGACCTTAGAAGATATGCAATATGAGGTTAAGGTTCCGCAGGATATCCGTTTTAGAGCCAAAGCGGCTGTGGATAAAATGCTGACGGTGATTTGAGAGGGATGCTTGAATGAAGGAAATAGCTGAGAAAATTGTCAGAGATTTGGAAAAGATAAGAAGGGAAAGACCGTTGCTACATCACATCACGAATTTTGTGGTGATGAATGAGACCGCCAATCTTACCCTTTGCTTGGGAGCCTTACCCGTTATGGCCCATGCTCCAGAAGAGGTCGAGGAAATGGTACGGGCTGCCAAGGTACTGGTTTTAAATATTGGAACTCTGACACCTCATTGGATTGAATCAATGCTCTTGGCTGGCCTCGATGCCATCGTTTTCGATAAAACTGGAACTTTAACGAAGGGAGAGCCCGAAGTTACGGATGTTATCGCCGCAGATCATGACGAGAGAAAGGCATTGCTTCTCGCGGCGATTGCAGAAAAGGGGTCGGAGCATCCCTTGGGTGAGGCCATCGTTAAGGGAGCCGTAAGCAGGGGCATCGACGTCCCGGATGCTGAATTCTTCGATGCCATACCGGGGCACGGCGTAAGAGCAAAGTATGGAGGCTGTGAGATACTACTCGGTAATCGAAGGTTGTTAAAAGAC
>DDKQ01000032.1:22288-22593 GCA_002339355.1 Candidatus Subteraquimicrobium carltonvillense | reverse complement strand
CAAGCCATTTGTCCAGATATGAAGCTACATAACTTGGAAAAGATTTTATGGTCCCTAGAAGATATGCAATATGAGGTTAAGATTCCGCAGGATATTCGTCTTAGAGCCAAATCTGCTGTGGATAAAATGTTGGCGGTGGTTTGAGGGAGATGCCTTTTCTTTCAGTTGACCTTTCTGCTGGACAAAGGCTCTATTTTCCTCTCGAATTTGTTGATAGTGGTTTGAGCATTTTCCAATTTTTCTTTTAAAATCGAATCAAGTAACCCGACATTGGGAACTCGATTAGTTGAATCTTCGAGTTCACG
>DDKQ01000032.1:334-22268 GCA_002339355.1 Candidatus Subteraquimicrobium carltonvillense | reverse complement strand
ACTCCATAAAATGGGGATAGAAGTGGCCATGCTCACTGGGGATAATGGAAGGGCGGCTAAAGCAATCGCTAAACGGTTGGGAATCGATGAGGTTCTAGCCGAGGTGCTTCCCGAGGACAAAGCCGAAGAGATCAAAAGGCTTAAAAAGCAGGGAAAGACTCTTTTCTTTCAGTTGACCTTTTTGCTGGACAAAATCTCTATTTTCCTCTCAAATTCGTCGATAGCGGTGTGAGCATTTTCCAGTTTTTCTTTTAAAATCGAATCGAGTAACCTGATATTGGGAACTTGGTTAGTTGAATCTTCGAGTTCACGAAACCGGATCCCCGTTTCCGTGATAAATAGCGTGAGTTCGACAGCTCCATAGAATATTAGAAGGATTAGAATCAGTAGAAATTTAAGCATAAACACCTCACCTCCAAAATAATGGTTCTCTTTATTTATCGGAATTTTGCCCCTTAAAATTTACCCCTGAAATGGAATGCGCCATAAAAAATTGGTAAAATAAGAATCCGAGTTTAAAATATGGGGGAAGGTGCATGGGCGAGAAGATTAGAGTTTCGTTGCCTGATGGGTCCACCTTGGAGATAAAGAAGGGATTGACCATTAGGGATTTAGCCGCTCGCATAAGCCCTGTGCTTAAGAGGGAAGCTTTAGCTGGGAAGATCCATGGTGAACTGTGTGATCTTTCCACTCCCATTCTAGGAGATGCCGATGTGGAGATAATCACCTTCTCCTCTCCGGAAGGTCAAAACATCTACCGCCATAGCACCGCCCACATAATGGCCCAAGCTGTAACGGAGCTCTTCTCCGATGTGAAGTTGGGTATTGGTCCGCCCATCGAAGAAGGCTTTTATTACGATTTCGATCTCAAGCACATCCTCACTCTGGATGATTTGAAAAAGATCGAACAAAAAATGTGCGAGATAATCGAGAACGATTTTCCCTTTCTTAAAGAGGAAATTCCCCGAAGTGAGGCGATAAAGCTGTTCAAATCCAATGGTCAGGATTATAAAGTGGAGCTTCTGGAAGAGATGGCAGATGAGACGGTCACCATCTATGAGAATGGAAATTTTTTTGATCTATGTCGTGGACCGCATGTTCCATCGACAGGCAAAATATCCGCTTTCAAGCTGGTGAATATCGCTGGCGCTTATTGGAGGGGCGATGAGCATCGCCCGATGTTACAGAGGATATACGGAACGGCTTTTGATGCAACAGAAAAGCTAGAAAAGTATCTACATAGGCTGGAAGAAGCTGCAAAAAGGGATCACCGTAAGCTTGGTAGAGAGCTCGGTTTATTCACCATCAGTGAACAATTTGGAGCGGGGCTTCCTCTCTGGCATCCGAAGGGCGCCTTAGTCCGCAAGATCATCGAGGATTTTTGGCGAGATGAACACCTGAAGCGGGGATACGAGATGGTAATGACACCCCATATTGCCAAGGTTGATCTCTGGAAAGCCAGTGGTCATTGGGATTTCTATCGCGAATATATGTATTCGCCCATAGAGATCGAAGGACAGGGGTATGTGATCAAGCCCATGAACTGTCCTGCTCATATTCTCATTTATAAATCCCGGACACGTAGTTATCGCGAATTGCCTCTTAGGTGGGCTGAGTTGGGCACGGTCTATCGTTACGAGCGCTCGGGGGTTCTTCATGGATTACTTAGGGTTAGAGGTTTTACCCAGGATGATGCCCACATTTTCTGTCGCCCCGACCAGCTCGAAGCTGAAATTCTGGATGTCATCGATCTTGTGCTTTATATGCTTAAGACATTCGGTTTTGAAGAATATGATGTTTTTCTCTCCACACGACCCAAAAAGTATGTTGGAACGCTAAAACATTGGGAGAAGGCTACTGAGGCGCTCAAAAAGGCTTTAGAGAAGGTCGCTCTCGATTATCAGATCGATCCCGGAGAAGGCGTTTTTTACGGACCCAAAATCGATATTAAGATCAAGGATGCTTTGGGCCGAGCCTGGCAATGCACCACCATCCAGGTTGATTTCAACATTCCCGAGCGATTCGATATGACATATATGGGAAAGGATAATAGGGAGCACAGACCAATTATGATCCATCGGGCGATCCTTGGGTCCATGGAAAGATTCATGGGCTGCCTCATCGAACATTATGCTGGTGCCTTTCCAGCCTGGCTTTCACCCGTGCAGGTTATGGTCATACCCATTGCCGATCGTCACCTCGATTACGCAAAGGATGTGCTCTCCAAATTGGTTGAAGTGGGGATACGAGTTGAAATCGATTCAAGATCGGAATCGGTAAATAAAAAAATTCGCGACGCCCAGGTTCAAAAGATTCCTTATATGTTGGTAGTAGGTGACAGGGAAAGGGAGACAAACACCGTGGCAGTGCGAGATCGAAGTGGTGTGGATAGAAGGGGTGTATCCTTTGACCAATTTATTGGGAATTTAGAAGCGGAAATAAGGAAAAGGAGACCAACCAGTGGATTGACTTTTTGATATCGTCTCCATTTAAAATGATGGTAAAATATTCATGGATCGATGTCGATGCATGTATCTTTTAAACTGGACACGATACAAGGAAATGTGTATACTACTGCCGAATTATTTTAAGGTAAGGGCTTTGATAGTTTCAGGAGGTGAATGCCCATCATTGGTGAGGTTCGTGTAAATGAGCGTATTAGAGCTCAGAAGGTGCGATTGATTTCGTCGGAAGGTAAACAAATTGGAATTTTACCTCTGGAGGAAGCTTTGAGAATTGCTTATGATGAACGTCTTGATCTGGTTGAGGTTGCACCACAGGCGGATCCGCCTGTTTGCCGCATTATGGATTATAGTAAATACAAGTATGAACGGGCTTTAAGAGCAAAAAGGGCGAGGAAACATCAAACTACTATTGTTGTGAAGGAAATAAAGATGCGACCAAAGATTGAAGAGCACGATTTCAATGTCAAGAAAAAGCATGTGGTGAGGTTCTTGGAACACGGTGCGAAGGTCAAGGTTACAATGATGTTTCGGGGACGCGAATTAGCCCACATCGATCTAGGAGAAAAGCTTTTAAATAAATTGGCGGAAGATGTTAAGGATTTAGGGATTGTGGAGTCAAAGCCCAAACTCGATGGTCGGAATATGGTAATGGTTTTAGCTCCATTGCATTTATCCCGTTAGTTTGGTAGATTCATAATTTTTCCACTTTCAAACAGTGGAATTTTCTGGGGAATATTTATGGCCACCAAGGCAAAGGTCCGTAAAAGCGCTGCGAAACGATTCAAGATCACCTGTTCGGGCAGGATTATGCGGTGTCGGTCCTTCAAGGGTCATCTATTGGAGAAAAAAACCTCTAAAAGAAAGCGTAAATTGGGAAAGAAAACCATCCTGACTCCAACGGCTAGGAAGGCTGTGAAGAGGATGCTTTCGATATAATCATCCGGAGGCTTAAAACTTATGCCCAGAGTTAAGAAGGGACCCAGTACCAGGAGGAGAAGGAAAAAGATCTTAAAGCTTGCAAAAGGCTATCATAGGGCTAAAAGCAGGACTTTTCGTGCTGCCAAAGAGCAGGTCATGCATTCCTTAATGTATTCCTATAGGGATCGACGGGCTCGCAAGAGAGATTTTAGAAGATTGTGGATAGCTAGGATAAATGCTGCGGCGAGGGAGAATGGTTTATCTTATAGTAAACTGATGGATGGATTGAGAAGGGCAAATATTGAAATAAACAGGAAGATGTTGTCCGAACTTGCGGTAAGTGACCCAGGGGCTTTTGCTGAACTGGCTTCGTTGGCAAAAGAGAAAATCGAGGCCTAAATCTTAAACAAGCACGAATGACCAAAATCTAAATGAACAAAACAGTTTCAAGAATTTGGATTTAGGTGTTTTGAATTTGTTTAGAATATCAGGATTTCGAATTTAGGATTGGGACTTAAGGTTGCTAAGGTTTTTTGATATTGAATGGGAAACTTCGGGCTAAAATAAATGTAAGAGATATTGTTATGACTTAAAGGCTGTGAAGGCCTTTCGTCCCAGAGACGGAAGGTTTTTTAATATTGAGTATTTTTAAATTAGCTGTATGAGGAGGACAATCGGTTTGTCAATACGGGAAGAACTAAGATGTTTAGCTGAAGAAGCCCAACGAGCCATTTCCCAGAGTTCCTCACTCCAAGAGCTCAACGAGGCGAGGGTGAAATTTCTGGGCAGAAAGGGGCAGTTGACGGCTATCTTAAAGAGCCTGGGCAAGCTTCCTCTCTCGGAAAGACCTACTGTGGGATATCTGGCCAATGAAATACGTGAGACCTTAGAGGAAAGCATCGTCTCAAGAGAAAAGGAGCTCAAAAAGGAGCTTTTGCAGAAAAAACTCGAAGCCGAGAAGGTGGACATCACACTCCCGGGCAAACGCCCTTGTGTGGGAAGAAAGCATCTGTTGACCCAGGTTATAGAGGAGATCATTCGCATCTTCATGGGCTTGGGTTACAGTGTGGTTGAAGGTCCTGAGGTGGAGTTGGACTATTACAATTTTGAAGCGCTCAATACCCCCCCCGATCACCCAGCTCGTTCCCTACAAGCCACGTTATATGTCAAAACTGCACATGAGCCCAAATCGAGTAGGGAGGAAGTTCTCCTGCGAACTCACACTTCACCTGTCCAAATCAGGGTCATGGAAAGAATGAAACCCCCTCTCTATGTAGTTTCACCCGGGAGAACCTATCGCCGCGATGTTGCAGACCCAACCCATTCCCCCATGTTCCATCAAGTTGAGGGATTTGCTGTCGATAAGCGGATCACTTTTGGTGATCTTAAGGGTACACTTGAAGTCTTTGCCCGGGAGATGTTCGGCAAGGATCGAAAGGTAAGGCTCCGTCCCCATTTTTTCCCTTTCACTGAGCCCAGTGCCGAGGTCGACGTCTCCTGCATCGTTTGTGATGGTAGAGGATGCCGAATCTGTAAGTATAGTGGATGGCTGGAAATTTTAGGGGCGGGAATGATAGATCCCAATGTCTTTAACGTTGTGGGATACGATCCCGAGAAGGTAACCGGATTTGCCTTTGGTATGGGCGTGGAGCGAATAGCCATGCTTAAATACGGAGTGAACGATATCCGACTATTTTTTGAAAACGACTTGAGATTCTTGGGGCAATTCTAAATCGACGGAGGGTTAAAATGCGTGTTTCACTGAATTGGTTAAAGGAATGTGTGGAATTCGATCTTTCCCCAGAGGAACTTGCGGAGAGGCTGAATCTGACGGGAACGGCCGTTGAGGGAATAGAATATCTCGGGAAGGATTTACAGAAGGTAGTGGTTGGCCAGATAAAAAAGATCAAACAACATCCAAATGCCGATTATCTCAAGGTTTGTTCGGTGGATATTAGGGACAAGGAGCTTCAAATCGTCTGTGGTGCCAAGAATATGAAAGAAGGGGATAAAGTCCCCGTGGCTTTGGTTGGCGCGAAGCTACCGAGCGGTCTCGAGATAAAGAGGGCCATCATAAAAGGAGTTGCCTCCGAAGGAATGATGTGCTCTGAGTCGGAGCTAAAGATAGGTGAGGATGCAAGTGGTTTGCTCATTCTTGATGAGAGCGCCGAGGTTGGTGAGGATTTAGCGAAGGTCCTTGGTCTTGAAGATGCGGTCCTTGAGTTGGAGATCACCCCCAACCGACCGGATTGCTTGGGGGTCATAGGCATTGCGCGAGAAGTCGCCGCCATCGTGGGCAGTGAACTCAAGAAACCGAAGATCAAATTGAAAGAGGTTGATAGATCCATCCACCAGGCAACAAGAGTCGATGTTCTGGATGGTGATCTTTGCCCCCGATATGCAGCGCGGATCATCGACGATATAACCATCGCTCCCTCCCCGTTGTGGATGAAGCGCCGTCTACAGGCGGCGGGTTTTCGGGCTATCAATAACGTTGTGGACATCACCAACTATGTAATGCTGGAAACGGGTCAACCCCTCCATGCTTTCGACTTCGACCGTTTAAATGAGGGCAGGATTATGGTAAGGACTGCCCATCTTGGAGAGACGATTGTTACCCTCGACGGTGTCTTCCGCCAGCTGGATGAGACCACGCTGGTCATCGCCGATGCCAAAGAACCCATTGCTTTAGCTGGGGTAATGGGTGGCGCTCATTCAGAGGTATCCGAGGGAACAACTACCATCCTGCTGGAATCGGCCAATTTTAATCCGCGAAGCATCATGCGAACATCGCGGAAATTGGGGCTAATCACGGAGTCTTCAAACCGTTTTGAGAAGGGACTTGATCCAAATGGTCCGGTTTATGCTGCGGATAGAGCTGCTCAATTGATGCAAGAGCTCGCCGGGGGTAAGGTATTCAAGGGTGTAATTGATGTATATCCCAAACCGAAGCGGGTCTTAAGTCTTACGCTTCGTCCTCAGAGGGTTAACGACATCCTTGGCACCAACCTCTTGCCTAAGCAAATCACCCAAATTTTGGAGAGTCTAGAACTCAAGGTCTCCCAACTCCCAACTCGAAACTCCCAACTTGAGGTCCATGTGCCCACGTTCAGAACGGACTTAGAGCAGGAAATCGATTTAATTGAGGAAGTAGCTCGTCTTTACGGATACAACCGGATTCAATCCACCTTGCCTGAGAGCGGTGGAAAGCGGGGCGGTTTAAATTTAAATCAAAGGATAAGCCTGTGTATCAAGGATATTTTAGTTTCTTGTGGTCTTTGGGAGGTCATAACCTTCAGCTTCATCGGTCCCCAACAGTTCGATAAGCTCATGCTACCCGCAGACAGCGCCCTAAGGGAGGCTATAACCTTGAGAAATCCATTGAGCGAGGAACAATCAATCATGCGAACCACTCTCCTTCCGGGATTGCTTGAGGTCTTAAGGTACAATGCCCATCGAAATCGATATAATGTGCAAATTTTTGAAGTTGGGCACATTTTTCATTCTCGACCAGGCGAGATTTTGCCCCATGAGCCGGTTATGGTTGCCGCGGCTTTGACCGGTTCCTGGAGGGATAATGAGTGGCATGAAAGGGCTAAGCTACTGGATTTCTTCGATGCAAAGGGCATAATTGAGACCTTATTTGACCAGTTGGGCATTGAAGATTGGCACCTTAATAGAACCATCCGTCCCTTCTTCCATCCGGGTCGGGGTTCGGAAGTTTTCATAAAGGGCGAGATGGTTGGGATATTGGGGGAGATTCATCCTCATGTCCAAGAAGCTTTTGAGCTTCCCAATCCCGTGACCATTTTTGAATTGGAGGAAGCGAAGCTGGTGAAATATGCCTCGCTCCTCAGGCACTTTGAGGAGATACCGAAATACCCCGGCGTTACCTTGGATATCGCTTTAGTTGTGGATGAAGTCATCTCCAATGAAGAGGTGTACAAGATTATCCACCGATGGGGAGGTAGGTTACTAGGGGAGATTCATCTCTTTGATCTCTATCGCGGTGGGCAGATTCCCAGGGGTAAGAAGAGTCTCGCTTACTCCCTGACTTTCAGAGCGGATGATAGAACCCTCACCGAAGACGAAGCGAAAAAGGCTCTGGAGCGCATCATCGCCAGATTAAAAAAGGAGCTCGGTGCAAGAATTCGCGCTTAGGATGGAAAAAGAAAAATTTTATGAATAGCTATTGCATAAATATGCAAATTTTTGTATAATTTTGGCAATACTTATGGAGTCTGAGGATGCGATGGTAAATGTCTCGGGTTTGTAGGATAGGGATAATTGGAGCCTCCGGTTACACTGGAGCTGAGCTCGCTCGGTTGTTACTGAATCATCCCCACATTGAGCTGACTTATGTTACAGCCGACCGATATAGGGATCAGAAAGCCGCCTCTCTTTATCCCAATTTAACGGGAATTTGTGACCTTTCTTACACGGTTTTCGATTCAAGGCAAGCCAAGGAGAATTCGGATCTTCTTTTTCTTGCTTTACCTCATGGGACTTCGATGAAGATCGTGCCCCAGCTGATGGACGAGGATCACAAGATCATTGACCTCAGTGGAGATTTTCGATTGGTTGATAAAACCGTCTATGAAAAGTGGTATGGGATACCCCATGTTTATCCCGCGCTTTTGGGTGCGGCCATTTACGGACTGCCGGAGATTAATCGGGGAGCTATTAAAAGGGCGAATTTTGTGTGCAATCCCGGTTGTTATCCCACTAGCGTTCTCTTGGCAACGGCTCCTTTGTTGACAAGGAAGCTCATACAGACCCAAAGTATCGTGGTGGATGCGAAATCCGGGGTTTCGGGGGCGGGTAGGGGTTTGAGTCTCTCTAGCCACTTCCCTGAATGTAATGAAAATGTAAAGGCGTACTCGGTTGCCGCGCATAAGCATACCCCGGAAATGGAGCAAGAAATGAGCAAGCTCGCCGGAAAGGAGATAAAGATTTCTTTCACTCCTCACCTCATCCCCATGACCAGGGGCATCTTGAGCACCATATATTGTGATCTAAAACGGAGTTTAAAGACCCCCGATCTCCTCGAAATATATGGGCTTTTTTATGAGGGTGAACCCTTCGTACACATCCTACGTGAGGGAGAATACCCCGAGACGAAAAGCATTTTGGGTTCCAACCACTGCCATATAGGCTTGGAGGTGGATGGGCGAACTCGCAAGGTCATCGTGGTCTGCGCGATCGATAATTTGATCAAGGGAGCTGCGGGCCAGGCCATTCAGAACATGAATATCATGTGTGGGTTTTCTGAAGATGAAGGGCTAAGAGCGGTTGGGCTTGTACCTTGATTGGTCGGGAGTCTGTTAGTTCGTAGTTGGGAGCGCAAGATCAAATATTTCCATGATTTCTCGCTACTTTAAAGATTACGGGGGATAAAAAGAGATGGTAAAGGTCAAGGTGATATCCGGGGGAGTAACCGCCCCGAGGGGGTTTAAAGCTTCCGGGGTGAGTTGTGGGATCAAGGGAAGTGGTAGAAAAGACGTTGCCCTCATCTTTTCCGAAGTTCCCGCCATTGCCGCTGCGGTTTTTACCACTAATAAGATGGCCGCTCCCCCCATTTTGATCAGCAAAAAACATGTTCAGGAAGGGGTGGCTCAAGCGGTGGTGATCAACAGTGGTAATGCCAATTCCTGTACGGGGAGGCGAGGCATAACCGATGCTATAGAGATGGCAAAAATCACCGCAGGTGAGCTCAGAAAGAAATGCTTGGGGAAAATCTCTCCTTATCAAATTTTACTGGCTTCAACTGGGATTATTGGTGTTCCCCTCCCCATGGACAATTTGAAACGAGGCATTCAAAATGCTGTAATATCTCTTTCTTACGATGCTCATCTGGATGCCGCCGAAGCGATTATGACCACTGATTCTTTCCCTAAGGAAATGGCAATTGAATTTAAAATAGGCAACAAAACCCTTACTCTAGGAGGGATGACCAAGGGAGCTGGGATGATTGCTCCGAATATGGCTACAACCCTTTCGGTTTTGACATCGGATATCAGAATTTCCCATTCATGTTTAAAACGGGCTTTAAGAAAATCGGTCGATAAATCCTTCAATATGATCACCGTCGATGGTGAGATGAGCACCAACGATATGGTCGTTATCCTTGCCAATGGGATTGCTCAGAACCAGGAGGTGGTCGAAGACAGTAAAGACGCTCTCATCTTCCAAGAAGCATTGGACTTCCTCACCCAGGAATTGGCCAAGATGGTTGTGAGGGATGGGGAAGGAGCCACCAAATTCATCGAAATCATCATCAGAGGTGGAAAATCCTTCGGAGATGCTAAAACCATAGCCATGACCGTAGCCAACTCAAATTTGGTTAAAACCGCTTTTTTCGGCGAGGATATCAATTGGGGAAGGATCATCGCCTCAATTGGTCACTCTGGAGCGGAAATCAATCCACACGATATAGATATTTACCTTAGCCATCATCAAATCGTGAAAGGTAGTGAGGGCTTGCCTTTTAATGAAGGGGAGATCAAAGAGGTCCTGAAGGATAAAGAGATAAGGGTAACCATCGATCTTAATCTAGGTGATTCAATAGCAACCGTGTGGACTACGGATTTATCCTATGATTACGTGAAGATAAATGCAGCCTATAAAACGTAAAGGACACTGTTTCTCGACTCTCGAAACTCGAATCTCAAATCTTACTTTCGAGCGGTGATATGACGAGCGACGAGGGACGATGTTAAAGGATGAGGAAAATGGAGAACGCATTAACTAAAGCCAAAATTCTGATGGAGGCGCTTCCATACATCAAGGAGTATTATGGGAGAACCATCACCGTAAAATATGGTGGAAGTGCCATGCTTGATGATTCTCTTAAACAATCCATCGCTTCCGATATCGTTTTGATGAGGTATGTGGGCATGAATCCGGTGATTGTTCATGGAGGAGGTCCCGAGATTTCAAGCTACATGAAGAAGTTGAAAAAAGAGGTAAAATTCGTGGAAGGGCTTCGAGTCACGGATAAAGAAACCATGGACATTGTAAAAATGGTCCTGGTGGGTAAGGTAAACAAGGAACTCGTTTCCATGATCAATTGCCATGCCCGCCTGCCTGAGCCTGGTGGGCGGGGCAGGATAGCCGTGGGAATAAGCGGTGACGACGCAGGGTTAATAATAGCTCAAAAGTGTACCACAACCACCGGGCAAGACCTCGGTTTCGTTGGCGAGGTTCAGAGGATCAATACGGAAATTCTTCAAAATTTGATAAAGGATGGATTTACCCCAGTCATCGCCTCTGTGGGGGTCGGAGAAGAGGGGGAAAGCTATAATATCAACGCCGACTCTGTCGCCGCTGAGATTGCTGCGGCGCTGAAAGCTGATAAGATAATCTTTCTTACAAATGTTGATGGATTGTATAAGGATTTTGCCGATAAGAAATCTCTCATTTCTGCACTTAGCATCGATGAGTGCGAGAGGTTGATAAAGGAGAATTTAATAGGTGAAGGAATGCTACCTAAAGCCAGGGGATGTATAAGGGCCCTTAAGGCTGGGGTGAAAAGGGCGCACATCTTAAATGGAACGATCCCACATGCCCTTCTTTTGGAGATTTTCACCGATGAGGGTATTGGAACAATGATAGTCAAATAAGTCATGAGTCATAAGTCATGAGTCAAGAGTTTTTGTTTATTACCTTTGACCCATGTCCAATGACATTTTACTCGGATATTAGAGATTTCCCATGGACATTACTGAAATTGTCGAAAAGGAACAGCTTTATCTTGTGAATACTTATAGCCGCCTCCCGGTTGTCTTCTCGCGAGGAAGAGGAAGTAGATTGTGGGATGTAGAGGGCAAAGAATACCTTGATTTCCTGGGAGGATTGGGAGTGGCTAACATTGGACACTGTCACCCGGCGGTAGTTAAAGTGGTTCAGGAGCAGATCGAGAATCTCATTCACGTTTCCAATCTTTACTACACCATTCCTCAAATCGAGTTAGCTGAGATGCTGGTGGAAATATCCTTTGGAGATAAATGCTTCTTTTGCAATAGTGGTGCCGAAGCAAACGAGGGAGCCCTGAAATTGGCGCGCAAATACGGCAAGGAGAATTTTGGCGGGAGCAAATATGAGGTGATCACCGCCTTTCGCTCATTTCACGGTCGAACCTTCAAGACTTTAGCGGCCACGGGGCAACCCGATAAACAAAAACCCTTTGAGCCCTTGCCCCCGGGTTTCAAGCACGTGCCCCTAAATGATTTGGATGCTCTGAAGGATTGCCTAACCGAGAATACCTGTGCGGTAATGCTTGAACCTATCCAAGGGGAAGGCGGAGTATATGAGTGCGAGGTAGATTACATCAAAGGTGTGAGGGAACTTTGTAACCAGGAGAATCTCTTGCTCATTCTGGATGAAGTTCAAACCGGTATGGGTCGTACGGGAAAGATGTTTGCCTACGAGCATTATGACATCGAGCCGGATGTCATGACTTTAGCAAAGGGTTTGGGAGGCGGACTACCCATCGGTGCTTTCATCACCCGCGAGGAAGTGGCTCGAGTCTTTAAACCAGGTGATCATGGATCAACATTTGGTGGTGGACCTGTTGCTACTTCGGCGGCAATGGCTGCATTGAAGGTCCTAAAAAAGGAAGGATTGATAGATAATTGCGCCAACTTAGGAAGTTATTTTAAACAGGAGCTTGAAAAACTGAAGGAGAAAAGACCTATAATTAAGGAAGTGAGGGGGAAAGGTTTGATGATTGGAGTCGAATTCCACAGGGACCTGCCTGGCAGATCCGCCTTCCAGACGGGCAGGGAGGGTATTGCCCGGGATATTGTACTGAAATTTTTTCATCGCGGGGTGATTGCAAATAATATCGGAGATAACATCGTTCGATTTCTTCCCCCACTTTGTATAATGAGGGAGGAAATCGAGACCGTTCTGGGCATATTTGATGAGATTCTCGACGAATTGGAAAGATAGGTTGTTAGGTGGATGGATTGATGGGTAGTTGGAAATTAACCCATTACCAGTAAGGCGAGCAGATACCTAATTATCAGGGTGGAGGTTAGTGTGGCGTCACTTAAGGGAAGAGACCTTCTAACATTGGGTGATCTGGGCCCGGATGAAATTTATCTCATTCTATCCAAAGCCATGGAATTCAAACGCCTGCAACGGATGGGGGTTTCCCATCGATATTTAGAGGGCAAAGCTGTGGCCATGATCTTTGAAAAGCCATCCACGAGAACGAGGGTCTCCTTTGAAGTCGCTTTGGCACATCTTGGTGCACATCCAATTTTCTTAAGCGCTGAGGATATGCAATTGGGTCGGGGAGAGTCCATCGAGGACACCGGTCGGGTTCTTTCCCGATACGTGGATGCCATAATCATTCGGACTTTTGCTCAAGGGGATGTGGAAAAGTTGGCTAAAGATGCGGATGTACCGGTGATCAATGCTCTCACCGACGATTTTCATCCATGTCAAGTCCTTGGCGATTTCATGACCATCCTGGAAAAGAAAGATCGCCTGGCGGGTCTCAAGCTTGCCTATGTGGGGGATGGAAATAATGTTGCTCACAGCCTTTTAATGGGTTCAGTTAAAGTGGGGCTAAATATCTTCATCGCTTCTCCAAAGGGATACAAGCCTAAGAAGTGGATCGTTGACATGGCTTTAAGGAACCTAAGAGGGTTAAAACCAAAGGTGGAAATGGTCAATGATCCCATAAAAGCCGTGAGGAATGCTGATATCGTATATACGGATGTCTGGGTAAGTATGGGTCAGGAGGCGGAGCGGGATAAGAGACTATCTGCTTTCCAGTCCTACCAGGTAAATAAGGAACTTTTAGCTTACGCCAAGCCCGATGCCATCGTCATGCATTGTCTTCCCGCCCACCGGGGTGAAGAAATTACCGCTGAAGTGATGGACGATCCCAGGTGTGTCGTCTTTGATCAGGCGGAGAATAGACTTCACGTTCAAAAGGCCTTATTAATTTCGCTAATCGGTTGATCAAAATGAGGTTAAAAGGCGAGAGACACGCTGCCATCAGGGAAATAGTGGAATTGAAGAGAATTCACACACAGGAAGAACTGGTATCTGAGTTACAAAAACTGGGATACGAAGTGACTCAGGCTACGATATCGAGGGATATAAGTGAATTGGGCTTGTTGAAAGTCCGGATGGGTGATGGTACCAGTATTTATGCTCTTCCCGAAGGTAAATTCATAGGCGATGAAACGGAGCATCTTCGAAGGATGCTCGAAGATTTTGTGGTAAGCCTGAATCGGAGCGGGAATCTCATCGTGGTTAAAACCACCCCAGGTACCGCTCAGGGTGTAGCCTCCGCACTTGATGGAGTGAGATGGGAAGAGGTTCTGGGAACGGTGGCCGGAGATGATACCATCTTGGTGGTCACTCACAATAGCAGGGAGGGAGCTTCCGTTCTAGCTAGATTAAATGAGCTGAAAAGTAAATAAGCTCGACTCTCGTAGGAGGAAAAATGGCGAAGGAAAAGGTAGTTTTAGCTTATTCGGGTGGGTTAGACACCTCTGTGGCTATAAAGTGGCTTCAAGAGAAATATGATCTGGACGTAATAGCCATGGTCGTTGATGTGGGGCAGGCAAAAGATGACCCATCTAAGGATTTGGAGAGTGTAAAGGAGAAGGCCCTAAAGATAGGGGCGATCGAATCTCACATCGTCGATGCCAGGGAGGAATTCGCTTGTGATTTTATTCTCCCTGCTCTGAAAGCGAATGCCCTTTACGAGGGAAAGTATCCCCTGGTATCAGCACTTTCTCGCCCTTTAATTGCCAAGTGGCTTGTGGAGACGGCCAAATCAAGTGGGGCTAAATATGTGGCTCATGGTTGTACGGGTAAGGGAAATGATCAGGTGCGTTTCGAAGTATCAATAGGTGCACTTGATCCCTCCCTGGAAGTGATCGCTCCCGTACGTGAGTGGGCCATGTCTCGGGAGGAGACCATAAAATATGCCAAAAAACATCGAATTCCAGTCTCGGTTAGTATAAAGAGTAGTCCCTATAGTGTGGATGAAAATCTTTGGGGGCGAACCGTTGAGTGTGGGATTTTGGAGGATCCCTGGGTGGAACCACCAGCCGATGTATACGAGATGACCGTGGATCCCATTCAGGCTCCCGATAGACCACAGTACGTAGAGGTTGGTTTCCTGGAGGGGGTACCAAAGAGCTTGAATGGGAGAGAAATCCCCTTTGTGGATCTCATCACCCGGATCAATGAAATTGCGGGTAGTCACGGATATGGGCGGATCGATATGATTGAAAATCGGCTGGTAGGTATAAAATCCAGGGAGATTTACGAAGTCCCAGGCGCTTTGGCTCTCATTGCTGCACATCGGGATTTAGAGGATTTAACCTTAGAGCGAGAATTACTCCACTATAAATCGCCCTTGGAGCAGAGGTATGCCGAACTCGTCTATTATGGTCTGTGGTATTCTCCCCTCAAAGAAGCTCTCGATGACTTCATCAGTGATTCTCAAAGGAATGTTACGGGGATCGTACGTTTAAGATTCTACAAAGGTTCCTGTAATATCGTGGGAAGAAAATCCGAAAAATCCCTTTACGATTATTCCTTGGCAACTTATGGAGAAGCCGATGAATTTTCACACGAGTTAGCCAGGGGATTTATCAAACTCTGGGGTTTACCATTGAAGTTGTGGGCGCGAAAGAGTGGAGGGTCACGGGACAAGGGACCAGCGGCGAAGCGATGAGCTATTGATTAACCTTGGAAGAAAGAGGAGATGGCAATGGAACATCGGGGAAATCCCACGGATCTGAGGGAGTTTATCACCTCTCTCCCCTTCGATCGTCGCCTGTACAAATATGATATACGGGGAAGCTTGGCCCATGTAGCCATGCTCGCTAAGTGTGGAATAATCCCCAAGGAAGATGCGGGGAAAATCACTCGAGGACTTAAGGAGATCGAGCAGGAGATCGAAGCGGGTAAATTCAGCTTCGATATTTTAGATGAGGATATTCACATGGGCATTGAGCGGGCTTTGATTGAGAAAATTGGTTTCTTGGGGGGAAAATTACACACGGCGAGGAGCAGAAATGATCAAATTGCCCTGGATATCAGGATGTACTTAAAGGAAGAGCTGTTAAAGATAGGGAATCTGATACTTACTCTTCAGAAAGCTCTTTTAAATCTGGCGAAGGAAAATACCGAAGTGATTATGCCCGGGTATACTCATCTTCAGCGGGCTCAACCCGTACTCTTTTCCCATCATATCATGGCTTATTTCTTCATGTTCGGTCGAGATATTGATCGGCTCAAGAGTTGTTATGAGCGTACTGATGCCATGCCTCTGGGATCGGCGGCCTTGGCGGGAACCTCCTTCCCCATCGATAGGGAATTCGTCGCAAAAGAACTTGGCTTCTCGAAAATAACCGAGAATAGCATGGATGCCGTGAGCGATAGGGACTTCCTAGTAGAGTTTCTTTCAAGTTTATCCCTTTTGATGATCCATCTCAGCAGCTTTTGTGAAGAGCTGGTTTTGTGGTCAACATCCGAATTTGGTTTTATTCAACTTGATGAAGCTTTCACCACGGGATCGAGCATCATGCCTCAGAAGAGAAACCCCGATGTGGCTGAACTAATTCGGGGGAAGACCGGACGCACCTTTGGGCATTTGATGGGACTTCTCACCACGCTAAAGGCCCTTCCCTTGACTTATAACAGGGATCTTCAGGAGGACAAGGAACCTCTCTTCGATGCCGTAGATACGGCCAAGCGCTCTTTGGAGATATTCACACCGATGGTTGCCTCCATGAGAATAAATCCAGAGCGGATGGGACGAGCGGCTGAAGAGAGTTTCACGGTGGCAACAGATGTCGCTGATTATCTGGTAAGAAAGGGACTCCCCTTCAGGGAAGCCCATGGGGTCGTGGGGAAAATAATCGCGTATTGTCTGGATCGCAATTGTGTTTTGAGTGATCTCAACTTGGAGGATTATCGAAGCTTTTCTCCCCTTTTTGATCAAGATGTGTTCGAGATTCTTGAGGTTAAACATTCAGTGGATTCAAAGACCAGTGTCGGGGGAACTTCGGTCAAAGGTTTGAAAGATCAGTTCATAAGGGCCGAAAATTTACTTGAATCCGAAAAGATGTGGCTATCTCATCCGCTTGCCTAACCAGAGATGGCAAGTGGGATTATAGGGGACTTGAGATGACCAACGAGGAAGTGGCAAACATTTTAGACGAAATTGCAGATTTGCTCGATATTCGTGGGGAGATGAGCTTCAAGGTGCAGGCGTATCACCGCGCCGCCAACAGCATCCGTAGTCTCAGGGAGGATATCAACGTCCTTTATAAAGAGGGAAACTTAAGGGAAGTTCCGGCGGTGGGAAAGGGAATCGCCGAGAAAATAGTAGAGCTCTTGGAAACCGGAAGTCTCCCCTATTATGAAGATTTAAAAGAGGAAATCCCACCCAGCCTTGTGGAGCTGATGAGAATCCCCGGTCTTGGTCCCAAGAAAGCCAAATTCCTCTATGATACCCTGAGCATCACCACCATCGATGAGCTTTTGGAGGCTGCACGAGCCCATCGTCTTCGGGGCTTGAGGGGGATGAGTGCCAAGACGGAGGAGAACATCATCACGGGAATTCAACAGTTGAGAAGAGCTAGGGAACGCATTCTCCTCTTTGAAGCCCATCCCATCGCCGAACGGTTCATCGAGAACTTAAGGAGGCAACCCTTTGTTGAGAGAGTGGATATAGCCGGCTCTTTGAGGCGAATGAAGGAAACCATCGGCGACATCGATCTCTTGGCTGCAAGCTACGCCTCCCATAGGGTGATGGATTATTTTTGCCACATGCCCGAGGTGGCTCAGGTTTTAACGAAGGGCGACACCAAGAGTAGCATCATCGCCCGGAACGGTCTTCAAATAGACTTGCGTGTGGTGAGCCCCGACCAATATGGTGCTGCCCTTCAATATTTCACTGGTTCCAAAGAGCACAATATACACTTGAGGGAAATCGCCCGAAAAAGAAGTCTTAAAATAAATGAATATGGGATTTTTGAGATGGAGATGGATAGAAGAATAGGCGGGGAGAAAGAGAGGGAAATTTATGAAGTATTGGGAATGTCTTATATCCCACCTGTTTTAAGGGAGGATAGGGGAGAGATAGAAAGGGGAATTGAGGATTCTCTTCCCAGGCTCATTCAACTTGAGGACGTAAAGGGAGACCTTCACGTCCACTCTTCCTGGACCGATGGATTGAGCAAGATAGGAAGGATCGCTGAAGCCGCCATCGAATTGGGCTACGAATACATAGCCATCTGCGACCATGCTCAGCAACTTAAAGTAGCTGGAGGATTGAGTAAAAAAAAGCTAAGGGCTCAGATTGAGGAAATTATGAGGCTGAATGAGGAACTCGATGGCATCACCATCCTGTGCGGGATTGAGCTGAATATAGACAATGATGGCAAGGTCGATTACGAGGATGAATTTTTAAAGGAGCTGGATATCGTGGTAGCCTCAATCCATGGGGGTTTTCGCCAGCCGAAGGAGCAGCTCACAAAGCGAACCTTATCCGCCATATACAACGAGCACATCGATGTAATTGGTCATCCCACTGGCAGGATATTGGGCAGGCGCGAACCCTATGCAATCGATCTAAAAACTGTTTTTAAGGCGGCTGCGGAGACGAATACCATTCTGGAATTAAACTCGTTTCCGGATAGACTGGACCTTAATGATATTCAATTGAGGGAGGCGAAGGAGGAATACGGGATAAAATTCGCCATAAACACGGATGCTCATAGTGCAGGTCAACTGGCTTATATCGAATATGGCGTGGCTACGGCTCAAAGGGGTTGGCTGGAGCCGGAGGATGTCATAAATACCTATCCACTCAACAAACTGAAGGAGATACTCAAGTAAGTCCGATTAGCGATTTGCGATGTTCGATGAGCGAGCTCATCCGCTAGTCGCTGATCTCGCCAAAAAATGAGTGTACTCAAGCGAAAGTTTTATAAACAGAATACAAAGGTGGTTGCTCAGGAACTTCTGGGCAAGATCCTGCTGCGGTGCACTCCGGAGGGTGAAATGGCTGGCAGGATTGTGGAAACAGAAGCATACTTCGGTCCAGATGATCCTGCAAGTCATGCGGCGAGAAGAAAAACACCGCGAAATCTTATCATGTTCGGAAAGCCCGGTGTGGCCTACATCTATTTGAATTACGGTATCCATTTTCTCCTCAACGTGGTTACGGAAAGAGGAGGAGTCCCAGGAGCAGTTCTTATCCGTGCACTCGAACCGTTACTTGGAGAGGAATTAATGCTTAAAAATAGACCTGTGAAGTCCATCGTGCAGTTGACCAATGGTCCCGGAAAGCTCACTCAAGCCATGGGGATAGATTTTTCCTTTTATGGAGCTGATCTAACCGAGGGAGACCTCGTCATAATGTATCCAGACGAAGACCCGCCCAGGGGGGACGGAAATATAACCGTCCAAGATTTTACCATAGTTGCCGCTCCTCGCATTGGAATATCCGTAGTCCAAAATGAACTTTTACGCTATTATATCAAGGATAACCCCTTTGTATCGTCGAAGGGATGCGAGCACGAGCGCTCCACGGGTGGGTTTAAGGCGGGCAAAAGATAAAAGGGGAAGGAGAAAATGGCTATGAAACTCAAAGAAGTATACAGGTTAGCTGTGAAGATGGGCATGTCCAAGGATCCTCGGGGTAAAAAGGGTGTTAAACGGGTTTTGGACAGAATCAAGGATAACTTTGGGCAACTAAGGGAAGAGGAAAGGGAGTTCTTCGACATCGAGAAGCTGAGCAATCCCTATTCTGATACCCGCATCCTGTGTGGTGATCTGGAGATGGAGATAACTGGGGTTCTGGCTGGAATTGATGTGGAAGTCCCCGAGGTCCTGTTGGCCGATAGATTGAATGAAAAGGGAGAAAGGATAAATCTCCTCCTCGCGCATCACCCCGAGGGAAGCGCGTTGGCAGCTCTTCCCGAGGTCATGGCGATGCAGGCGGATATATGGGGAAAGCTCGGTGTGCCCATAAATATCGGCGATGTCCTCATCGATAAGCGCATGAAGGAGGTACACAGAGCCTTGCTTCCCTTAAATCATAATAGAGCGGTTGATGCAGCATGTCTTTTAGGATTTGCTTTCATGACTATTCACACCCCTGCGGATAATCTTTTGACCTCTTTTTTGCAGAAGATCTTCGACGAGGAAAAGCCCTATACCGTCAAGGACATTATGGATAGGTTGAGGAAGATACCCGAGTATAACTATGCCGCGAAGGATAGCGCTGGTCCCACCATTTTAGTTGGCGAACCGGATAGGCGAGCGGGTAAAGTTGTTGTGGACATGACCGGTGGAACTGAGGGTCCCGAAGAAGCTATCGAAAGACTGGCGGATGCCGGTGTGGGAACCTTAGTTGGAATGCACATGGGGGATAAGCTTCGAAAGAGAGCGGAGAAACATCACATAAATGTGGTTATTGCGGGGCACATAGCCAGTGATGCGGTTGGAATCAATCTCTTCCTCGATGAGCTGGAGAAAAAAGGGGTAAAGATCATCGTCTGCTCAGGGTTAAGACGTGTTAGAAGGATTTAGCTATCCTCATACCTGGCCACTCTAATGGAAACGTTACTTCTCCTATCGACTATAGTCCCACCGAGAGGGTTTTGTTTTATCACCTCCCCATTCTTACTGGAAATCGAGGTTTTTTCGTAACTCACGATAGCCAACAGCCCAGCTCGATCGATGGCTTGAATGGCTTTGTGCTCTTCCATTCCCAAAACGTTAGGAACGGTGGTTTTTTGCGAAACCGGTTCGCCCGCGCTCACAGAGATGGTGACCATAGATTCCGGTTCAGCCTCGGTCCCCTCCTTTGGCTCTTGATTGAAAACTTCGCCTTTAGGGACGCCGGGATATACCTCGTTTACTTGATTAACTTTAAATCCAAGTTCAGTGAGGATGGTCTTCGCTTCCTCCGCGGTTAGTCCAACAACATTGGGTACCGTCACGGCTGTGGGAGCAGTGTGGATATTGCAAAGTTTAGTCGGCTCGGTGCCCTTAACGAAGGTACGCGTGACCACATTGGGGCAATAGATGCTCGCTAAAAGTCCAGAGTCTTTGCATACTCTAACCCTTATCACTTCTGATTCGGGAGCGGGGAATCTCGAAGGGGGAGTATCCTCAAGGGCTTTGTACATGAATTTTGCCCAGATCTGAGCGGGGAAGCTACCCCCCACAACTCGAATGCCATGTATATTTTTCATCTCAATTTGTCCCTGTGGATAACCTACCCAGACACTGGCCACCAAATCTGGAGTATAGCCTATGAACCAGGCATCTCGATAATTCTGTGCCGTACCCGTCTTTCCCGCGGCCGGACGTCCGATATTCGCTCTTCGCCCCGTTCCATATCTGATCACATCCTGGAGAATATCGGTGACAACATAAGCGGTCGTAGGATTTATGGCCATTTTTTCATCCACCTTATTTTCCTCCAATAGTTTCCCCTTCGAATCGGTGATTTTTAAGATACTTAAGGGCTTGCAGTGTACTCCATGATTAGCGAGGGTGCCATAGGCTGAAGCCATTTCCAAAGGGGAGACCCCGATCTTTAAACCACCCAGGGCGATTGCAGGATATGGGTTAAGAGGGGAAGTTATGCCCATCTTTTTAGCGATATTGACCACATTTTGGGGACCTATTTCCATTATTAGCCTGGCGAAAACGGCATTAACTGATTTTATCGTTCCTTCTCTAAGAGTCATGGGAGGACCGCCGCTTCCCTCTGTTGCATTTCTGACCCGCCAGTCTTTACCGGGGAGTCTAATTGTAAGAGGGGTCGATTGATAGACTTTATTTGGCGAGACGCCATCCTCAATGGCGGTGACCAGGACGAAGGTTTTAAAGGAGGATCCAGCTTGCCGTCTTCCCTGAACGGCCAGATTAAATTTTTGGGTATTGAAATCTCTCCCTCCGACGATAACCTTTATATAACCAGTTTTTGGATCTATGGCCACAATGGAAGCGCTGGGATCCTCTGGTCGATCGAGTGTGGACCACACTGCCTCTTCGGCATGAGCTTGCATCTTTACATCCAAAGTAGTAAAAATGCGTAAGCCCCCCTTGAAAACCGCGTTAGCTCCATATTTATCGATGAGGATTTGCTTGACGTACTCCACAAAGTAGGGAGCTCGAATTGGTTTTTCCTTAATTTCCTGAACTTGAATGGGGATGGCTTGGGCGGTTGCAGCTTCCTCCGCNNTTACCGGGGAGTCTAATTGTAAGGGGAGCCGATTGATAAACTTTATTTGGCGAGATGCCATCCTCAATGGCAGTGACCAGGACGAAGGTCTTAAAGGAGGATCCAGCTTGCCGTCTTCCCTGAACGGCCAGATTAAATTTTTGGGTATTGAAATCTCTCCCTCCGACCATGGCCTTTATATAACCAGTTTTTGGATCTATGGCCACAATGGAAGCACTGGGATCTTCTGGTCGATCGAGTGTGGACCACACAGCCTCTTCGGCATGAGCTTGCATCTTTAGATCCAAAGTAGTAAAAATGCGTA
>DDKQ01000032.1:0-203 GCA_002339355.1 Candidatus Subteraquimicrobium carltonvillense | reverse complement strand
TGGGCGGTTGCAGCTTCCTCCGCTGTTATGAATCCAAGTACCGCCATCCTTTTTAGGACAAGGTCGCGACGGGCCTTTGCCTTATCGGGATTGGTGTAGGGGGAATAATAACCTGGGGATTTAATGAGTCCAGCTAATAAAGCACATTCTGGGAGGTTCAAATCCCTAGCTTTCTTTCCAAAGAATGTTTCCGCGGTGGTCTC
>DDKQ01000081.1:3878-6154 GCA_002339355.1 Candidatus Subteraquimicrobium carltonvillense | reverse complement strand
TCAAAGCCGCTTTCCATGAAAGCCAAGTAGGTCATGATGTCCAGGGGATTGGTGACCATGAGGGTCATCGATTCTGGAGCAAATTTTACGATATTCCCGGTAACGGATTTTACGATCTGTGCATTCTTTTCCAGTAAATCGAGGCGAGACATCCCGGGTTGCCTAGCAAAACCGGCGGCCACTATCACAAGTGTGGAGTCATGGATGTCCGCGTAATTGTTGGTGCCTACGACCTTGCCATTGAAGCCCTTAAGTGGAAAAGCCTCCATCATGTCTAGAGCCTTGCCCTGAGGTATTCCCTCCAGAATATCCAACAATACCACATCCGCCAGCTCCCTCTGAGCAATGTCAAAAGCACATGTAGCTCCCACATGTCCACTACCTATAATGCTTATTTTCCCCATCTTTCCTTAATCACTTCCCTTCTTGGTGGGACAATTGGGGTCAATACACAAAATCCAAGGTTTTGGGGATTTTCCACCCCGACTAGTTGGGGGTCTCCCAATTACCTTAACCTTCGGTGAATGGCATACCTCACAAACATCGTCTAAGGTGATGATCTCACCATACTGGGGAAGGGGATATGCCATACTGCATTCAGGATATCCCGCGCATCCTATGAATCTTTTCTTCGATTTTTTAGCCCGAATTATCTTTAAATCCATCCCACAACGAGGACACTTTCCAATGATTTTATCCTCTCGAATACCCTCTCTTATCTCTCCCGCGACTGCCGCCTTTTTCCTGCCCAAATCCAGCATGATTCTGGCAAGAATATTCCTTGAGCGATCGACCACGCTTTCCCTGGCAACCTTCCCTTCGGCTATGGCATCCATATCCTTTTCCAGCTCAGCTGTCATCTGAGGTGTGGAAATCGTGTCGGCGTGCTTCCTTAAGGCTTCGGCGACGGCCAATCCCATCTCCGTAGGGACGATGGGATCGCCATGGATATAACTCCTGTCGTAAAGATTTTTGATGATCTCATGCCTCGTCGAGTTATGGACTACAACATTATTTGAGAGAACAAAATTTGAAAAATTATTGACATTTAAAATATCATAAACATAACCGTTATAAGTTACTTTGCGAATAAATTTTACTTTCTTCGTTACCACATTCCACCCGATAATTTTCCCCCCTAACATTGAATAGAACGAATCATGCACGTGAACTCGACTCCTATACTTTATGATTCTTGGAATATCTTTATTGTTTCCGTACACAACCTTGACGATGTAATCCCAATTTAAAAGACGTTTAATATATCGTTGAATGGTAGATGGCGCTAATTTAAGTTCACTGGTAAGTTTCTTCGTGGTTTTCTCCCGATTTCCAAGGGATTTCATAATTTCCTTTTCAATTAAGGGCGTGGATAATTTGGCGTTGTACTTGTAATGAGTCACAAAATGATTGAGCAAAGCTCGCCTTTTCTCAACTGAAATAAATGGTATTTTTTCAACAAATAATTGAAGATTCTTTCTCCCTCTTATGTGAAGTTTATTTTCACGCTCACCAATGGTTGAGTCTATAGCCAATAGCTTAAGCATGCTGCCCAAACTCGTTAAAAGATTTTTATTGGTATTAGAAATGAATATTTTTGGTTCGCTTTTACACACGTATCCTTCATCATCAAAAATTACTCCGATAAATTCAGGGTAAAATTCTGGAGTTAAAATTTTCGGTGGATTCTTTAGGAGAATTTCGGGTGCAATCATGAGGATAATTCTACCAACAACTGCAGGTAAGTGTACATAATATAATAGTTTCCTCCTTTTTGAAGATTTTTTCCTTCTTTTATATTGAGGTCTAATTCCAAAAACTTCTTCAATATCGCTAGTGAATTGGCGAATTAAATCCATGTTGCTGTTGTGGTATCGTAAATCGTAGCAGTTTTCTGCCTCTCTAAACGAGATTGAACCATCACCAATAAGATGGCCAAATATCCTGCTTAGCGAAGATGACATTTTTAATGGAAATGGATTTGAAATAGTAATATTCTTATTTAGTCCAGAAAGTTGATCTGGTTTAACACAGAGTCTATTCAAAAGCCAAAGAGGAATGTCCCTTTTGCCTTTTTCATAGTTCGATAAAACTCCCTGATAACAACCAATCTGATTACCGAACTCGCTTTGGGAGCTTCCCCCTTGTTCACGCTTCCTTTTAAGTAAACCCTCACAGTCGCGCCCGTAGAGACGCGTCCCAATGAAGGGGGTGTCTCGCTGACAAAGGGTTAAAAATTCCTCCCAAGTAAAACAGGATTCATTACTTATTGATTC
>DDKQ01000081.1:1749-3511 GCA_002339355.1 Candidatus Subteraquimicrobium carltonvillense | reverse complement strand
GCACTGGTTTGTTGAGGAAATAACTAAACTTTCACTGGACAGTGCACAGCAAGGTACGTAGGTGAACTTCCCGCCATCGTATACGCAAATAAGATGCCTATCCGTAGCTTTAAGACTACTTCCGTCCTCGAAAAAGATTTCGTAAACCTTTTCATCTTCTCTAAGACGCCTTCTGCTAACGCCATAAAACTCACTCTCAATAATCTCATTGCCATTGAAGGAAAAACATTTATACCCGTTATTTTCCGCAACTTCTATTCTTTCACCTTCATACTGGATTTCTCCGAGATATTTATAGCTGGAGAAAAGGGTCTCAAGTTTAATATTTTCTATTCCTTGATCTCGGACAATCTTTATAGCACTATCGCCAGTCAAACATTTAGTTCCGAGTCCAAGGGCTTCCATTTTTTGAATCAACTGCCCCTGGGTATATCTGGGTGGAGGTTGCGTCTCCTTCTCCTCCAATATGGGCTTGATGAGTTTTAACTCATCACCTCTCTTAAGAGTGGGTACTTCTTCATCTTTTTTGCGACCGTAGGGGTAAAATTTGAGCCATCCCTCATTCACCACCGCGGTACCTCGAACGAAGAAAGGCTCCCCACCCCCTGGCCGGGCAGGCTGGCCGGGCAGGCCAGATTCGATATCGATTCTTACGCTCTGAAGCGAGGCCTCTGGAGCGAGGGTTCCAAAGAATCTACGGCATACGAGCTCGTAGATCTTCCACTCTTGAGCCTTTAAATCTTCCCTTTTGGCCAAACCCGTGGGATGAATGGGTGGATGGTCAGTGGCCTCCGTTTTTCCTCTGGTGGGAATGATCTTCTCTTCCTTAAGGATGAGATTTGCAAGATTACCCAATTCCCCTTGGGCCAGAATTTTTAAGATTTCATCGAAATTTAAAGAGGGGGGATAGACGGTGTTGTCCACCCGTGGGTAACTGATGAGTCCCTCCATGTACAGATTTTCGGCGATGCGCATGGCCCTTGAAGGAGATACACCAATGGAAGCAGCGGCACTAAGGAACGCAGTGGTATTAAAAGGTGTTGGTGGTTTAAGCACCTTTCTGACCGTGGAAATATCGACGACTTTGCCCATCTTCCCCAATCTGGAAAGTACCGCCTCCGCTTCTAGCTTGTCCCAAAATCTTTCGATCTTATGACGAGCGATAAATTGCTCAGATCCGCGGGACTCGAAGAGGGCTTTTACCAGCCAGTATGGTTTCGGTTTGTGCTCTTGCCTCTTTTTTTCCCTATCCGCGATCAGAGACAGAGTTGGGCTCTGCACCCGTCCCACGGAAAGAAACTGCCTACCCAAACGCGATGAGGCGAGGGATAAGAAACGAGTTAGTGTGGCTCCCCAAATGAGATCAATATCCTGCCTTGCTTCTCCCGCCTGAGCAAGGCTCATGTATACATCCTCGAGATTGGAAAAAGCCCTTTTGATTTCGGATTCGGTCAAGCTTGAGAATCTTGCCCTCTTCACTTTTATATTTGGGTTGACCTCCCTGATCTTATTCACCGCATCTATGCCTATCAGCTCCCCTTCGCGGTCAAAATCCGTGCTAATCACGGCAACATCTGCATCTTTTGCCACCTTTTGTAAGGCTTTAAGGATGGATTTTTGGGTGGGCACCTTGACTATGGGAGCGTCGATGAGCTTTATGGGGTCTATCTCTTGCCAGTTGTTATACTGTGCGGGGAAATCGACCTTCAAAATATGTCCCTTCAGCCCGATGCATTTCACCTGCTCTTCTCCACCATGCCTA
>DDKQ01000081.1:0-1395 GCA_002339355.1 Candidatus Subteraquimicrobium carltonvillense | reverse complement strand
GGCAAGTCATGAAAAACATACACGGGCACATTGTGAATCCTCTCAAGCTTTGCCCTCCCCTCGGAAAGGATATGGGCAATCCTTCTCGCAGCTATATTCTTTTCGCAAACGATCAACCTTGACATTTAAAATCCCTTCTATCTGAGTTTCGAGTTCCGGGTTCCGTGTTCCGGAATTTTATTCCTTATTTTCTCTTCCTACAGATCCATCCGAGCAGGAGCTTATTTTTTAACCAGGTAACCCAATTGTCTATTCCCCGTCCCGTGGTGCAGGAGACTTCAAAGATTTGAAGATTTGCATTTAATTTCGCCGCGGATTCCCTCACTTTTCGAAGGTTAAAATTGGTTTGGTTAAGTAGATCTATTTTATTGAGGACGAGAACGGAGCATAGGGTAAACATCTGAGGATATTTGAGGGGTTTATCATCACCTTCAGGGGTGCTTAAAATCATCAGTTTCAGATCTTCTCCCAGATTGAACTCCGCTGGACAGACGAGATTGCCCACATTTTCGATGATCAGTAGATCGATGTCATCCAAATTTAAAAGATTTAGGGCATTCTTGATCATATTGGCATCGAGATGGCAGGCACCACCGGTATTTATCTGGACGGCGGGTGCTCCCTGTTCCTGAATTTTTTCCGCGTCCACCTTCGAGGCGATGTCTCCTTCAATGACCGCCACTTTAAAATCATCCTTTAACCTCTCAAGGGTACGCAAAATAAAACTGGTTTTCCCAGCTCCAGGCGATGACATAACATTGATTACAAAGACTCCTTTGTCCTTGAATAATCGGGCATTCTCCCTGGCAATTGCTTCATTGGCTTCGAGGATATTCCGAAGCACTTTTATCTCCATCTTTACCACCCACCAATTTATTCTATCTCGATGCTGGACACGTAAAGTTCTCTTCCCGAAACGATTTCGGTGCTCAATACCTCACACTGGGGACAAATGAAATTATAGTCATTAGCCTCCCGAATTTTCCCACACCTTGGACACTTGACCTTAATTGGCACATTTTCTACTTCAATTTCGGCACCCTCGGCCATGGTGTCCTTGCTCAATATCTCAAAGTAGAATCGTATGCATTCATCAACAACGGCGGTCATCTCGCCAATCTTGAGTCTTATCTTTAATATCTTTTTTGCATCCCGCTGTTGGGCTTGCTCCAAGGCAATAGATAGGATATTCTCAGTTATTCCCAGTTCATGCATGACTTCACCGAACACAGAGTTTGTTTAGATATTAACTAAAAGCACTAAGATACGCAAATGCAGCCCTAGGGCTGCATTTGCCAACTTATCTGACAAATATAAAAATCAAAGATCAAAAATCAAAATTACAGATCATTTAAATTTCTAGATGGGTCATATTACTGTATTTTTTCTAAAGTG
>DDKQ01000048.1 GCA_002339355.1 Candidatus Subteraquimicrobium carltonvillense | reverse complement strand
GGTGACGGCTTTCGCGAGCTTTTCCAACCCACTCTTTGTGAAGATGAGCACGCTCGATTTCTTGGCGAAGTCATCCACGCCCAAGGGCGAGGAAAACCGGGCACTTCCTCCGGTGGGAAGGACATGATTCGGTCCAGCCATATAATCACCCAGCGCCTCGGTGGAGTAGGGACCGAGAAAAATGGCTCCGGCATTCTCGATCTCGTTTAAAAATTTTAAGGGCTCTTCAACCATTAATTCCAGGTGTTCGGGGGCAATGGCGTTGGCCAATTTTATTCCCATCTCTATATCCGAGACGACAAACATTCTCCCTCGACTTTTTATGGATTCCTCGGCAACCTCCCGCCGCTTTAAGCCAGAAAGTTGTTGAAGAAGAGCCGAATTAACCCTCTCAGCAAGCTTAAGGGATGTGGTGATGAGTAAAGCGGTGGCATCCGGTGCGTGCTCTGCTTGACCAAGCATATCAGCGGCTATAAACCTCGGATCAGCTTTTTCATCGGCGAGAATTAACACCTCGCTTGGACCCGACAACATATCGATGCCAACATGACCTACAACTAGTTTTTTAGCCAGGTTCACATAGATGTTTCCCGGACCTGTGATCTTATCCACCTTCTTTACAGTTTCCGTTCCATAAGCTAAGGCTGCTATGGCTTGAGCTCCTCCCAGTTTGTAAATTTCATCTACGCCCGTTTCCTCCGCTGCCACCAGGGTGAAGGGGTTTATCTTGCCATCGGATTTTGGTGGAACACACATGGCAATTTCTTTCACCCCAGCCACGCTGGCGGGAATGGCATTCATGAGTACCGTGGAGGGATACGAGGCTAAACCACCGGGTATGTAAATTCCAACCCTGGTAACTGGGCGAACCAACTGCCCAAGCCAGATGCCCTCTTTCTCAGTTGCAAACCACGAACTCGTCTTCTGTTTCTCATGGAAATCGAGAATGCGCTCTTTGGCAAACCTAATCGCAGCGACAAACTCCTCACCCACGCTCGAGTAAGCCTCATGAATCTCTTCTTTTCTTACCGCCAATCCCATTTCTGTCAAATCGGCTCCATCAAACTCCTTCGTATATTTGAGTAGAGCTCGATCTCCACCCTCTTGCACATCCTCAAGTATTTGCCGCACCGCCTTTAGAGCAGCCTCGTCTTCCAATACAGGGCGTGCCAGAAGCTCCTCGACCTTGGTCTCATCAAATTTTTCGATTTTAATGATTGGCATCATCATCACTGAACCCCTCAATTGGAATATCTTCCTGTACCTTGGCAAAATTTAAGTTTGCACAGTCATTTTAAATTTTTCTTTGTCATTTTGCATTTTTAGTTTTGCATTTTACATTTGCTACGGAAGAGAGTATTTATGCAGATAAAACCACTTATCTGGAATTGAAATTTGCCAAACTAAGGAGTTTAAATAACCAAAGTATTGCGGGGGCACCCATGTGGGCAAACAAGCCCCCGCGCTACGGGGATTTTAAACTTGCCAAAGAGCCCCCGCAACTTCCAACTTGGATTAATTATATGTGCTGGTTGCGACCATTGTCAATAAAAACACTGTCCTCCCCGAGAAGCTCCTTTAGTTCAGCAAATAAGCTGCTTTGAGTTTTCACTCGATATCTGGCGCCCAATCGAAATGTGATCATCTTATTTTCTTCGGTAAGTTGGAGGTATACTGGGGAGGAACCGGGGTGGGTCTCTAAAATCTCTTTGATTTGGTCAATGAGCTTCCTATTGAAGCTTTTCAGAGGCAACTTGATACATAAAGGAAAGGGGCTCTTGCTGCTGCGGTTGCTGTTGTCATTCAACATCTCAACCTCTTGACCTATGACTTTGATATCTTCCTCTTTGACATCGACTCGCCCTTTGACCTCGACTATCCTATCCTCCTTCAGCAATTCTCTTTGCTTTTGATAAACCGTGGGGAAAAGAACAACCTCAACGGAACCCTCCAGGTCCTCTAAGGTCAAAAAGGCCATTATTTCACCTCTCCTAGTGGTAATGCGGCTTATGCGAGTGATAATACCGCCAATGCGAACGGAACCCCCTTCACCCTGCTCCCGCAGTTCACCAATGGAGGTTGTAGTGCGATTCCGAAGTAATTTTTCTACCCCCAACAAGGGGTGATCGCTCACGTACAGACCGAGCATCTCCTTTTCGTGGGCGAGTAATTCTTCCTTGGAAAATTCATCTTTAGCCCGTTGTTCGGAGGTCTCGCAGAACTCATCTTGATGAAGATCGAAAAAAGTGAATTGTCCTGCTTCCTTATCCCTTCGCTTGCGCAATCCTGTCTCCATAGCCCGTTCGTAAATGCTTAAAAGATGTTTTCGAGTATCTCCACAGGAATCGAAGGCTCCACTCTTGATTAAACTCTCCAAAGCTCTTTTATTGATCACAGTCAAATTGATTCTTTCACAGAAATCGTAAATGGATTTGAAGGAGCCTCCCTTCTCCCTGGACTGGATAATTGAATCGATGGCGCTACTGCCCACATTGCGAACCGCCGAAAGTCCAAATCTAATGGCTTCCCCAACCACCGTAAAGCTCTTGAAACTCTCATTCACATCCGGAGGTAAGACCTTTATCCCCAGACGTCGACATTCATTTACGTATTGGGCTACCTTATCCTTATTCCCCATCACGGATGTGAGAAGAGCAGCCATATATTCCACGGGATAGTTCGCTTTAAGATAAGCAGTTTGATAAGAAATAACTGCATAAGCGGCTGAATGTGCACGATTGAAGCCATAACCAGCGAAATAGGCCATCAGATCGAAGACTTTCTGTGCCGTTTCGGCATCTATTCCTCTATACTTCGCTCCTTTAACAAATTTTTCTCTTTGTTCCGCCAGAACATGGGGCTTCTTCTTACTCATTGCCGCCCGCAAAATATCGGCTTCGGCCAAGCTGAATCCGGCCAACTCGGAGGCTATCTTCATAACCTGCTCCTGATAGACAATAATTCCATAAGTATCTTTCAATATGGGCTCAAGGGAGGGATGGATGTAAGAAATGGGCTTGCGACCATGTTTTCGGTCGACGAAATCCTGAACCATATTGCTGCCCAAGGGACCAGGGCGATAAAGGGCTAAAATATTTATAATATCTTCAAAGGTCGTGGGTTGTAAATCCTTTAGGAGTGAGCGCATTCCAGTGCTTTCAAGCTGGAATACCCCTATACTTTCGCCTCTTTGAAGCATCTCCAGGGTTTTTGAATCCTTAAGGGAGACATCATCTATGTCCAAATCCTCGCCTTTAGTTCTCTTGATTATCCTTACCGCATTATCGATGACCGAAAGGGTGCGAAGCCCCAGAAAATCAATCTTCAAAAGACCGATCCTCTTGATGGCATCCATATGATATTGGGTAATGGTTTCAGGGGTACCCTTTCTTTGCAAAGGAGTGTAGTTAGTGAGCTCATCTCGAGAAATAACAACTCCAGCCGCATGGATGGAATCCTGCCTGGCCAATCCTTCCAGTGTCCTAGCGGTGTCTATGATGCGCCTGGTGGTTTCATCGCTTTCGTATTCTTGGCGCAATTCAGGGACATTTCGTAAAGCCTCCTCGATGGTGGTACCGGGACTTTCCGGGATGAGTTTGGCAATTTTATCTACTTTACCATAGGGAGTGCCAAATACTCTCCCTGCATCTCTCGTCGCTGCTCTCGCAGCCATCGTTCCAAAGGTAATGATTTGAGCCACCTTATCTTGACCATATTTCTGGGCTACGTATTCGATGACCTCGTCTCGACGCTCATAGCAGAAGTCTATATCTATATCGGGCATGCTCACCCTCTCGGGGTTCAAAAATCTTTCAAAGAGCAAACCATACCTCAAGGGATCGACATTTGTTATTCCTAAGACGTAAGCGACAATGCTCCCCGCCGCGCTCCCGCGGCCTGGACCCACCTTGATCCCGTGTTCTTTAGCAAACTTGACAAAATCCCAGACCACTAGGAAATAGCCGGAAAAACCGGTCCTCTTTATTACCTCTAATTCGTGCTTTAACTGTTCCATTATCGATGGAGTTACCTCTGAATATCTTTTCTGGACACCCTCCAAGCAAAGCCTCTCGAGATAGGAATTGAGATCATAACCTGGTGGGATTTCATAATGGGGCAGGTAAATCTTGCCGAGTTCCAAGGTTACATCACACCGCTCGGCGATTTCTAAGGAATTTTTGAGGACTTGAGGAATGTCCAGAAATACCTGCTCCATCTCCTGAGAGGACTTCAGATAGAATTGATTCGACCTGAATCTCAATCTATCTTTTTCCTCAAGGGTTGAACCCGTCTGGATGCAGAGTAGTACATCGTGAGCCGTGCTATCCAATTGATTGGTATAGTGAACATCATTAGTGGCAACCAGGGGGATTCCCGTTTCGGAGGATATTCGAATGAGATGTTCATTTATGGAACTCTGTTCCTCAAGTCCCTGGTCTTGAATTTCCAAGAAGAAGTTTCCATCGCCGAATATATCCTTCAAGTTCGAAGCCGCTTGCTTGGCGTGCTCAATCTTTCTGGCTTCAATTAGTTTTACTACCTCACCGGTTAGACAACCACTCAAGGCTATGAGACCATGGTGATACTTTTCCAATAACTCCTTGTCCACACGAGGTTTGTAGTAGAAACCATCAAAAAATCCATGAGTTACCAAATTCATAAGGTTCCGATAACCCTCATTATTCTCGGCCAATAACACCAAATGAAATGGGGAATCTGCCTTCTTTGGAGATTTCTCAAACCTGGTTCGGGGGGCGACGTAAACCTCGCAGCCCATAATGGGCTTTATACCATGCTTATGAGCGGTCTCATAGAAATCGATGATCCCATACATGACTCCATGATCGGTAAGGGCAAGCGCGGGCATTCCCAATTCTTTAGCCCTGAGAACTAAGTCCTCTATCCGAGCAGCCCCGTCCAAGAGGGAAAATTCAGAATGGGTGTGAAGATGAACAAAATTAGCGGACATATCACTCTCCAGACCTCATTAGTTTTTACAGTTAGTTAAATTTCAAACCTTGCAATCATACATCTTTTAATCTTTTAATATATCAGAACACTTGTTCGCTAACAAGAATTTTGAGGGAGAAAATGAGAATTATTGGACACAAAATGCTAATCCCCCAGAGGAGCGCTATTAGCTACTTAAGCGTGTTAAGTGCTAGAGAGGAAGTTAGCCAAGAGAAGCTGGCACGAAAGAAATAACCTCTAACCCCTTTATGAAACGAAAGTGCTTTGCGTTAGCTGTGGCAAGCTTGTTTTTGAAAACAAGGACAGTTGCCGCAAGAAGAGCATCCACTGTGGTTAAACAATGGGATAAAGCATATCTCTCCAGCAAAATAATTGCCCGTCTTGAAACTGCCTCATTTGGGTGAAAAACCTCGCTAAAATTTTCTTCAATGAATTTTTTGATCGTTCTCAGCTCAGCCTTGCTAAGTGCACCTTGAATTAATTCCATCAGAGTTAGAGAAGAAATCGTCCTTGACTGAAAGGGAAAATTAGCCAAAAAAGCTTTGGCGCTCTCGTCCCCCCGAAAATACCAAATGAGAATGTCCGTATCGAATATTACTTTCCGTATCGAGCTGCTCTCTTTTCTCGAATCCATCTCTCGACGTCTTTTAAATCTTCCCGTCCTGACCAAAGACCAAAGCCAACTGGATTAAAGGTTTTCCTCTTCCCTAAAAGAGGTTTAATTACTGCAACCCGTTTGCCGCGGTAGGTTATCGTAACCTCTTCACC
>DDKQ01000042.1:42786-47708 GCA_002339355.1 Candidatus Subteraquimicrobium carltonvillense | reverse complement strand
ATTCTAAAATTAGACGAAGACTTAACAAAAGGTGAAGTAACGGTGAGCATATTCTTTGTGTTCATGGTTCTAATCGCCATCATTTTGATCGTCTCCAGTGTAATTAATCGGTCGAGAATCCCATTGGAGACAGCGTTCATGATTGCAGGGATACTGGTCGGACCCCATGGTTTCAGGATCCTTCCCTTGGGTGAAACAGTACAAGCCTTGGCTTCAATCGGGCTTATATACATGCTATTTCTAGCAGGATTGGATATCCCAACGGAACATATCAGAAAAATCGGCTTAAGAGCGATAACTTTTGGGATATTCACATTCACAATTCCGTTCATCATAGGATTTTCGATGGGAAGGTATTTTCACTTAGACCTTGTGGGTAGCATCCTTCTTGGTTCAATCTTATCCTCTCACACCATCATCACGTATCCCTTATTAAAGGACCGTGGACTGATGAACGAGGAAGTTGTTTCCATAGCTTTCCTGGGAACAGTATTAACAGATACTGCTGCGCTGCTTATATTGGCACTCATAGTAACAGCAAAAGCTGGGAGAGCGGTAGGCCCTGAATTCATCGAATTGGGGATTTTATTCGTCATTTTTGTGCTGGTTATCTTGGGAGGAGTACCTCGATTAGCTAAGAAGTTCTTTGAACTTGATCGCGCCAAACGTTCGGATTTTCACTTCATCATCTTGATTTTACTAATCACAGCGGTTTTGGCCGAGATAATCAAGATTCATGCCGCAGTTGGAGCCTTTCTAGTCGGAATAGCATTATCTGCAGGTTTAAAGTATCATCCCGATGGCCAGCCGCTTAGGGAAGTGTACTTCTTTGGACGGGGATTTTTCATACCCATATTTCTAATAGTGGTGGGGATGAATGCAAATTTAACCATCCTAATAAGCAAAGCCCAGTCTCTGGTCATAACATCGTCCATCGTTTTGGGACTAATCCTGGCCAAAATTGCAGCAGGTTTGCTAAGTGGAAGAATTTTTAACTACGGAATCGATCGCTCCCTCGCTCTAGGCTTCATGACCTTACCTCAACTGGCGGTCACCTTAGCAGCAACGGTCGTGGGGAAAGAAATGGGAATAATTCCGGGGGGCATTTTTAACGCAGTGGTGGTAATGTCGGTAGTTACCTCGTTGAGCTCTCCAATACTAGTAAAATGGATCTTCGATAGAACGATGAATTAAAGGAGATGTCACTCCCTCCAAAGTGAGTTTGATTAACCTATTTGTCGGAGAGCTTGAAAGTGACCAAGATGCTTATCGGACGATTTATCTTCATAGCGGCTTCCTGTGTGATTATTATCGTGGCTGGCGGGGGAATAACCTTCCTCCACCGACCAGTGGGAGTGGCTTACCTGGTTTTGTGGGTAGTATGGTGGCTGGTGACTGCACTGGGGCGGCAAATCGGTACACCGTCGGCCTATGACCGGAGTCAACGCGTGATGGTTATAGCCTCCGGGCTTGTGACCGTGCCCCTCCTTATCTTTATGCCGCCATGGGAATATGCCCATTTTGTCGGACCGATTCCCCGGGACGGACCACTGGCCTGGGTTGGGCTGGTTCTCTTTGCAGGAGGCATCGCTTGAACCAATGTTGGGAAATAACACAAAGTTCGTATAATTTGGAATATAAAAGCGAATTCCGTATTATATTAAGTTATATGAAATGCTCGCGAGCCGACAGCAAAAATAAAAAACAATCATCACCAAAAGAGATTTCAGAACCAGAACCTTCCTACTACTACTTCGAATTGGAAGCTTATTGGGGCACAAAACATATGGGTGGTTTAAAAGCTACAGAGGAACTAATTGAGTTATGCCATATAAACAAAGGTAAATACATCTTGGAGGTTGGCTGCGGCGTTGGAATAACTGCTTGCTACATTGCAAAAAGGTATGGCTGTAGAGTGGTTGGGATGGACATTTCTGAAAGGATGATTGACAAGTCAAAGAAAAGAGCGAAAAGAGAAGGTGTAGAGGATAGAGTTAAATTTACAGTAGCAGACGCCTAAAACCTCCCTTTCGAAGATGCTCTTTTCGACGCAGTCATTGGCGAATCCGTAACCGCATTTGTAGAAGATAAACAGAAAGGGGTAAGCGAGTATGTGCGAGTGATAAAGCCAGGAGGATATGTCGGGCTTAATGAGTGTACCTGGATAAAGGTACCGCCTCCAGAGGTGTTAGAATATTTTTCTCGCGCTTTCGATGCCAAAACGGAATTTCTGACTTCTAATGGCTGGAAAGAATTGTTGGAAGGCTCTGAGTTGACGGACATGGTAGTGGAAACCTACCGAACCAATGCTCTAGGCCAGTGGATCAATGAAACTAGATCGTTAGATTTTAAGGATTCTTTAAGAGGATGGTATAGATTTTCGTCCCTGTACATCAAAAGTTCAGCTTTCAGGAAGTATATAAAAGAATTATGGCCTCCTCCTAAAAGCCTTTTCCATATTTTCGAGTACTTTGGATACGGAATATACGTTGGAAGGAAATAAAAGAGATTGCTCGCTCGCCAGGAGTTTGCATAGTGCAACGTAAGCCATTGCCAGAATGATTATTGGAAGAGCAAACAAAATAAACGGTCCTTAGTTTGCATCATTAATTTATTTCAGGGCTTGTTTGAGTTTCTCGTATGTGGCATCCAGGAGTTCGGGGATGATTTTGGTATCCCCAATCGTAGGCATGAAATTCGTGTCTCCGTTCCATCTTGGGACCATATGAACGTGGATGTGATCCTCCACCCCAGCCCCTGCCACTCTTCCCAAATTTATGCCGATATTGAACCCATCGGGCTTCAGCGCATTCGTGAGGATTTGGATGCTCTTCCTCGTGACCAGCATCAACTCTGAGAGCTCATGGTTCTCCAGTCCTTCCAAATCCGGAATGTGCTTGTAGGGAGCGATCATAAGATGACCGCTATTGTAGGGATAGATATTTAGCATAATGAAGCAGGTTTGAGCCCTGTAAAGGATGTAGTTCTCTTTATCCCTGTTTTCTCTCGGTTTATCACAAAAGATGCAACCCTTGGGTTTCTCGCTCATGATATATTTCATCCTCCACGGTCTGAAAAGATATTCCATCACTGATTTCCCTTCCGAAGCCTTTCCTCCAGTTCAACAATTCTTCTTTGTAACCTCAGCAAAATAAGAAGGCAAGCTAAAATACAGCTAAACATCACCACGAAAATCGCCAATACTAAAGGCATCCACCGCTCAATGTCCCTATCTTCAATCTTCGATTCTATGGGTATCCGCAAATCTCCGCTCAAAAATTGAATCGGACCGATGTAATGGGCAGAGGTAAGCCAAGCATAACCATTGAACAACCGGGAGACCTCTGGACTGATCTTCTTGAGCTCGTCTTCCCCCACGCGAAAGGGAGGGGTTAGACCGGGATACAATCGAACTTTCTCAAGGGACGAAGAGTCTAATTTATCTTTGGTGATGATAAACAGCGAGAGTTTAGTGTTGCCAGAAGCGAGGGAGGAAATCTCCAATGGATAATAAAGAGAGTCGCTCTTAAATCTGTATATCAAGGGCTTTACACTCCTGGGCTCCGGATCAACCGTTATGAGGTCAAAGACAAAGAAATTTAGTCCCTGCTCCAAATATATTGAGATTAATTCGCGCAATCTCGGGGAGTCCACCTCGTGTTTGATCTTCTTATCTTTGAGAAAATCAGCAATCCATTTCAAAAATTCTCGATAACTTCTCACCTTAACCACGGTGAGGTCATGGGCTCCTATCCTCTTGTGGAAGATTATTTCTACATCCGGAGCTCCTTCTTTCAATCCCCGTAGTCCATAGACGTCTCTCATTCGCTCGCCGATCAATTTCTCCATCCTCTCAAAGGACTCGGTAGTTCCCTCCTCAATTTCCGGTTTTGAAGGTAGAGGTAAGACTTCTAAAATTAAAGAATGTTTGCTGGCGGAAACGTCCGTTGAGAGGATGAGCACCTCTTCCTCACCATTGCATGCAACGATCGCCTTTTGACCGGGTTCATAAGGAGAGACATCAGAAAGAGGGATCATGCCTTTATCCGCATGGACCGTCGAAGGAAACAAAAGCAAAATTAGAAGAATGAACAAGAACGGTTTAAATCTCTCCAATTTAGTCGTGTTCATGAGCGCTCCCTTTTAGTGTCTGACACCTCGCAAATATTTCACCAGCACTTTCGCTGCCCTCACCACATTTTACTGAACTGATTTTTGTTGAACTTCCTTGGTACACACAATTTCCAAAGGGCAATTCCATCTTCAACAAACTGCCGATATTTCCTCCTCTGAGTGGAATCCTTTTTCCCGAACAGGCTCAAGATATCCTTATGGTCAAGAAGCTCATCTGATTTGCAATCTATGTATGAAAGATAACTAGAATAGGGATATTCCTTCAAATCTCGGACTATATTTGCCCTCAATGGGTTCAAATGAATGTATCTGGTTAGTATAAGTAGGTGGGCGTCCTTTTGCAACAAGACGCTAAAGTATTTTGGTTGAAATAAGTTGCCGCTCCTTGAATACTTCTTATTAAAGTATTTTGTATAACGCAAAGTTAAAGATTTCATGATGTGGGGTATGGATTTCACTTCGTCTAAGGAGGTTTCAATGAGAAGGTGGACATGGTTGGTCATCAATACATAGAGATAAAGCTTAAACTGAAACATCTCTTTGACGATCTTAAGAAAACTTAAGTAAGTTTGTCTGTCTTCTTTGTCGAGAAATATATCTTGTCGGTTATTTCCCCTGGTGGTTATGTGATAGATGCCACCCGGAACAATTTCTCGTGGAGGTCTGGGCATAATAACCTTTTCCTTAGATAGTTATTAATTTATGAATTATATTTCAACAATATTTCAAAGCCAACCAAATATGCAGTTATTTTTTCATTGTGCCAGGTAAAAGGCTTATTTGGTGTC
>DDKQ01000042.1:34099-42446 GCA_002339355.1 Candidatus Subteraquimicrobium carltonvillense | reverse complement strand
GGACACTTGGGTGGCAATGGGATTTCTTAAAACTCCAATTCCTTCGATGCGGACTTCGACGACGTCTCCGACTTGCATAGAGCCCACTCCTGGTGGAGTACCAGTCATGATCATATCGCCTGGAAGAAGGGTCATAACTTGGGAAATAAAACTGACCAGGTGATTGACATCGAAAATCATCCTCGAAGTGGAAGAAGATTGTCTCACTTTGCCGTTGAGCAGTAATTCGATGCGCAGGTCACTTGGATCGATCTCCGTTTCAATCCAGGGACCAATGGGGGTAAAGGTGTCAAAACTTTTCGCTCTCGTCCACTGTACATCTTTGCTCTGCAAGTCTCGGGCGGTAACATCATTAGAGCAGCAAAAACCGAGAATATGCTCGGGAGCTTCCTCCGGAGATAGATTTTTGACCTTATCCCTAATGACCACGGCGAGCTCGGCTTCGTAATCCATGCGTTTTGACATTCGAGGGTAAATTATGTTTTCATCGGGACCGATGACCGATGTCGAGGGTTTCAGGAAGAGGATGGGTTCGTCCGGTAAGGGCATATTAAGTTCTTTGGCATGGTCGACATAGTTTAATCCCACCGCGACTACCTTGGATGGCTCCACTGGGGCAAGTATTTTAACTCCCTCAATAGAATACTCCTCACCAGTAAATTTTGGATCCTGTTCACAGCCACTCTTTGACAAGCAAACTTCAAAAGGGGTACCAAAGATGGATCGAATCACATCACGCTCAAGGATTCCAAAACGCACCCTATGACCATGCAGAAATCGCACCAATTTCATTCTCTCTGTTCACCTTATGACTTGGCTTTCAACGTCTTTCGCAACAGTCCATATTCGATTCCGTCAACTAGGGCCTGCCAGCTGGCTTCGATGATGTTTTCGGAGACCCCCACGGTGCCCCAGGTACTTTCCCCATCCGTGCTTTCTATGAGGACGCGTACAACTGCAGCGGTTCCCTTTCTCCTATCCAGAACGCGTACTTTATAATCGGTCAGCTTTATGCGGGAAAGATCCGGATACAGGGGTTCCAACGCCCTACGCAGGGCACGATCAAGCGCATTAATTGGACCATTGCCCTCAGCCACCTCCACGATCCTTTTGCCCTTCACTCGCAACTTTACGATAGCCTGAGTCTCGAATCTTCCCGTACGCCATCTGTCGATTCCCACCTCAAAGCTCTCCAGCTCAAACAGAGGTCGATAAGTTCCAATGTTCTTCAGAATGAACAGGGCGAATGACCCATCAGCGACTTCAAAATGATAGCCTTCGTGCTCACGCTTCTTCAATTTCTTTAGGATATCGGCCACCCGGTCTTTCTTTTCCATGAGATCGATACCGATCTCCTTGGCTTTCTGTAGAAGGGTGGTTGTCCCAGATAGCTCGGAAACCAAGATGCGTTGCACATTGCCCACAACTTCTGGATCTACATGCTCATACGCTCCCTTTTGCCTTAAAATGGCGCTGACGTGGACTCCTCCCTTGTGAGCAAAGGCGCTCTCTCCCACATAGGGCTGATGAGTATCGGGGGCGATGTTGGCAATCTCGCTTACGTGGTGGGAAACCTCCGTAAGCAAGGGAAGCTTCTCCCGACCCAAACAAGGTATACCAAGCTTAAGGACTAAATTGGGAATAATGGACACGAGATTAGCATTACCGCACCTCTCGCCGTATCCGTTGATTGTTCCCTGTACCTGGGTTACACCCTCTTCAACGGCGACGATGGAATTGGCAACAGCACAATCGGCATCGTTATGGGCGTGTATCCCCAAGGGAACCTTTATTTTAGCTTTAACAGCTCTAATAATCTCTCTTATTTCCAGGGGTAATGTGCCTCCATTTGTATCGCACAGAACAATTGAGTCTGCACCGGCATCCACAGCGGCTTTTAGGGTCTTCATGGCGTAATCTTCATTATTTCTGTATCCATCGAAGAAATGTTCAGCGTCATAGATGACCTCAAAACCACGATTCTTCAAGAATGAAACGGAATCGAAGATCATCTTGAGATTCTCCTCAAGTGTGGTGACCAAAGCGCTGGTCACATGAACATCCCAACTTTTCCCGAAAATGCACACCGCGGGTGTACCCGCTTTAATCAAAGCCTTAAGATTTTGATCTTCATCGGGAAGGGTATTTTTACGCCTGGTGCTGCCGAAGGCGACAATCGTTGCATTTCTGATGGGATAATCCTTAATCCCCCTGAAAAATTCAATATCCTTTGGGTTCGAGCCAGGCCATCCACCTTCGATATAGTGGATGCCAAGCTCGTCCAGCTTTTGAGCGATTTTCAATTTATCATCGACCGTGAAGGATAAGCCTTCTCTCTGAGCCCCATCCCTTAAGGTCGTATCATATAACTTTACCTTCGCCATTGCCATTTTAATCACACTTTACTTCAAAGGAACTAAGGCGCAAGCCTTATTCCTTCAATTACACAAATTCCAGCCAATGCATGTATTTTTCTTCCTCACCTCGTACTATAGCATAGAATTTCCCCTGCAACTTTCGCGTTATCGGTCCAGGTTCGCCAATGAAGCGCTTATCTATCTCCCTGATGGGAGTGATTTCCGCCGCCGTTCCCGTACAGAAAACCTCATCGGCGAGGAATAAATCGCTTCTAACCAGATCTCTCTCAATCACCTGATAACCCATATCGACAGCAGTCTTCATCACCGTATCCCTGGTAATTCCCTCCAAGATGCTGGATGCTGTGGAAGGTGTATATATAATACCATCTTTTATCACGAAGATGTTCTCACCAGATCCCTCAGAGACAAAGCCTCTTGAATCCAGCAAAATCGCTTCATCGTATCCACCAAAGATGGCTTCAATTTTTGCGAGGATAGAATTGATGTACTGCCCGGTTGCCTTAGCCACGGGGGGAAGGGAATTCGGATCTATGCGATGAAAGGAGGAGATCATGGCTCTAATGCCATGTTTTATTCCCTCTTCACCGAGATAAGCTCCCCAAGGCCAGACTGCGATGGCTACATCGACGGGTGCTTGAAGAGGATTGAGACCCATCTCCCCATAGCCTCGAAAGGCTATGGGACGAATGTAGCAGCTTTTGAGATTGTTGACGCGAATGGTTTCCTTTGTGGCCCTAACGAGTTCTTCCACACTGTAGGGCAGTTCCATGAGGTAGATTCTCGCTGAACGTTCTAGCCTTTTCATGTGGTCGGTGAGGCGAAAGATGGCGGTACCTTTATTGGTTTCATAGGCACGAATTCCCTCAAATACCCCAGAGCCATAATGAAGAGCATGGGTTAAAACATGAACCTTGGCATCATCCCAATCGACCAACTTGCCATTCATCCATATTTTCTCCACCTTTTGTATGGGCATAACATTCCCCCCTTATTTAGGGTAATTGGGTAATTAGGTTATTGGATTCCCATCAACCTTTAACCTTTAACTCATTAGCCTTCGGTTACGAATTGGGCAACCATATCCCCAACCTCGGTGGTGGTGTAACCCATTTGCCCAGCTGCAAGACCCTTGATCTTCTCACTGGTCACCTTGATGATCGCCTTCTCAACGAGTTTTGCAGCCTTACTCTCCCCCAAAAAATCCAACATGAGCTGTGCAGCTGAGATTGCCGCCAATGGATTAATCACATTTTTCCCAGCATACTTCGGCGCTGAACCGCCGATGGGCTCAAACATAGAAGTGCCTTCAGGATTAATATTGGCACCAGCGGCTATACCCATTCCCCCTTGAATCATGGCTCCCAAATCGGTGATGATATCCCCGAACATGTTATCGGTGACGATGACATCGAACCATTCAGGATTCTTGACCATCCACATGCAGATTGCATCAACATGGGCATAATCCTTGGTTATATCGGGATATTTCCTCCCAACCTCGTTGAAGGTTCGCTGCCATAGATCGTGGGCATAGGTTAGAACATTGGTTTTTCCACAGAGAGTAACCTTCTTAGCTTTACCTCTTCTTCTGCAGAATTCAAAGGCATACCTGATGCATCTTTCCACACCCTTCCGGGTATTGATGCTCTCTTGAATGGCCACTTCATTTGGCGTTTCCTTCCTCAGAAATCCACCTGCTCCGACGTATAGTCCCTCGGTGTTTTCTCTGACCACTACGAAATCTATATCCTCGGGTCCCTTTCCCTTTATTGGCGTTTCCACCCCTGGATAGAGCTTTACCGGTCTTAGATTTATGTATTGATCGAGGGCGAATCTTATCTTCAACAAAATGCCCCGCTCAAGAATACCGGGCTTCACCTTGGGATGTCCTATTGCCCCCAGATATATGGCGTTCAGTCTTTTGAACTCTTCGATTGTGGGATCTGGGATTGTTTCACCGGTGCGTAAGTATCTCTCCCCTCCAAAGTCGTATTCCACGAACTCGCATTGAAACCCCGTAACCTCGCTGGCGGACCTCAAAACCTTTAAGCCCTCTCGGATAACCTCCGGTCCGGTACCATCGCCGGGAATGACACCGATCCTATATCGACGCTCGTCGCTCGTCGCTCGTCGCTCGTTAGACATACTTTCACCTTTAACCTTAAACTTAGAACCTACACACATGTATTAATCGCAGACATTGGTTACACTCTCTTGAGAATTTCATAGTAATTTGGGGTTATCCTAGAGAGTGCATCTTAAGAGAACCGTTAAGCCCCGACGAGTCGGGGAACAGCGGCGGCAACAGCCCGACCCGAACTTATGGAGGGTGTTCGCCCTGAGAGAGCCGCGGCCCGTACGGGCAGCAGCTAGCACTCGGAAGGATGCCCCAAACAATATAAGTGTTACCAATGTTCGTGAACATTACACCTACAACCTAGAACCTTTAACCTTTAACCGCTCTTTCACATAATTTATGAGTCCGCCCCGCTCGATTATCCCTTGGATGAAATCGGGGAAAGGTTTGACTTCAAAAATTTTTCCCGTGGATAGATTAATTATCTGACCTCTCATGGTATCCACCTTTATCTGTTCCCCAGTATTTATTCCATCCACGGCTTCAGGACATTCCAAGACGGGGAGCCCAATATTAATCGCGTTGCGGAAAAATATCCTGGCAAAAGATTTAGCTATGATACAGGAAATACCAGCTGCTTTAATAGCAAGAGGAGCGTGTTCCCGTGAAGATCCACAACCGAAATTCTCCTCAGCCACGAGAATATCTCCCTTTTTTATTTTAGAGACAAAACTCGGATCCAAATTCTCCATACAGTGCTTGCCCAGCTCCTGAGGATCAAATGTCGTTAGATGTCTGGCCGGGATTATGACATCCGTATTTATATCTCTCCCATACTTATGCGCTATACCCTCGTAAACCATTTATACCCCTATTTATTAGGTAAGGATTGGTTAGTTTGGATTCAAATTTTTTAACTCGCAACTGCGAACTAACAAACTACGAACTTATTACAAATCGCCGGGGCTTGCAATTTTTCCAAGCACTGCAGAGGCAGCAGCCACTGCCGGTCCACATAGATAAACTTCACTCTTTGGATGTCCCATCCGACCAACGAAATTCCGATTGGTGGTTGCTAAAGCCCTTTCCCCTTCAGCAAGGACTCCCATATGTCCTCCCAAACAGGGACCGCAAGTAGGGGTGCTCACAGCTGCTCCAGCAGTTATGAATGTCTCAATCAAGCCATCCCGGAGAGCCTGTGCATATATTCCTTGAGTGGCAGGGATTATAATCAAGCGAACTTTTGCATGGACATCTCGTCCCCTTAAAATCCGAGCCGCTATTCGGAGATCTTCAAGACGTCCGTTGGTACAGGAACCAATGACAACTTGATCAATGGATACATCTCCTACCTCACTTATGGGCTTCACATTTGATGGTAGATGAGGGAAGGCAACCTGGGGCTCTATCCCTGAGACATCGAATTCAAATACTCTCTCGTAATTTGCATCTTCATCGCTTTTATATACCGTAAAAGGGTGCCATGCTCTGGGGTTTACATAATCCAAAGTTATCTGGTCTGGTTCAATGATCCCACTCTTGGCTCCGGCTTCGATGGCCATATTCGCCACCGTGAATCTGCTATCCATGGATAGATTACCGATGACCTCTCCACAAAACTCCATAGCTCTATAGAGAGCTCCATCTACACCTATTCTTCCTATGGTATAAAGAATGAGATCTTTGCCAGTAACCCAATCATTAAGCTTTCCGTAATAAACGAATTTGATGGTGGGGGGAACTTTAAACCAAAGCTCTCCCAGAGCCATTCCCACAGCCATATCGGTGCTCCCCACACCCGTGGCGAAAGCACCCAAGGCACCATAGGTACATGTGTGAGAATCCGCTCCAATGATCACCTCTCCTGGAAGAACCAATCCCTCTTCCGGAAGGAGAGCATGTTCTATGCCCATCCGGCCGACTTCGTAATAATGGGTTAACCCCTGTTCGTGGGCAAAATTTCGTAAGATTTTACATTGCTCTGCTGCCTTAATATCCCTGTTAGGAGTATGATGATCCGGAACGAGAACCACCCTATTTGGATCGAAAACCTTGGATATCCCAATTTTTTTGAATCCCTCAATGGCTAAGGGTGTGGTGACATCATTTCCCAAAACTACATCCAATTTTACATTAATTAGCTCACCCGAACTTACCTCGCGTTTGCCAGCATGAACCGCCAAAATTTTTTCGGTTATTGTCATCCCCATAATATCACTTCATTTGATCCAAGATACATGATTCAGGATGTTTTTCTTGTATCCTGTATCTTGCATCCTGTATCGTCATTTAGTGAGTATCTTGTTCAATGCGTTAAGATATGCTCTGACGCTCGCTTCTATAATATCGGTGCTTACACCCCTACCAGATACTATTCGCCCTTCAACTTCCAATCGTAAATTTGTCTCCCCCAGAGCCTCTTTCTCCCCTGTGACGGCACTGATGGAAAAGTTCAGGAGCTTATTCTTTAAACCAATGATTTTATCGATGGCCTTAAACGCTGCATCGACTGGACCATCTCCCGTGGCTGATTCCTCAAAGACTTGGCTATTTCTGATCAGTTTGACGGTTGCCTTTGGCGTCACTCCTGTACCGCTTGTGACCTCAAGATAATTCAGACGAAAGGCTTCAATGCCGGTATATATCTCATCGGCTACTATGGCTTCAAGATCATCATCGGTGATTTGAGCTTTCTTGTCCGCTAAATCTTTGAATCGCTTAAAAGCCCTTTCGAATTCCTCATCGCTTAAGGTGTAACCTAACTCCTCCAGACGTTGCTTAAAACCATGCCGACCCGAAGTTTTGCCCAACACCAGTCTGCTCGCTGCAAGACCTATCTTTCGGGGATCGATGATCTCATAGGTCGTTCTATCCTTGAGCATTCCATCGGTGTGAATTCCCGAAGAATGGGCAAAAGCGTTGGCTCCCACAATGGCCTTATTATATTGAACATGATAACCAGTGAGAGAGCTCACCAACCTGCTGGTTCTCACTATCTCCACAGTATTGATATTGGTTCTTTTGCCCAGAGAGCGGTAGCGGGTATCCAAAATCATTACTATCTCTTCAAGGGAGGCATTACCCGCTCTCTCCCCAAGACCATTTACCGTGCATTCAGCCTGATTGGCACCGTTTATGACCGCTTCCAGGGAATTGGCTACAGCCAAGCCCAGATCATTATGGCAATGAACACTTAAGATGACCTCATCGAGACCTGAAACGGACTTTCTTAAAGTCCAAATGAGCTTGCCAAACTCATCGGGAAGAGCATAACCCACGGTGTCGGGGATGTTGATCACCGTAGCTCCACTTTCCAGAGCTACCTCTATGACCTTACACAGATATTCGAATTCGGAGCGCGTGGCATCCTCCGGAGAAAATTCCACATCCGAGGTATACCTCTTGGCTCGTTTCACGGCTTCCTCAGTCATTTGAAGTACTTCCTCGCGGGTTCTTCTCAACTTTCGCTCCATGTGGATATCCGAAGTGGCGATGAAGGTATGGATGCGAGGTCTTTCGGCGTGTTTAACAGCTTCCCAAGCCCGATCGATGTCCTCACCGACGGCTCGGGCGAGCGCACAAATCACGGGACCCTTGACCTTCTTAGCGATGGTCTTCACCGCCTCAAAGTCTCCCATAGAGGTGATGGGAAAACCCGCCTCAATTACATCCACTCCCAGCTTAGCTAGCTGTTCAGCTATTTCCACTTTCTCCCTGACATTGAGACTAATGCCCGGAGATTGTTCCCCGTCCCTTAAAGTTGTGTCGAAAATATAAACTCGTTCCTTCATGAAAATCCCTTCCATCAATATTTGGGATTGGGTTATTGGGAAATTGGGTTATTTGGTAATTAGGTTATTGGGTAGTTCCTATCTACCTATCTACCTAT
>DDKQ01000042.1:17040-33772 GCA_002339355.1 Candidatus Subteraquimicrobium carltonvillense | reverse complement strand
CTATCTACCTATCTACCTATTCACCCATTTACCCATTCACCCATTAACCTAAAACCTTCAACCTTGAACCTAGAACCTTCAACCTGTTTATTCAATGATGCCAATTTTCTCCTTCGCTCCCTCCAAGACGATGAACCATACATCGGAAATTCCAGGGGTCCTTCTAATTTGCTCCACTACGTCCTCGGGTACGGGGTCGTCCAAGTTGAGTCCCATGACCGCTTCGCCTCGGATCCTCTTCCGCCCCACCTGCATGCTGGCGATGTTAATATTCGCTCGCCCCATAATGGACCCCACGGCACCGATCATCCCTGGGCGGTCGATGTATTTCACAAACAACATATACTTTGAGGGTATTATATCTATTTCGTACTCGTAAATGCCCACAAAACGAGGTTCATTCTTCTTGCCCATGACCGTGCCGGCAACGGATAATTCTCCCTTGACATCCCTGCCCCTCAAGGTGATGAGGTTGATGTAATCCCTGGAGATAGTGCTCTTGCTTTCTTTTACCCTTACTCCCCTTTCCTTAGCGATAACTGGTGCATTGACCAAGGTTATGGGTTCCTCAACCACAGAAGCGAATAAACCCTTGAGTATGGAATTAGTGAGGAGTCTTGAATCATGCTGAGCAATTTCTCCAGAATATTCGGCTTCCAGATGACCCAACTTCCCCTTTGCCAAATGGATGTAAAGATTGCCCAACTGCTCCGCGAGAGGCAAAAATGGTTTGAGAGCTTCCGCTACCTCCGTTGGAACCACTGGGATGTTTACCGCATTCGTGACCACTCCACCCTTGAGGGCAGCGATGATCTGCTCAGCGATCATGATTCCTGCTTTATCCTGAGCTTCCTGAGTTGAAGCCCCGAGATGTGGAGTCACCACCACCTGCTCAAACTCAAATAAGGGGCTCGAAGTACAGGGTTCTCTCTCGAAAACATCGACCGCCACACTGGCAACTTTCCCTTCTTTAAGGGCCTTTATGAGAGCTTTTTCTTGGAAGATACCTCCCCGAGCAGTATTCACTATGCGTACGCCGTCTTTCACCAGCGCGAATTCCTTCTCTCCAAACATCCCCGTTGTCTCCTTGGTCTTGGGGACATGAACGGATATAAAATCAGAGACTTTCAATAAATCCTCGAGCTTTTTCGCCCGCTCCACACCCAACCGCTCAAATCGCTCTTCGGAAACGTATGGGTCATAAGCGATTACTTTCATCCCCAAACCGTGTGCTCTAGTAGCCACCAATGTACCAATGCGTCCCAAACCTACAATGCCCAATGTCTTATCACACACCTCAACACCCTGGAATTTGGATCTTTCCCACTTTCCCGATTTCAAATGGGAATTAGCTGATGGAATATTTCTGCACTGAGCAAAGAGTAAAGCAATTGTATGCTCCGCTGCGGAAATGATATTGCTTTGAGGAGCATTGGCCACAATTATTCCCTTCTTTGTAGCAGCATGGACATCAATATTATCGACTCCGATACCCGCCCTCCCGATTACCTTGAGGTTCTGAGCATTAGATATAACTTCCTCGGTGACCTTGGTTCCACTTCGAACTATCAGGGCATCGTATTCTTTGATGCATTCCTTGAGCTCCTCTAGGGCTATATTTAGTCTCACATCAGCATCGAAGCCTGCTACCTTTAGCTGTTCGATCCCACTCTTTGCGATCTTCTCCGTAATTAAAATTTTCATTCATCTTCCCTCCAACCTCAGATTATTGGGTTACTAAGTTACTGGGTTATTAAGGCTTATTGGTTCCCATTACTCACTCACCAGTTACAATTAACCAATAACCTACTTACCTATTCTATTAGAGTGGATTTTCCATGAAAACTTCTTCCGCCCTCTTAATCGCGGTTCCAAATTCGACGGGATAGCCCAACTCGGAGAGCGTGCTCTCCAAGCCCGATAGGGTGGTGATTATATCAAACCTGTCGAAATAGCCCAGATGACCAATCCTGAAAATCTTTCCCTTCAGATGATTTTGACCACCGGCTATGGTGATTCCATATTTATCGCGCATGATTTTTACAATTTTGCCTCCATCGATGCCCTCTGGAACTTTGACTGGGGTTACGGCATTTCCCCTTCCCTCAGGGGGAGCAAAAAGCTCCAAGCCCAAAGCCTGGACTCCCTGGCGGACAGCTTCAGCCAAGATGGCATGGCGCCTGATGACATTCTCCAACCCCTCTTCCCTTACCATCTTAAGAGCTTCCCTCAATGCCACCATCAGTGAAATTGGGGGGGTAAAGGGAGTCTGAGGGGAAGGTCGGCTCAGAGCCTCACGATATTTTTTATAGTTAAAATAAAACTTCGGTAAAGTGGACCTTTCAACGGCTTCCCACGCTTTATCGCTCACACTGACGCAAGCCAAGCCCGGTGGGAGCATCAAACCCTTTTGGGAACCGGTCATGACCACATCCAAGTGCCATTCGTCGGTTTTGCACTCCACAGCCCCTATTCCGGTTATGGAATCCACCACCAAAACGGCTGGATGATCTTTAACAATCTCTCCTATGGTCTTAACATCATTAAGTATGCCTGTGGAGGTCTCACTTTGGACCACCAGTACACCTTTTATATCCTTGTCCTTTTCAAGTATGTGAGCGATGTCGTCGGGGTTCACTACCATGTCCCACTCGTATTCGAGCTTTATGACCTCAAGCCCGTAGGTCTCAGCAAGCTTTATGAATCTATCCCCAAACTTGCCGTTGCTTGCGGCGATAACCTTATCGCCCGGAGAAAATAGATTGACAACTGCTGATTCCATGGCTCCCGTACCTGAAGATGCGAAGATGAGTACGTCGTTTTTCGTTTGAAAGATATATTTGAGATCCTCAATTAATGAAAGAAGGGTCTCCGTAAAAAGAGGCGTGCGATGGTGTATCATGCATCTCGCTTGAGCGAGAAGCACATCGGTTGGCACAGGAGTAGGTCCCGGTGTCATTAAATATTCCTTTTTCATACTCTACCTCCCATCGGTAATATGCTATTTATTTTGAGCCTTTAATCACAAACCAATTTACAAAATTCCCAGATTCCAGTCACCAGATGCCGGTGAAAATCTTTGAGATATTCGACTGGGATCTGGGTCCAGAAATCTGGCAACTATTTTTTGATCCAACTCATCATGGACCGAAGCTCTTTTCCTATCCTTTCTATCAAGTGCTCAGCCTCGCGCTTTCGTAGGGCGTTAAAAACGGGGCGCCCCGCCTGATTTTCCAGAATCCATTCCCTGGCAAATTTCCCGGATTGAATCTCCCTGAGGATCCGCCGCATCTCATCCCGTGTTTGCTCCTTTATGATCCTCTTACCTCGGGTAAGATCACCGTATTCCGCGGTATCGCTGACGGAGTATCTCATTCCGCTGATACCACTTTCGTATATTAAGTCTACTATAAGTTTGAGCTCGTGCAAACACTCGAAATAGGCTATTTCCGGCTGATAACCCGCTTCAACTAGGGTGTCGAAACCGGCCTTTATCAGTTCCGCGGTTCCTCCACAAAGGACACATTGCTCGCCAAATAGATCGGTCTCGGTTTCCTCCTTGAAGGTTGTCTCGATGACTCCGGCTCGAGTGGCTCCCAAACCCTTTGCATAAGCTAATCCTATCTCCTTGGCGTTACCAGTATAATCTTGATAAACAGCTAATAAAGCCGGGACTCCGGTGCCTTCCTGATAAGTCCTCCGCACAAGGTGACCAGGTCCCTTTGGAGCAACCATTATCACATCCATGTTTAGTTCGGGGATAATTTGGTGGAAGTGAATGTTAAATCCGTGAGCAAAGAGGATCGAGCTTCCATCCCCCAAGTTGGGCTGGATTTGGCTATAATAAATATCTTTATGGGTTTGATCTGGGGTGAGCATGACTACAAGATCCGATGATTTCACAGCATCGGCTATGGTCACAACGTTTAGGCCACTCTCTTGAGCTTTCTTCCACGATTTGCCCCCCTCGCGCAAGCCGACGATGACGTCCAGACCGCTATCACTTAAGTTTAGGGCATGAGCATGTCCTTGACTTCCAAAGCCAATAATCGCGATCTTCTTACCTTTAAATACACCCAAGTTTGCATCCTTATCATAGTAGATTTTGGCCATTTGACCTCTCCTTTCCTTATTACTTATCCTCCCGCCTTGCCTCCTCTAAGGAGAGCGACTTTGCCCGTGCGAGCCAACTCTCTTATGCCATAGGGTCTTAATAGATCCTCCATCGCCCTAACCTTATCTTCAGTTCCGGTGACCTCCACCGTGAGGGTAGTGCGACTCACGTCTATGATTTTTGCCCTGAAGATGTCCACTATCTCTATTATTTCCGGTCTGACTTGAGCTGGGGCATTGACCTTTATGAGCACCAGTTCTCTCTCCACCGATTCCCGCGGGTCGAGATCACTTATCTTGATCACGTTTATGAGCTTATAAAGTTGTTTGGTGACCTGCTCTAAGGGGCGCTCTTCCAAATCGACCACGATGGTCATCCGAGAGATTTCTGGATTCTCGGTGGGTCCTACGGCTAAACTATGGATATTGAAACCACGCCGTCTAAACAGACCTGATATCCTCGCAAGAACGCCCGGTTTATTTTCGACCAGTGCAGATATGGTATGTTTCACTCTTCATCGCCTCCAATCATCTGGCTGATGGGGGCTCCCGGAGCTACCATGGGAAAAACGTTCTCCTCTCTAGCGATGACGAAGTCTATCACCACGGTTTTTGGAGAGGCAATTGCCTTCTCTAAAGCCGGTCTCACTTCCTCGGGTTTGGTCACCCTTAAGCCCATTGCTCCATAAGCCTCCGCCAATTTAACGAAATCTGGAGTACCCACGGCCAAATCAACCGCCGCATATCTCTTCTTATAAAATAGTTCCTGCCACTGCCTGACCATCCCCAAATAGCCATTGTTGAGGATGCAGATGTTGATGGGTAACTTGTTGTAAATCGCCGTTGCCAGGTCCTGAGAGACCATCTGGAAGCTACCATCCCCATCTATGACCACCACCGTGGCATCGGGGCGACCAAATTGTGCGCCAATTGCCGCGGGCATGCCAAAGCCCATGGTTCCCAAACCGCCCGATGAAAGGAAGGTGCGTGGTTTGGTCACCTTATAATATTGAGCCGCCCACATCTGATTCTGCCCAATTCCCGTGGTTATGATGGTATTCCTATCTTTAGTTAAATCATAGATTTGCTCCACTACAAACTGTGGTTTGAGGTTTCCATCCTGTTTATAGTGAAGAGGATTTTTTTTCTTCCACTCCCTTATTTGAGCATCCCACGCGCTTCTGTCTGCCATCTTTTCTTGCTCAAGCAGCTTCCTGATTGCGACGATGAGAGCGCGAAGGACATTCTTAGCATCGCCCACGATGGGTATGTGGGTGAAAACACTCTTGCTTATCTCCGCGGGATCGATGTCGATGTGAATTACCTTGGCATTGCGAGCGAACTCAGAGAGCTTGCCAGTCACCCGATCATCGAAGCGAGCACCAATGGCGATGATCAGGTCACTTTCATTCATCGTATAATTGGCGTATTTGGAGCCGTGCATGCCCAGCATTCCCAGAGAAAGTGGATGGGTCTCGGGAAAGGCTCCCTTCCCCATCAAGGTTGTGGTCACATGAATCTGGGTGAGTTCAGCCAGCTCCTTGAGATCTTCAGCGGCGTCTGAGAGGATGACTCCTCCCCCGGCGTAGATGATTGGGCGCTGGGCCTCAATAATGGCTTTCGCCGCTTGTCTTATTTGCTTGGCGTGTCCCCTATAAGTGGGTTTATAACCCGGTAAATCGACGCTCTCGGGATATTTATAATTTATGACAGCTTGAGATACATCTCTGGGGACATCGATGAGCACCGGTCCCGGTCGTCCGGTGGAAGCGATATAAAATGCCTCCTTTACCACCCTCGGTAGTTCATTGGCATCCTTCACTAGATAGCTGTGCTTGACTATGGGAAGGGTGATTCCGGTGATGTCAGCTTCTTGAAAAGCGTCCGTGCCGATTACGGGGGTGGGAACCTGACCAGTGATGGCCACCAAGGGTATCGAATCCATGTGAGCATTGGCTATTCCCGTAACTAGATTGGTGGCTCCCGGACCGGAGGTTGCCATGCAAACACCCACCTTCCCCGTGGCTCTAGCATACCCATCGGCGGCATGTGCCGCACATTGTTCGTGCCTCATCAGGATGTGGTGAATCTTGGAATCGTACAGGGCATCGTGAATGAACAAGAGTGGACCACCTGGGATTCCGAAGATGATCTCCACCCCTTCTTTTTCCAAACTCTTCACTATTGCTTGGGCTCCCGTTAGCCTCACCTTACCACCCCCTTTAAGCCTTCGGCTTAGTCGATAGTCCGTTAGTGAGTAGTTGGTAGTTAAGGGATGAGGGATGAGTCTAAAAAATTTGACTCGCAACCCCCGACTCCCGGCTAAGAGACTATCAACTTCTTTGGATTATTGCCCCTTTAGAAGCAGATGATACCAATTTCGCGTATAAAGCCAAATATCCTTCCTTGACTTTAAGAGGAGGAGGCGACCACTCTTTCATCCTCCTATCCATTTCGCTTTGATCCAATTTTAAATTCAATTTTCTTCCGTGGATATCTATTTCGATTAAATCCCCCTCTCGTATGATGGCGATGGGTCCGCCCTCTTGGGCTTCGGGGGAGACGTGTCCAATTGCTGCACCTCTCGTGCCCCCCGAAAAGCGCCCATCAGTAATTAGGGCTACATCCCTATCCAGCCCCATGCCCACGACCGCCGAGGTGGGAGTGAGCATCTCCCTCATTCCCGGACCGCCCTTCGGTCCTTCGTAACGAATGACGATAACGTCTCCCTTATTTATTTTGCCTCCCATGATTGCCTCAACGGCTTGTTCTTCAGAATCAAAGACCCTGGCGGGACCGGAGTGTCGAAGCATCTCCGGCAAAACAGCCGATTGTTTGACCACCGCTCCTTCGGGAGCCAAATTTCCGCTTAAGATTACCAGACCCCCCGTCGTTGAATAGGGATTGGTTATGGGTCTTATGACTTCGGGGTTAAGATTTTCAACATCCTTGATATTTTCTCCAATGGTTTTAGCTGTCACGGTGATCATATCAACATGTATCAAATTCGCCCTGGCTAGTTCGGCCATAAGCGCTGGTATTCCACCGGCTTCGTTTAATTCATAAATGTGAGTGGTGCTCGCCGGACTTATCTGACAAAGATTGGGAGTACTGTTGCTGATCTTATCAACTATATCCAAATCAAGAACTATTCCTCCTTCACACGCAATGGCCGGAAGGTGAAGTACCGTATTCGTCGAACCACCAAGGGCCATATCCACAGTCAATGCGTTCTCAAAGGCTGCAAGCGTCATGATGTCGCGGGGTTTTATATCCTTCTGTAAAAGCTCCATTATCTGCATGCCAGCACTTTTTGCCAATCTAATCCTTTCGGAGTAAACGGCGGGAATAGTACCATTGCCTGGTAAAGCCATACCCAGAGCCTCGGTCAAACAATTCATGGTATTAGCGGTAAACATACCGGAGCAGGAACCACAACTGGGGCAGGCATAATCCTCGATTCCAACCAACTCTTCCTGGCTCATTTTACCAGCTTCAACGGCGCCAACGGCTTCAAAAACGGAAATCAAATCGATATCCCGACGCTTGTATCGTCCCGTGAGCATAGGACCACCGCTAACAAAGATGGTTGGGATATTTATCCTCATCGACGCCATGAGCATCCCCGGAACTATTTTGTCGCAGTTGGGGATCATGACCAAGGCATCAAAGCGATGCGCTTCTACCATGAGCTCTACGGAATCGGCAATCACCTCACGGCTAGCCAAAGAATATTTCATCCCCGGATGATTCATGGCGATGCCATCGCAGATACCAATGGTACAAAATTCAAGGGGAGTTCCTCCAGCAATGCGCACCCCCGCTTTCACAGCCTGAGCAATCTTATCAAGATGAATATGGCCCGGGATAATTTCATTAGCTGAGTTGACGATACCGATTAAGGGCCGATTTATCTCCTCATCGCTCAATCCAGCTGCTTTAAGTAACGATCTATGGGGAGCTTTACTTAAGCCCCTTTTCATAACATCGCTTCTTAAATTCATGATCCCTCCTCCCTTGCATTGACTCGCCTTGATATTTCCTCAAGTCGTCAAAGATCTATAATATGCAACTTGCATGTTGCGTCTGGTGACCATACAAGAAAACCCCTCATCCAAGGGACGAGAGGTCTACAACTCGTAGAGTTCTTCTTCCGCGGTACCACCCAAATTCCCCCTAAACGGAGGCACTCAGAGCATTGTAACGGCTGCTAACCGATCAAACCTACTTAAGTCGGGAGTGAGGAGTTGGGAGTTGATAGTGAATTGATTTAAGTTACTCCCGACTACCGACTAAGAGACTACCGACTTGTTCAGCCCATGGCTCCGGGGCGACGTTCAATTCGGCAAACTGTCCCGGCTTTCACCATCCCGGTTCGCTATGACAGATGCTAAATCTACTACTCCCCCTCACAGCCTTTAGCAAACTAAAGTTAGAGGTAATTATATCCAAACGAGCAACAAAGTGTCAAGGAAACGACCAAAGAGCCCTCTTTTTATTTTGTTCTCATTTTAGTATCCTTTGCTTACCAGCAGTTAAATTTGTTTGGTCTAATCACAAGAATTATCTCGATTAGGGGGGAATGAAATGCAGTGGTTCTGGTTTGCGATTTTGGCATCCTTATGCTGGGGTAGTGCTCCCATCTTTGAAAAAGTGGGAATAGGGAAGATGAGTCCCCTTGTTGCTGTTACCGTAAGAAGCGTTGTCATTTCCATAATCCTCATCATCTCCGTCATTCTTACAAAGGAAATAACCACAATACCCAGGGTTGAATTGAAAAGCCTAATTTATATAGCCATCGGGGGCATCTTGGCTGGACTTCTGGGTCAAGTCTTTTATTTCGCCGCACTAAAACTCGGTGAAAGCTCTAGGGTCGTCCCCGTGTGCGGAACATATCCTTTAATCGCAGCGGTATTGGGGATATCCCTCCTGAGTGAAGCCCTCACCATCCCGAAGATGGTCGGAATCATTCTAATAATCGCTGGAATAATTTTGGTACGATAAGCAATCTTTTTGCTAGCAAGCTTGGATGGGGACAGTCCCCAATAATTTTATCTACCTGCGAGGTTAAAAACTTTTCTTAAAATTTGCGAGATCTGCCCCAAATTTATGTCGAAGAGTGTATCTCTTTCATCAAATAACCGATAATGGATTATGTATAATATACAAAAATATACAAAACGTTTAATGTTAAGGAGAGGGCAAATGAAAGATACTCCCTTTTACAACTATTGCGATTATTGGTGCGAAAAATGTGACCATACTGATCAATGCCAGGTCTATCAGAAGGAATTAGACAGGAGCCTAAAACATTTAACTGAAGGGAAAGATCCTGCCAATATGGAAGTGGTAATAGAGGATGTCCAAGAAAGTTTGAAAGAATTAATGGAACTTCTCCAAAAAGAAGCTCAAAAGTTGGGAATTGATTTGGATGAGCCTTTGCCAGAACTAAAAGCCCCACCTGAGCCTTTTACTTTTCCTCTTTATCGTTTAGCCTATGAATTTACCAAAAATTCGCATAAGCTATTGGAGCATCTTAGGGAGAAAGACCTTCTTCTTATAAACAGGGCTGAAAAAGAAATTCGGGAATTAAGCTGGTATCATACCCTGGTCTCAGTGAAATTAGCTAGAGCTTTGAGTAGTAAATAGTATGCTCAGCGAGAAAAAGATGAAATTCACCTGCAGGATGCCGTCTTATCAGCAAAAGTAGCCTTCAAATCAATTAAGGCTTGTAAACAAGCTTTAGAAAATATTTTTAAGGAACAGCTAAGCTCTGATCAAATAAGAAATTTGCTCATTTTAGCCCAAAAGATTGGAGAAGAAATCCAGAAGGAATTTAACCTTGAAAGTACCGGATGAATTACCTGTCTGAAAATCTTCAAAAGGAAACCTTAAAAACAGGCAGCAGCACACAGGGTAGGCCTCCAGAAAACTGGATTGCCGAGCCGTCCTAATTAGCAATTACTCTTGAGCAACTAAGATATGAACACTTAGCACTAAATCATTAGAGTCTAGTAGGGTTTATCAGATCCTCCCAGTTCTACTTCCTCACCGATAGTCTAGGACATCACAGGCTTAAGCTCGGTATGGCTTGCTTTTAGCAGGTGGAAGTAGTTTCACACTTAAGCCAGCTAGGCTCGGCAATTTAATTTATACTAAATCTACCTCCCAGTTCCTTCTCTGTAATTCAGCTTTTAATTCTTCGATATCGTCAAGGATGTTCAATGCTTCAATCAGAGCTTCATTAATTCTAGGAGCTTGTTCAACTTGGTCTTCATAGACTCTCGCGTAGCGCCGAACTTCGTCAATCTTCTCTTTATAATCCTCCTCTAGCCGCTTGATCTGGATCATAACCTCAGCAAGGGCTCTTTTACCTTGATCAACTTGAGTTGTCCAGTTTGTGCGCTGGATGCGCGCATCAAGCTCTCCTACTTTCTCTGCTAAAGCATCTCTATTATTTCTAAGCTCATTTACATCCAGGCCAGGGTAGACCACTCGTTTAATTTCATCTTGCTTCCGCACCTCTCGACTGAGCCAACGATCGGTTTTATCTTCATCGATGGCTTCAAGAATATACTTGTAAGCATCTCTTTTCCTCGTTAAGGTATTAAGTCTAATTAAAGCTTCTGTGAGCTTCATTTCCCCTCATCTCCTTTTTGCTTAGAAGCTAGCCAATTAAAAAACCCGCTACTCTTGGATGTAGCGGGCTTGGAATCTAAATCTTAAGAAGGCTCAAAATAGCAATGTAAACACCAAGACTTGGCTCCCCGCTACAACCTTAAAGAATAACCTAACTATTCGTGGAGCTATGGAGCAATTATGAATTGTGCTTTTTTGATAATCCAAAATCGATTTCCAATACATCCTTCTTACCTCAAGTTGGTTTTAGACAACAAAGGGAAAGTTTACAACCTCTCGCTGAACTTTTCAAGCACTTTTTGACAATTTCTTTAAGCTTTTTTCACGGTCGATCAAAATTGGGAGTTTACTTCTTACAGTGGATTCAGCACTCCTCAGTAAAGAGGCATATAATCTCAATCGGCTCTTTCAGAAAGATTCTCCACCAACCATGTACTTTTTTATCTTCTGAGGATTAATGACAGAGAGAAAGTGAAATGATAACCTTAAGAATTAAGTAACACTCGTGCAAAAATAGGAAAGGTACGGGAAAATGAGTGACGATTTTGCGGTGCAGACCTTCGAACTAGCCAAGGAATTTAACGGACTTCGGGCAGTGGATGGAATTGATCTTAAAATAAGAGAAGGGGAGCTTTTCTCGCTATTGGGACCCAATGGTGCGGGAAAGACCACAACGATAAATATGCTCTGCTGCCTCCTCAAGCCAACAAAGGGAACAGCAAGGGTTGCAGGGTATGATGTCCTCAACGAGCCGGGAAAGGTAAAAGGTCATATCGGCGTCTCTCCACAGGAAACGGTGCTCTCGGAAAGACTGAACTCCTGGGAGAACTTGAGCCTTTTTGGAAAGATATACGGAATGAGCTCAAAGGAGATAAGGGAGCGCTCCGAGGAGCTTCTGGAAAGAGTCGGTCTTTTGGACAGAGCTAAGGATCAAGTGAGGAAATTCTCTGGAGGAATGAAAAGGAGACTCAACCTCATCCTCGCTCTCATCCACGATCCACAGATTCTCTTCCTGGATGAGCCCACCCTGGGACTTGACCCTCAATCTCGAAGAGCGATATGGGAATACATCGAAAGTCTCAAAGGCAAAAAGACCATCCTTCTCACCACCCACTATATGGAAGAGGCAGACTTCCTCTCCGACATGGTGGCGATCATCGACAGCGGCAAGATCGTGGCACTAGGGACTCCCAATGAGCTGAAGAAAAAATTTGCAGACACGGGGGTATTGAGGGTTTCAACAAAGGGTTTACGCAAAGATATCTTGGAAGAACTCAAAGCGGAGTATGAGACCGTCAATGAGACAGCCGAGGAACTGAAGATAGTTCGGGACGATCTTGATCTCAAGGAGGTTGTGGATTTCCTTTATTCTCGAAATGTCTCCGTTTACTCAGCAGCTCGAGAGGAACCCACTCTTGAAGACGTATTCCTGCGCATCACTGGAAAGAGATTGAGAGATTAGGTGATAAGATGAGATTCTGGGAATTTGCCAAGCGAAACTTCAAGGAATTGTGGAGGGATCCCGTGGCTTTGGGTTTCCTCCTGGGAATGCCTCTGGTGTTCATGCTCATCTTTGGTTTCGCCTTTAGCGAGGAGCATATGAGCAAGTCCCACATCGGAGTGGTGGATAAAGACAAAACTTCCACCTCTCGTGCCTTTATAAAGGTTTTAAATGAAATTGAAGACCTCGAAGTTTCCTCTCACCGCGATACTTCCAAAGCTTTAAAGGAATTAAAAGATGGCGAATTGCTCTGCTTCTTCCTCATCCCAAAGGGATTTGGCTCAGCGGTGGAGGAAAACCGCCGCGGTGGAAAGATGAAAATTTCCCTCAAGGTAACCTATGATGAGACTAAGCAATGGTTGCCAGAGCAAGCCATTGCCATTGTAGAAGGGGTGGCTCTCAAATTCATGGGCACTGAAAATCCTTTGAATCTGAAACGCCAGGGAATAAAGCCAGAGGCAAAGCCGGAATTCCTCCATTTTCTGGTTCCAGGTATCGTAATCTTTGGGCTGATGATTCTTATTCCCACCCTGGCTCGAACCATAGTTGCCGATAAAGAAAAGGGATTTCTTCCCCGCCTTTTCACCACTCCCACAAGGTCTGTAGACTTTCTCCTGGGTTATTCTTTGCCTATGATCCTGGTAACCGTAATTCTGGTGATAATTTACCTAGTCGTGGCCTTCCTCATGGGATTGAAGGTCTATGGAAATCTTGCTCTGGCCTTCATTTTCTTTTTCCTAATCGGAGTCTGTTGCATCGGTTTCGCCATGACAATTGGAGCTTTTGCCAAGAGCGAAGCCCAGGCTGAACCCGTCTGCTGGATATTTCTGGTCCCCATGGCCATGCTCTCAGGTGCCTGGTTTCCCATAGAGAACCTTCACCCCATTATGATGAACTTCGCTAAAACATTCCCCTTCTACTACGCCCTTGAAGCCTCGAGACGCATCATCACCACCGGCGCCGAATTTAACATGGTTTCCACAGAATTTCTCATCGTCTTAGGCTGGGCGGTTCTCTCATTCCTCATGGGAACCATAGCCTTCAGAAGAGGCATTGGGTTTGATTAATCTGCTGGCAAATGAGTTATGAAACGGGAAACGATTGTCTGTCTCGAAAATGTTCATAAGATTTATCGCATGGGCGAAGTAAGGATAGAGGCCCTAAGAGGCTTGATGTCGATGTGGAGAGAAGCGAGTTCATCGTGGTCCTTGGACCCAGTGGTTCTGGAAAGACCACCCTGCTGAACCTCATAGGTGGCATAGATTCGCCAACCGAAGGGAAGATCATCGTCGATGGAGTAGACATCTCAGGTTTTGAAGAGGAGAAGCTTACCCGCTTCAGGCGAGAGAAAATCGGATTCATTTTCCAATTCTTAAATCTCATTCCCACCCTCACCGCCAGGGAGAATGTTGAGTTCGCGCTGGAGCTTGCCACCCGAGATGGAGCCAAACCAGGAAGAGATGCTAGGGAACTGCTGGCCATGGTGGGCTTGAAGGAGAGGCTGGACCACTTTCCCTATCAGCTCTCCGGGGGAGAGCAGCAGAGGGTGGCCATCGCAAGGGCACTGGCAAAAAACCCGCCCCTCATGCTCTGCGATGAGCCCACCGGCGAACTTGATTTCAGAACGGGCAAGACGATCCTGAAAGTGATGAGAGAACTCAACCGCAATGAGGGAAAGACCTTCATCCTAGTCTCCCACAACGCTGTCATTGGAAAAATCGCTGGCAGAGTCCTCCACCTTCACGATGGGAAAATAGTAAAAGAAGAAAGAAACGAAGTGCCCCTCGACCCCGAAGAAATAGAGTGGTGAGAGTGGTGCCAAAGCTCTTCCTCAAAAACTGGAGGGACATCAAAGCCCTCAAAGCCCAATTCATCGCTCTAATCTTCATAGTTGTGCTGGGGACAATGAGCTTCATCGCCGCGATAAGTGCCTATCAAAATCTCTTCTCCTCCTACAACCACGTCTACGAGAGGCTCCACTTCGCCGACTTCACAGCGAAAGTCCAGATGGCTCCATCGCAGGTGGTTCAAAAGGTGAGAGATTTGGGCGAAGTCGAAGTCGCGGAGGGCAGGCTGGTCATGGACACCGGCCTTTATATCAGCGAGAAGAATCAGGCAACCACTCGTCTCATCGGCATGCCCGTCGACCGACACCCGAGGGTAAACGATGTCCTCATCGAAAAAGGGCGCTACTTCAAGCCCGGCGAGAGGGATGTCTGCCTGGTGGAGAAGCATTTCGCCGAATACCACGAAAAGAAACCCGGTGATTATCTGCAACCCATCATAAAAGGGAAAAAACGGGGGCTTAAGATCATAGGTGTAGCAGCGAGTCCAGAGTATCTCATCCCCAGCCGGAGCAAGGAGGATATCGTGCCCTCAGCTTGCCGATTCGCCGTGCTCTTCGTCCCCCAGAATGAAATAGAAGAACTCCTTGGCACCTCAGACTCCATCAATGAAGTCTGCGTCTTGGTGAAGAAAGGCACCGACCCACGAGTAGCCATCGAAGGTACGGAGGAGATCCTCGAACCCCATGGGCTCATTGAGACGCTGAAGAAGGAGAATCAACCGAGCAATGCCGCACTCGAGATGGACCTCGAGGGATATAGGGAGATAGGCTGGATGATGCCAGCTCTCATCCTCATCATCGCCTCGCTTTCCCTCTACATCGCACTTTCTCGACTCGTGCAGGCTCAGAGAGGAGAGATCGGATTGGCAAAGGCTCTGAGCTATTCCAACCGGCAGGTCTTCCTCCACTACCTCATCTTCTCGATCATCATCGCCACAATAGGAACCACCCTAGGACTGATTCTTGGCCAATGGACCGGGGGAGAGATCACAAGAGCTTATGCCGCCGAACTAGGCATCCCCTTGGTTAAGACCAGGCTCTACCCTGGATACATGCTTGAAGCCACGTTCATGAGCTTCTTCTTCTGCCTCATCGCTGCCATAGTCCCCGCCAGAGCGTCCGCAAAGATGAAGCCAGCCATCGCCATGCGAACGGATCCCAGCTTAGGAATCCAGAAAGGTTCCGTGTCAATTCCGGAGAGAATCTTAAGCAAGTTGCTTCCCCTACCCTTCGCCGTGAAGATACCCTTCAGAAATATCTTCAGAACCAGAAGAAGGAGCCTATACACCGCCCTAGGCATCATCTTTGCCCTAGTTCTTACACTAGCTACGTGGTCGATGTTTGACGCGATGGACTACATGCTCAAATGTCAGGCGGAAAAAATAGAGCGGTGGGACATGATGGCCGCCTTCTCACAGCCACTGTTTAGGGAAAGGATCAAAGAGATCGGGGGCTGGGATGGTGTAAGAAGAGTCGAATCGGCGCTCATCCTTCCAACTAAGATAACTAACCACGGCAAAAGCTCGGAAACGATGCTTATCGCGATGAAACCAGAGGCGAGCTTCCACGGCTTTCGGATCATGCAAAAGAGGGAGGCAAAAGAGGCCCTTGAGGAAAGAGGAATCATCCTCACCCCCTTCATCGCCCGAAAGCTTGAGTTGGAAGTGTGTGATGAAGTGAAAGTTGAAACGCCCTGGGGTGATAAGAAATTCACACTGCAGGCCACCAGCGAGGAGTTCCTGGGCGCACCGACCTTTATTCACTACAAAGACGGGCTCAAACTAGTCAACTCCCCCACCGAAGTAGTCAACGCCATCTACCTCAGAGTAGATCCAGAGAGAGCCGAGAAGATTAGAAAGGATCTCTTTGAGATACCAGGGGTGAGCAGCGTGGACATAAAAAAGAATATCGTTGCCGATTGGAAAGAGCTCATGGGTCTCTTCTATTTGTTTATGGGAATAATTCTTCTCTTCGCCTTCGCCATGGCCTTCATCGTGGTCTTCAACACTCTAACAACAAACATTCTGGAAAGAGAGCGGGAGATCGCCACCATGCGAACCCTGGGAGAAAATAGGAGACGTCTCACATTCATGATCACGTTGGAAAATCTTCTTTTGGGCATCATGGCCCTTCCCATGGGCATTCTTCTGGGATTTTTAACCGCCAGCGGGATGATGAAGTCCTTCCAGAGTGAGATGTTCTATATGAAGGCGTTCATCTATCCGCGGAGCTACATCATCGTATCGGGGATCATCCTGGGTATCATGCTACTCTCGGAGATACCAGCCATAAGACGCGTAAATCGGCTCGATCTCGCAAGAGCAACAAAGGTTCTCGAATAAAGACAACCCCACTCAAATTAGAATTTACAGAACTTTCATGAAAAGGGTCAGACCTCCTCATAGCCTTTCACCTGCGAGGTTAAAAACTTATTTTAAATTTGCAGAAATCTGCCAAATTGATTATAGAAACTCGAATAAGGATTTATCATGCCTGGTAAACAAGCATATTGAGGTCTGACCCCCCTATGGGGTGATTTTTTGGATGATGGCGTCTGCCATCTCAGAGGTGGAAGCGATACCCCCCAAGTCGTAGGTAACAGTCTTGCCTTTCTTGATCACTTCAGCAGTTGC
>DDKQ01000042.1:0-16688 GCA_002339355.1 Candidatus Subteraquimicrobium carltonvillense | reverse complement strand
TTGAAGATTTTATCGGCTGCTTCTTTCTCCCCCATGTGCTTGAGCATCAAGACGCTGGAAAGAATGATCGCCGTGGGATTGACCTTGTTCTGTCCCGCATATTTGGGAGCACTTCCATGGACAGGTTCAAAGACCGCGCACCTGTCTCCAATGTTCGCTCCGGGCACTATGCCCAAACCTCCAACGAGACCGGCACATAAGTCGGAGAGTATATCCCCGTATAGATTTGGACAGAGCAGAATGTCATATACTTCAGGTTTTTGAACTAGCTGCATGCACATGTTATCGACTATTCTGTCCTCGAATTCGATTTGAGGATAATCCTGGGCAACCTTTCTGGCACATTCTAAAAATAGACCATCACTGAACTTCATTATGTTTGCTTTATGGACCGCGGTGACCTTGCGGCGGTGCTCTTTCAGGGCGTACTCAAAGGCAAATCGGGCAATGCGCTCAGAGGCATTGCGGGTGATCCTTTTGATGCTCTCAGCCGTATCCTCATCCGCCATTCGTTCGATCCCTGCATAGAGATCCTCCGTGTTTTCCCGAACCACCACGAGATCGATATCGCTGTATCTGGATGGCACTCCCTCCAAAGAAAAGGCGGGTCTCAGGCAAGCGTACAAATCGAGTTCTTTCCTTAATGCCACATTGACGCTTCGAAAACCGGTCCCCAGGGGTGTGGTAATTGGTCCTTTGATGGCAACCTTATTTCGACGGATCGACTCCAGAACATCTTCAGGTAAAGGTGTCCCGTATTTATCCATGACATTCGCACCGGCTTGGACAACCTCCCATTCGATGGAAACCCCGGTGGCTTCCACTACCCGTCTCATCGCCTCAGTTATCTCCGGACCAATTCCGTCACCCGGAATCAGAGTTACCTTGTGCATAATAGCTCCTTCGTTTCGAGTTTCAGGTTACGGGTTTCGAGTTTTAATTCTCGCAACTCGATACTCGCGACTCGCAACGCACAACTAGTCGAGTTTGAACTTGCCATGCTTTTTGAAGTGTTCAATGAGCCCTCCGTCTTCAAGTATATTTAACATCACCTTGGGCAATGGTTTTGTCTCGATCACCATTTCCTTGGTCAGATTCCTGATCTTTCCCTTCTCTATATCCACTTGGAGCTCGTCTCCTTGATCAATCTGTGACGTATCACAGATAAGTGCCGGGAGTCCAACATTTATGGCATTGCGGTAAAAAATTCGGGCAAAAGACCTTGCCAGTACACCACCAACGCCAGCGAGCTTGATGATGGCCGCTGCGTGTTCCCTGCTCGAGCCAAGCCCAAAATTTTTTCCAGCCACAATGAGGTCACCGGGCTTTACCTTCTTGGCAAAATTGGGATCGGCATCCTCCAAGACGTGTTTGGCCAGTTCAGGTAGGTTAGTTCGCAGGTGGAATAACCGACCAGGCGCAATAAGATCGGTGCTTATATCGTCTCCAAACTTATGCGCCTTTCCTCTTAGAATCATAAAATCACCCAGTAGACAATTGTTAGTTAGGAGTTAGTAACTTTTAACTATCGACTCGCTAACTCCTTACTGTTAACTAGAGGTATTCTCGGGGGTCGGTGATTTTTCCCTCGATCGCCGATGCAGCTGCGGTGGCTGGGGAACATAGGTAGATGAAGCTCTCCGGGTTTCCCATTCGACCTTTAAAGTTTCGATTCTGAGTCGAGAGACAAACTTCTCCATCAGCTAATATTCCCTGGTGAACACCGACGCAGGGACCGCACCCGGTATTGAGGATGGCTGCTCCCGCCGCGATCATGGTGTCGAGAAGACCCTCTTTAACCACCTGAAGATAAACTCCCCTAGATGCGGGACAGATGAGAAGCCTCGTCCCGGGGTAGCATCTATTCCCCTTCAAAATATGAGCTGCGACGCGAAGGTCTTCTATCCTACCATTGGTACAGCTGCCTATGAAGACCTGATCCACCTTGGTCCCCTCGACTTCGCCGACCGGCTTGACGTTATCAACTTCGTGGGGAAGGGAAACCATTGGTTCAAGAAGGGAAGCATCTATCTCTATGATACGTTCATAACTGGCATCCTCATCCGATTTTACAATCCGGAAGTCTTCCTCGCGACCCTGTGCTTTAAGAAAAGCTCTGGTGATTTCATCGGAATTGATCAATCCAGTTTTGGCTCCCGCTTCGACGGCCATATTACAAAGAGTGAACCTCTCGGACATGATCATATCCTGGATGGTTTCGCCCGTAAACTCCAAAGCCTTGTAGGTAGCTCCATCGGCTCCAATTAAACCAATGATGTGAAGGATTAAATCCTTGGCATAAACACCATACGGAAGCTCACCGTTGATAAGAATCTTTATAGTCTCGGGCACCCGAAACCAGGTCTTCCCAGAGGCAATGACTATGGCCACATCCGTTGAACCCATACCCGTGGCAAAGGCTCCAAGTGCTCCAGAGGTGCAGGTGTGAGAATCAGCTCCAACGACCACATCTCCGGGGCGCACGAAGGATTCAACCAATATTTGATGGCAGATACCTCCACCCACCTCCGAAAGCTGAACTCCGGTTTTTTGGGCGAATTCTCTTAATATCTTATGGGCATTGGAGAGTTCTTTACGGGGGCTTGGCGCGGCGTGATCGATGAAAAGTACAGTGCTCTCAGGATTAGCCACCTTTTCCAGACCCAACCCCTGTAGTTTTTGGATTGTTAGGGGTCCTGTCCCATCTTGAACCATTGCCAAATCAATTTCGGCTACCACGATATCCCCAGCATGAGCATCCCTTCCGCTGTGACCACTCAGGATCTTTTCAGCTATGGTCTTCCCCACTACTTCTTTCTCCTCTTCAAATAATCCTTATAGATGTACATCAATTCCTTGTCGAAAAGTGCTCTCTTCAGCTCAACGGCAGCTGCTCTGACTTCCTTGAGGATATCTCGAGCTTCCTCTTCGGTGAGCTCAATGCCATATTCTCTAAACTTAACTATGATGGAATGAGTCCCGGAATGCTTGCCGATGATTATCTGACGCTCCAATCCTACCTCTTCGGGAGTGAAAGCCTCATATGTTGCAGGATGTTTAAGCACACCATCGGCATGAATGCCCGATTCGTGGGCAAAAACGTTGGTGCCAACGATTGCCTTCCATACCGGAACGGTACGAGCTGAAGCATTGGCTACATACTCTGAAAGCTCGCGGAACATGGCGGTCTTAAACCCAAGTTCGATTCCCCCGATATGCTTCATGGCCATTACTACTTCCTCCAAGGCAGCATTCCCAGCTCGTTCGCCGAGTCCATTGACGGTGGTATTGACCCATGTAGCACCGGCTTTTATACCAGCCAAAGCATTGGCGGTAGCCATCCCAAAATCGTTGTGGGTGTGCATCTCTATCTCCATACCCAATTCCTTCTTCAAAATTCTGATTATCTCATAGGTCTTAAATGGTTCTAAGATACCCAGCGTATCACAGTATCTCAATCTATCCGCACCGTGTTCCTTCGCCGTTCTTGCAAACTCGATCAAAAAGTCAAAATCGGCTCGAGAAGAATCCTCCGCATTGACCGATACGTAAAGACCGTGGCTCTTCGCGAAATCAACTGATCTCTTCACACTATCCAAAACCCAAGCTCTATCCTTCTTAAGCTTGTGTTGAATATGAATATCGGAGGTTGAAACGGAGACGGCGACAGCTGAGACTCCGCAATCGAGAGAATGCTTGATATCTTCGATAACCGTTCTATTCCAGGCCAGGATACTTGCCTTTAGACCCAAATCCGCTATTGTTTTTATGGCTTCTTTCTCATCCCCACCCATTGCCGGAATTCCGGCTTCTATTTGGTGCACTCCCACCTCATCCAAAAGCCTGGCGATCCTTATTTTTTCATGATTGGAGAAGACGACGCCCGCCGTTTGCTCTCCATCTCTGAGGGTGGTGTCATCGATCTTTATCGCCGGTATGGACTCTTCCTTAAACATCAATTCAGCCTCCAGTTTATCGCTCACAGTACTCCCTCCAGCATCGATATTAGTGAAAAATTTCTTTTAATTTTCCTCATTTTAAGGTAAAAAGCACACGGATAGCAAGAACCTCGACAGAACCAACGCGAGTTGGGAGTTTGTTAGTTAGCAGTGGAGAATAGGAAGTGGGGAGTTACGGTAAAAGAAATTTGGCTCCTAACTCCCCACTAAGAGACTCCCGACTTGTTAGAGGCGCTCCCTCAACAATTTGTTTACAAGCTGGGGATTGGCGCGTCCCTTGGTGAGACGCATAACTTGCCCGACCAAAAAACCCAAAGCTCTTTCCTTACCCTTTCTATAATCCTCAACCACACCCGGATTTTCCTCCAAAACTAATTCCACGATTCTAGTGAGTTCTTCTTCATCGGTGATTTGGGTTAACCCCTTTTCCCCCACGATGATTTGGGGGAGCTTACCCGTCTCGAACATCTCCTCAAAAACTGCTTTGGCAATTTTCCCGCTTATCGTTCCATCGTCGATGAGCTTGAGGAGTTGAACCAGGTGCTTTGGGGTAACGGCGCATTCGTCGATCTCCATATTGGCCGCGTTTAGATGATACAGGAGCTCCCCCATCATCCAGTTGCTCACCTTCTTGGCATCGGAGTAACTCTTCATGCACTCCTCAAAGAAATCACCGAGGGCTTTGGAGGAGGTGAGGAAGGAGGCATCGCCGCTAGATAAAGCATATTGCTCCTGAAAACGCTTCTTCCTGGCATCGGGAAGCTCGGGGAGACTGACCCTTAAACTTTCAATCAAATCCCGATCGAGTTCTATGGGTACCAGATCCGGTTCCGGGAAATAACGATAATCATGAGCATATTCCTTGGTGCGCAAGGGTGTGGTTACATTTTTAACATCATCCCAGTGTCTGGTCTCCTGTTCTACGACTCCACCCTGCCCCAGGATTTCCTTCTGCCTCTCCACCTCGTACGCTAAAGCCCGCTGGAGGGCTTTGAAGGAGTTCATGTTCTTCACTTCAGTTTTTATTCCAAGCTCCTTCGAGCCCATGGGGCGAATGGAGACATTGGCATCGCATCGAAGCGAACCCTGTTCCATATTGCAATCGGAGACACGGAGATGCTCCAAAATGCTCTTTAGCTTCTGAAGGAAAGCTTTAGCCTCGTCTGGTGAACGGATGTCGGGTTTTGTTACGATCTCCATGAGGGGTACTCCGCTTCGATTGAAATCCACTAAACTATATTCCGCTCCAGCAATTCTTCCCGCTCCCCCGACGTGAACGAGTTTCCCAGTGTCCTCCTCGAGGTGGACCCTGGTGATGCCCACCCGCCTGCTATGACCATCCATCTCAACTTCGATATAACCATCGGTGCAAAGGGGCAAATCATACTGGGATATCTGATAGTTCTTAACCATGTCGGGATAGAAGTAATTCTTGCGGTGGAATTGACTGAACGGGGCGATATTACAATTCAAGGCGAGACCCGTTTTCACCGTATATTCGATGGCCTTCTCATTTATCACTGGGAGAGAGCCGGGCATACCAAGGCAAACTGGGCAGGTCAAAGTATTGGGCTTCTCGCCAAAGGTTCGAGCCGAGCAGCCACAGAACATCTTGCTCTCAGTCAGAAGCTCGACATGGATTTCTAAACCGATGACTACCTCATACTCCACGGGGACGTTCCTCACTTGTGAATTTTATCTCTCCATCCGAATTAAGCCTACTACCTTCCGGGCAATAGAGTGAAACCGGCTGTTACGAAATGTGAATCGAAGGCAAAGGCCTTTTTGATCGCTCTTCGCTTCATTAAGCAAAAACTCACCGCATCGACAAAACTGAAATCCTGATCCTCATATTTTTTGAGAAGTTTGTAAGCTTCATCCTCTAATTCGCCAGTTGAACACACTTTTTCAATTCGGGGGCTCTCCTGAATCTTCTCAAGGAAGAAAATAGCTGCTTTATGTCCCACAGCCTTCCTTATGGCTATATAAGTTTCACTCACCACCAAATTTGTTGTAATCAGCCTTTGATAGTCTGCCAAAAGGCTGGGATAAATTTCCTTGGCTTCTTCATGATGCGAATCATCCGTGGCAACTAAAGCTAACCAAGCTCCGGTATCAACGAATACCTCTTGCTCCTTCACTTAATCCTTTCCTTTCTCTCGATTTTGATTAGATATTCATCGTGCCTAATGGAAAGATCGCTTATGCCAATCTTACCTCCCAGCCCTATTATCTCTAATGCAGGATCTTTATCTATGGGTATCTTCTCCCTTAGAAAATCGTTCACGCTACGCCTGATCAACTCGGCTTTAGAAACACCCATCTTCTCGGCCAAATATTTCAGAACCTCATCCTGTTTTTTATCGAGATAAATTTGAATGGGTCTCTTTTTAAGAGTCCGTTTCATATTTCCATCCTCCTATATATGCATCGCTTTTAATAAATTATATATCAATTTTTCTGATATTACAATTTATACATTGCCTACAAATTTGGTTTTTTCCTTGAATCCAAAATTTTGCTCAAAAGTATAGGCGACCCTTAAAATTGTTTCCTCATCCAAGGGCTTGCCCATTATTTGAAGACCGATGGGTAAACCATCTGCCTCCCCGCAAGGTATGGAAATGGCAGGAATACCGGCCAAGTTCACTGGAATGGTACAAATATCCGACATATACATGCGTAATGGATCCTCATATTTCTCGCCTATTTTGAAGGCCACTGAGGGCGAAGTGGGCGAGATTAAAACATCGAACTTCTCAAAGGCTTTGTTAAAATCGTTTACTATCAAGGTGCGGATCTTCTGGGCTTGACCATAGTAAGCTTCATAGTAGCCGGCAGAAAGAGCGTAAGTCCCAAGCATTATGCGGCGCTTAACCTCATTGCCGAAGCCCTCAGCTCGCGTCCGGAAGTACATCTCCATAATGTCCTCCACTTTCTCGGGGACTCGATAGCCGTATCTGACCCCATCAAATCGAGCCAAATTGGAGCTCGCTTCAGCGGGAGCGATGATATAATAAGCAGAGAGTGCATAATCGAGATGAGGAAGAGAGACCTCCTGACAACAAGCACCCAAATCTTCTAGAAGCTTAATGGCACTCTCTATGGCCTCTCTCACCTCGGTTTGGATTCCCTCCCCCATCAACTCCACGGGTACTCCAATCTTCAAACCCTTAACCTCGTCTACCAGAGCCTTCGTATAATCGGGTATCTCAACCCTTAAAGATGTGGAATCAAGGGGATCGTGACCGGCGATGTAATTCAAAAGGAGGGCGCAATCCATTACATCCTTGGTTATGGGACCGATTTGATCGAGGGAGGAGGCAAAAGCCACCAATCCATATCTCGATACCAAACCATAGGTGGGCTTGAGTCCCACCACTCCGCAGAGGGCGGCGGGTTGACGTATCGATCCCCCCGTATCGGATCCAAGGGATAAAATAGCTTCACCAGCAGCCACCGCAGCTGCGGAACCTCCACTGGAACCACCTGGAACGGTCTCCAAGTTCCAAGGATTACGGGTAGCGAAAAAGGCGGAGTTCTCCGTGGAAGAACCCATGGCAAACTCATCCATGTTCGTTTTGCCCGTGAGCACGATGTCCTGAGCAAAGAGTCTTTCAACGGCGGTGGCGGTATAAATGGGCATATAGTTCTGGAGAATCTTCGAGGCGCAAGTGGTGAGCAGCCCCTTGGTACACATATTATCCTTTATGGCGGTGGGGATGCCAGCCAGAGACGATAGCCGCTCCCCAGCCTTTATTTTCTCATCGACTTCGCGAGCCTTTGTCAGCGCTTGTTCCTCGGTTAGGGTTATGTAGGCTTTAATTTTGTCCTCGAACTCCCCTACGCGAGAAAATACGCTCCGGCAAAGCTCGAATGCGCTTATTTTGCGCTCTTTGAGCATCCTATGAAGTTCGTGAGCCGTCAGTTTGTATAGTTCCATCGAACCCCTTGTTAGTCGGGAGTCTCTTAGTCAGGAGTTAGGAGTGAATTTATTAATCCACTAATCATTCAAGCTACTCCACACACTCTCGATAACAAAGTTCGTGGTCAGAATTTGTCTGCTCAGATTTTGGAAACTGGCTTGTGAGTCTATAAACCTCATTTGCAAATTTTACAGCTCTTTGATAAACTTCGAGCCTTTCAAAATCAAACTTTTCCATAAAAACTCCCGACTACCCACTCCCCACTACGGACTAGATGATTTTGGGGACCAGAAAGGACCCGTCCTCCTTCTTGGGTGCATTGGAAAGCACCTCTTCTCGAGGAAGAGAGAAGCGTGTTTTATCACCGCGAAATACATTCTTTAAAGGCAAAACATGGGATGTGGGAGGCACCTTAGAAGTATCCAATTTGGCAATCTTCCCAGCATGATCCAATATCTGGCTGAGCTGTTTGGTGAATCTTTCCTTCTCCTCCTCGGTAAGAAAAAGCCTAGCCAACCAGGCAACATGCTCTACCTCTTTTTTACTAATCGCCATCTTCCTCCCTCTCCCTTCCTACAACTTGAACCTTCAACCATAAATAGAGTATATAGAGTATATCAAAACCACGGAGATGAGATTGTTTAGCGCATGCAAAATTATGGGAGGTCCTAATGACCCCGTCTTCTCATAGAGATAAGCCAGGACCACTCCGATTATGGTCACTGGAATCAAAAGCCATGATTGAGCATGAAAAAGAGCAAAGATTAAAGCACTGATGATAATACCCTTCGTAATTCCGATGCTCTTCCGAAGTGCAGAATAGATAAAGCCTCTGAAAAATACCTCTTCGGCAATGGGGGCTACCACAGCAGCTATCGAAAGAGCGAATATCAACCCAAGATAACCCCGTCCGAAAAGACGAGGTATACCCGTAATCAGCTCTGGTGAAGGCTCGAATTTGAATACAGCAATGGCAATGATAGCATACAACGCCGCTAAAGTTCTAACTAAGATCAACCAAAGGAAGCCCAATTTCAAGCCGAGCCAAAGATTGAAGGAAGAAAAGCCCAGATCCCTTAATCTTCCACGGTAAGCTCTAACCCCATAATACCAAGCTACCGAGACTAAAAAACCGTAAATTAAGAGCATTTGAAGTGTTCGAACTATGGGAGAAGCAAAGGGAATTTTGATGGGAAGGGTCTGAAGGGAGAAACTCAGCAGGATTAAAAGTATTAAGATGAACAAACCCTTGCCGGCATCCTTTAACGTCCAGGGAACCTCTCGATTATTCACTTAACAACCTCACAAACTCTCTATCTTTTATTTCGATATATCTTTCCAATGATGATAGCTGGTTTGATAAGCTCTTTTCAAGTCTTAGTTAACTTTTTGACAATTTTCTCTATTTAACCTGTAATTTCAAAGAACCTGGTGGTGGTCATTGCAAAAAAGGGGGGTGATTTAAGATATAGACGTAAAAAGGAGGAGATGATGAAGAAGAAAAACTGCTTTGGAAGAATCAATCAAGAAAAGATGATTTCAAAAATCAGTTTAATTATCTTTACTAGTTTGTTGATAAGTACATTCGGATTATCTTCTTTCGTTTTCCCTTCACAAGCCGAGGCAAGATATTATGTTAGTGCCTATCAAGCCACTGGTTATTGGTATGGGGTTGCATCCTGGAATTATGTAATGAGTAACCCATATGTTGTGAGTGGGAGCATGAAAGTTAATTCCATCTGGTGTACCAGGGCAGACGGTAGAGCTTGGACGGAAATTGGATGGTTTGCCTATGATGATCGCCGCCCAAGATTCTTTTGCGCATGGTATCATTGGAGTTACTATTATGAAGTGCTCTTTGAATATCCCACGCCAGGAACAAATCACTTATTTGTCACGCGCTGGAATGGCAATTATCCCACTAATACATGGCTTTTCTACATAGACAACAGGCAAAGGTGGGCAATAAATATCAGTGAACCTAACGGCATGAGTAGTGCGATAGATGGCAGTCAGGCTGAGAAACTAAGTTATTGGGACGACAACTATGGTCATTGGTGGAGCCTTTCGAAAAGAGACTACTACGGGAATTGGTCACTTTGGACTAATCAACAGTTGTGGTACGACAATGATCCTAGGTATTATTGGTATAAGAAGTCGAATTCTGAATGGTATTCCTTGAGAGGGTGATTTAGATGAGTTTGTATGTTAAAAATAAAAAATTGTTATTGATCTTAACTCTCGTCACTATTGGGTCATTGATCGTTGTTTGTTTGATCTTTATACAACAAAGGTCGGCTGAAAAAGAGGGTGACGTAGCTATAACAAATACAAGTCAAAATATAAGAGAAGTTCAGCCTAAACTCCCTGCTCCTATGCCCAAAGATAAATTAGAGGAAAAGATGATGACCTTAGAGGAAGCTCGGAAGAAAGTGCCTTATGAGATTCTTCTTCCATCTTATCTTCCCACTGAAGTTAAACTCAAAGGAGTTGCTCTGGATCCTCCACCTCCTGGATTTGAAGACAAATATGCGGGTGAAATAATCCTTCACTACACAAACGACATTAGAATTTCTGAATTTCCCACCAAGGAACCCTACTTTGATGTCGAAGCAAGATTGCGAGAGGAGAAGGAACTCCTTCAATACAGAGCACCAGATCAGCAAGGAAAGTGCCATTCAATGCAGAAGATCACCATAAATGGAAAAATCGCATTGGGAAGAGAAGGACATGAGCAGGTCATCCGTGGTGAAACAAAGCGCGTCCCAACAATGGTGATCTTTGAGAGGGAAGGGAGCGGCGATTTCAAATATGTAACAGTACTCGTTGAGGCAGAAAACCTGCCCTTAGAAGAGGCCATCAAAATCGCCGAATCAATTAAGCTTACTACAAATTAAAGCAAATACATAACTCCAGCAAAACCAGAAAGATAAGGAATTAGAAGCAGAGATAGAAGCTCTCCTTAAGTGAAAGAAAGGTTATTCACTTAAAAGTCTCACGAACTCCTCTTCCGTTAGTACCTTTACACCTAATTCCCTGGCTTTATCCAATTTACTCCCGGGATTCTCCCCGACAACCACATAGTCGGTATTTTTACTTACGCTTGAAGAAACTCGACCACCCAGCTCCTTAATTTTTTCTTCAGCTTGCTCTCTAGTGAATGTGGTGAGAACTCCTGTGAGTACGAAGCTTAAACCATCGAGTTTCTGAGGTGCCTCAACCTTTACAACTTCTTCCATTTTTAGCCCAGCTTCCTTTAACTTGTCAAGAACTTTTAGGTTTCTCTCCTGCTTAAAGAAACTAATCACGCTCTCGGCGATTTTTGGTCCTATCTCGGTTATCTCCAGCAGTTGGTCATAACTTGCTCTCTTGAGCTCCTCGATTGAGGGGAAGTATTTTGCTAGAACCTCCGCCATGTGTGCCCCCACATGTCTGACTCCCAATCCAAATAAAAGTCTGGAAAGAAGTCTCGATTTTGACCTCTGAATCGCATCGTGGAGATTCTCTGCCGCCTTATCGGCAAAGTGCTCCACCTCTAGCAAGTCTTCTTTGGTCAAATAATAAAGATCTGCCGCATCTTCGATTAAGTTCTTTTCGAGGAGTTGCGTGACAACCGCGGGACCAAGTCCGTCGATATCCATGGCACTCCTGCTCGCCCAGTGGAGGATGTGTTCAAAGAGCTGCGCTGGGCAGGCGATTCCGGTGCATCTGGCAACGGCTTCCCCTGGAGGGCGTATTACCTCCGCCCCACATACCGGGCAATGGGTGGGCATCTGATATATCCTTTCTTCACCCATCCTTTTGCTCACAATTGGTGCGACGACCTCAGGGATGACATCCCCTGCCTTCTGAACGATGACAGTATCGCCGATGCGGACATCCCTTCGCCTCATTTCATCTTCATTGTGAAGAGTAGCCCGACTAACCGTTGAACCGGCCACTCTCACCGGCTCCAGGATGGCCACGGGGGTGATGGCCCCCGTTCGCCCAACATTGACGGTTATATCGAGTACCTTGGTGGTTCTCTGCTCCGCCGGGAACTTATAGGCGACTGCCCACCGTGGAGATTTGGAAGTAGCTCCAAGTCTTGCCTGTTGATGGAGGGAATTAACCTTGATTACCACCCCGTCTATCTCGTAAGGAAGTGAATCCCTTTTCTTCTGCCAATCCGAACAGAAATCAAAAACCTCATCGGGGCCTTCAACCTTTTGCGAGTATTTGCTCACCTTAAATCCAGTCTCTTTTAGAAATTGCAGTACATCCCAGTGAGTTTCGAAGGATATAGCCGTGGCGTGTCCGATCGAATACAGTGTGGAATCGAGGGCACGTTTGGCGGTGATGCCTGGATCCAACTGCCTTAAGGAACCAGCGGCGGCGTTCCGAGGATTGGCAAAGAGGGGGAGTCCTTGCTCCCCCCGCTCTTTATTTAGCTCTTCAAATTGCTCTTTAGAAAGATATGCTTCGCCTCGGACCTCAAGAAGGGCTGGCGGAGAATCTGACCTCAAACGCAGAGGGATGGAGCGGATGGTCTTTATGTTGGGGGTGATGTCTTCACCCACTTCGCCATCTCCCCGAGTTGCACCACAGGTTAAGAGACCTTTTTCATAAGTCAAGGCGATTGCCGTTCCATCGACCTTCAATTCGCAAACGAATTCAATGTTCTCACCCAGTAATTCTCTCGCAATTCGATTAAAGAAAGCGGTGAGTTCGTCGAAAGAGAAGGCATCGGCGAGACTGAGCATCTTGGTTCGATGACGAACAGGTAGGAATCCTTCAGCAGGAGGTGCCCCCACCCGCTGGCTTGGCGAATCTGGGGTAACCAATTCCGGATGAGCCTCTTCTATGGCAATGAGCTCCCGCATTAGCTCATCATACTCTGCATCGGAAATCTCGGGGGAATCCAGTACATAGTAGCGATAATTATGGTAATTGATTAAATCTCGGAGTTCTTCCGCCCTTTTCCTTAACTCTGCGATATCCTTCATTTGAACTTCCAACCTCACCAAAAACCCTGACCTCAAGTATTATAATACAATTTCAACCGCAGATTTAAATAAAATCCCTAGGCTCCAAAACTCTTTTTACGCGAAATGAGTCCATGGTATGATAACCCTAACAAAAATTATGTAGTTTACTTATTCCAATCACACTGATCTACTCCACGAAATTTCCCCAACTGTTAAAAAGAGAGGTGAAGGTAGTGAAAGAGATCAAATGAGAGGGCAAATGTGTCAGATGTGGATTGCAATCTTACTAATTTGCTTATTCTGTTGCGGTTGCAGGGCGAAGCCTGAGGAAAAGGCGGCAGAGCGAAGGATCAGCAAAAGAATTGCCCTAGAAGATGCCATGATTAAGCTACCCGAACCCAAGAGAAATGGGGAAATGTCTCTGGAAAAGGCATTGGGATCTCGCGAGTGTAAACGAAATTTCACCGAACAAGACTTAACCCTGGAACAAATCTCCCAATTGCTCTGGGCCGCTCAAGGAAGGGCACTCGACGCCATCACCGGCGCCACGAGAACCGCCCCATCGGCGGGTGCATTACAACCCCTAGAGCTTTACGTGGTTTCGAAAGACGGCGTTTATCACTATGGAGTGGAAAAGCACATCCTCAAGAAGATCAAGGAGAGGGATCGACGTTCCCAACTCGCCAATGCGGCACTCGGTCAGTTCTCCATAGCAGAAGCGCCGATAAATATAGTCATCACCGCAGTTTACGGCAGAACGGCCGCAAAGTATGGCGAACGAGCCCCGAGATACGTCCACATAGAAGCGGGGCATGCCGCTCAAAACATCCTCTTGCAGGCTGTAGCCATGGGGCTAGGCGGTGTTCCTATCGGGGCTTTTCACGATGATCAAGTGCAGAAGGTGCTCTCCCTTCCTCAAAATCACGAGCCCTTGTACATCATCCCCCTAGGGTCAGGCTTGACAAACTTGAAAAACTTTCAAACTAATATAAATTATTCAATATTCAAGCATGACCCCTGCGACTGCGATCCATTTGTATATCATTTCCATAGGCTATCCGAGATAGGGACATGACTAAAGAATTTGACTATGGAAGCAAGAGGGAAGCAAAATTGCACCAGCTCAAACCTCAGCCAAAATTATTAGCAGGTCAGGTGAAGGGCAGCTATGACTTTCTTGGACTTGCAAAGGTCGTTGTAAGTTTGACAAGCTTTTTTGCTGTCCTCGATTATCAGCTCAATTCCTTGAGACTCTAATTGTTTTCTGGTCTCCGGCAAAACGTGCATCAGTCCCGAATAACCCGTCCCCACCACCAGGGTTTCGGGCTTTGCTTCAAAAATCTCCTGGATATCCTGGAGATTTAATTCGTGTCCCCTCTTTCTCCACCAATTGGGATTAACCCGATCTGGATATATGATCACATCTTGGGTATATTCCTTGCCATCAATAACTATTCTTCCAAAATCGTAAGACTCGATCATTTATATATCCCTCCTCAACAGGTGGTATTAGGTTTCGATTATCTTTCCATCTTTCAAGCGATAAACGACACTTGCATGTTCAGCCATCTCTTCGTCGTGAGTGACTAGAACAATCGTCTGTCCTCGTTGGTTGAGGTCGAGGAGTAAGTAAAGAATTTCATCACTACTGGCAGAATCGAGATTTCCCGTGGGCTCATCAGCGAGAATTATTTTTGGATTATTAGCCAGAGCCCTGGCGATTGCCACCCGCTGCCTCTCTCCCCCAGAAAGCTTGGTAGGGATGTAATCCAGACGTTCCCCCAAACCCACCAGTTCAAGCAATCTTTTAGCCCGCTCTACCCTCTTCCTTTTGGATAATCCCAATTCAAACATGGGAATCTCAACATTTTCAAGGGCGGTAAGCGTTGGAATCAAGTTGTGAAGCTGAAAGACAAAGCCAACCTTTCTCGCCCTGAATTCATTGAGATTTTTGACCTTTGAGAGATCCACGTCATCGACGATTACTTCCCCCTCCGTTGGGCGATCGAGCGCTCCAATCATGTTTAAAAGGGTTGATTTACCCGAGCCGGAGGGACCCATGATGGATATGAATTCACCTTCCGGGACTTCGAGATTCACTCCATCCAGTGCTCTGACCCTTCCCCCTTCAAAAGTTTTCACCAAGTCTTTGATCTTAATAATTGTTTTAGCCATCTCACACCCATCTTTTCCTTCAACCTTGGACTTTGGACATTGGGGATTGCTGATTAATCCTGTATTTTAATGTCAAAATATGTCAAAATTCTATTTTCGTACTTGTGCAAGTATGAAAATAGCTTGGTTGAATATGAATTGTGGCATAGATTTACAATTCAAAATTAGTTTGTCAACAGCCTCATTGGACCTTAGACCTCTTACTCATATCTCAGCGCTTCCACCGGTGACAATCTGGACGCTTTGTAAGCAGGGTAAAAACCACCCAGAAGACCCAATAGTAAAGCCACAACCAAAGCTACTTTGAAAACATCGATGGAATAAACTGGTTCGATAAATCCCCTCACCACAGGTGAAAGTAGTACCAATTTCACCGCGGCTACTCCCACTAATGATCCAAATAAAGCACCAAAAATGCTGATTAAAAAGGACTCTCCTAAAATCATGCTTAAGATTCGTCGACGCTTCCAGCCAAGTGCTCTCAAGACCCCGATTTCTCTGGTGCGTTCGAAGACCGACATCATCATGGTGTTCATCACGCCAATTCCTCCAATTATGACCGCCAGAAGGGATATCATCCAGCTGGCTGAACTCACGATATCCATGCCTTTATCGACTTTGCTGTACTCCTCCACCGATTTAACGGTAGCCAACTCGGGGTAATCCTTTTCGATTTGTTCGGTCACCTTCTCAATATCTGCTCCCTTCTTCAGCTCCACCAGCATCATGGTGATCTTGTCCTCCTTTTGTTGCATCCTTTGAAGGGTTTTCAGGGATAGATGAGCCCCACCATCTTCGAAGACGTTACCCGTCTCGAAAATACCCATGATCTTAAAATTCCTTCCGCCTAAGCTCAGTTCGTCTCCCACCTTCTTTTTAAGATTCCTTGAGGCTACTTTTCCCAGGATGATCTCGTTCTCGTTTTCCTTAGAAAAAATACTGCCTTCGATTATCTTTACGCCTCCAATTATGATATCCTCCGCTCTGACCCCATTTACAAGAAAATAAGGATTCCTTCCCACGGGATAAACCGATATTAATACGCCCACAGCTTTCTTCACTTCTTTCATTCCTTCAATCTCTCTAACTCTCCCCTCGGGAATGGTGCTCAATATGAGATCCGCCACTCCGCTCTGGGCTATCGAAAAATCCGCCTTCCCCGTCTTGAGAGTTTTTTCTATGGAGGCCTTGAGCCCCTCTGTAACTACCCCTAAAGTGACGATGGTGGCGATGCCGATGCTAATTCCCAAAATTGTTAAAAGGGTTCTTGTTTTACAGCGAAATAAATTTTTGAAGATGAGGGTGAAGAATGACATTTTTCCTCCCAAATTCGACTCTTAATTCATAACATTAAATCACTATTTCAAATTTATCCTTCCTTGAGGGATTCTTCAATGAAGCTGGTGTGAAAAGTCTAACCTGTCGGTAGACAGGGAAAATTTTAAGTTAAGATTTATCATGCCTGATAAATCAATATGCCGAGGTCTGACCCCATTGGACGCTTGACTTTACCCCAATTTATTATAAAATGATTGTACTAATAAAGTAGTACAATGTAAATGTGACTTGATGTGCTATTTCATATCGACCCACACTCAGAAGTGCCCATATACTTGCAGATCGTTAACCAGGTTAAACGCGCCGTTGCCTCGGGGGTGCTT